>JAJYLG010000051.1 GCA_021787985.1 Chloroflexota bacterium
GCGCTCCTGGGCGTCGTCTCGGTCAGCGTGGTGATGCTCACCGGCGCGTTCAACGCGCTGGTGGAGGTCGGCACTGTCTCGGCGTTGACTTCCACGGCATACGGGCGGGCCCTGCTGCTGAAGCTGGGCCTGGTCGCGGCGCTGCTCGCGCTGGCCGCGTTCAACGCCTGGTGGCTCTCGCCGCGCGTGCGGCGCGCCGACAGCGCCGAGGCGGCCCGGCGGCTGCGCCTCCTGCTCGCGCGCAGCGCCTGGGCGGAGGCCGGGCTGGGCGCGGCGGTCCTGGCGGCCGTGGCAGCGCTGGTGATCCTCGTGCCGGGCCGTAACCTGGACCTCGCGCGCCGCGGCCAGCAGAGCGATGCCGTCGCTCGGACCGTCTACCGCAACCAGGCGCCGGCTTCGGACTTGAACGTGCAGCTCACCGTGGACCCGAACCGCGTCGGCGACAATCGCTACACGGTGCGGCTCGTGCCGGCGGCTGGGGGCCAGGTCGGCGAGGTGCTGCGCGTCGAGCTGCGCTTCGACTTCCTCGGCGCGCAGATCGGCCAGTCGACGCTCGACCTGAAGCCGCTGGCGGGCAGCGTCGATACGTTCACCGGCGAGGGCCCATACCTGAGTGAGGTCGGCGTCTGGCAGGTGGTCGGCAACATCCGCCGCATGCAGAAGGACGACGCCAACGCCTCCTTCCAGGTGGAGGTACCCGACACCTCGGGTGTGGCGCGGGTGACCCTCTCGAACGACCCGTTCGCCTACCCGGCGAAAGGCGTCGACGCGAACGTCGCGCTCGGCGTGGCGCTGCTGGCGCTCGGGCTGCTGCCGCTCGCCTGGTGGCGGCGGCTGTGGACGGCCGCGCCGCACGCGGGGCCGGTCGCGACGGCCCTGGCGGTGGGCCTGGTCATCGGCGGTGGCGCGCTGGTCTTCGGGGTGCACGCCCACGCCCCCGCCTCGCAGAAGGCGCTGGTCAACCCGGTGCCCGCGGACGAGGTCTCGGTCAAGCGCGGGCTGGCGCTGTATCAGGCGAACTGTCAGGTGTGCCACGGCGCCACCGGCCACGGCGACGGGCCGGCGGCGCCCACGCTGCCGATCCGCCCGTTCGACCTGACCGTGCACGTCCCGCTGCACCCCGACTGGCAGCTCTTCGCCTTCATCAGCGAGGGCGTCGGTGGGGCGATGCCCGCCTGGCAGGACCGGTTGAGCGAACAGCAGCGCTGGGACCTGGTCAACTACCTGCGCACGCTGGTGCCGAATCTCTCGCCGCCGTCGACCCCGCCGGCATCGCCGAGCGCGACGGCCGTGGGCAGCCCGCTCGTCTCTCCCACGCCGTGAGGGGCCGGCCTCAGCGCACGCGGAATGCGGCCCCGTGTCCCGGGATGACGATGTCAGCCACGGCGAGCACGCGTTCGCGGCTGCGCTCGAGCGTTGCCTGGTCCCAGGCCAGCGGATCGATCTCCGGCGTGCGGTCCTCGCGCCACCAGGCATGCGTGAGCGCATACACGGCGTCGTGCGCCTCGACGATGAGCGTGGCGTCCTCCTCCGTGTGGCCGGGTGTGCGCCACAGGGTGGCATGCGAGCTGAACTGGTAGCCATCGCCCGGGTGGCTCAGCCACTGGTCGGCGCGATAGCGCGCCCAGAAGTCGACCACCTCGGCGTTCGGGAAGAGGCCGATGTTGACGGTGTGATCGGGGTGGTGGTGCGTGATGAAGACGTGCGTCACGGCGTCCGGCGCCAGCCCGAGCGCGGCCAGCGGATCGAGGATGGCCGCCCGGCTGACAACCATGCCCGGATCGACCACGATCGCGGCGTCCCCGTCGCGGACGAGCGAGACGCTGCCCGCGACGTTGGGCCGGCGGGCGTAGCCGGCGGTCAGGAGATGGACGCTGGTCATGGTGCACGCTCCCGGTCGAGGTTGTCGGACCGCGTCTGCCGTCGGGCCGCCTGCCTGGCCAGCAGACAGGGCGGCCATGGGCGCGATGCTAGGGCTGTCGCCCGAAGTGTTCACGATACTTGTCGCACAGTTGCTGCAAGAAGCTGTCGTAGTGCAGCGGATCGCCCTTCTGTGGTGCCGGTGGCCCCTCCACATACCGCGCCTTGCTCAAGTCCACGTTGTCGAAATCGACCACGATCGCGCACTTGGCGTCCATACCGGACCCTGCATCGCCTCTCTCTCTCACGTTGCGCATCTCGCTCATGCAGTGCTCGACGAGCCTTAAAGGATCTCGGTGCACCGTTGGCTGAGACCGCAATGGTGAGCTGAAGCCCGCTGCGGAATTAATTACCAGCACAGCGCCAACGATCGCGTGCCGGTTGTAGCCGTGCACGTGCTGGTGGTGCGCTTCAAAGTCGCGCTTCCGGTTCTTCACCGCTTTGCGGTGCTCGGTCATCACGCTCTTGATCTCGATCGCCATGCGCACCACCGATGGCGTCTCGCGTGCAATCGTGGCGCCAGGCGGCACAACGGCCGCCTCGCCGCTCCCCAGCACAAGGTCGACGTTCCAGGCAGAAGTGCCAACCCGCAGATCCATATTGAGCTGGTAGACGAGCTTCCCGGAGCGTGCCTCTCGTGAAATCATCTCGCAGCGCTCGACGAGATCCTGGACGATTGCAGCAGCTAATGCGTTGGAGTGCCTGTCGGAGCGTGGGTGATAGCCGCGCTTGCGCAGGTGCTGAATGAACGCCTCAGGTAGCGGCATCCGCGCGCCGCGTCCTCATGCCAGTCGTGGCGATCGCCGCGTCCCCACTACCTGCGTCCATGAGTCGCCCCTGGCTCAACTCACTCTCCAGCCGCGAGAAACGCTTGCACGACTGCACGAAATAGTCCCGCTCGATCTCCAACGAGATGGAGTTGCGACCGGTCATCGCCGCAGCCTGTGCTGTCGTCCCCGTACCTGAGAACGGGTCCACCACGGTGTCGCCCACGAAGGAGTACATCGAGATGAGCCGGCGCGGGATCTCGAGCGGGTAGGGGGCTGGGTGATCGCGTGTGCTCGCACCCGTGACGTCAGTCCAGACGGGTACGAACCAGCGGAAGTAGTCCGCTTTCGGGATCCGACTGTTCCTCTCCATCAGTGGTGACGGCTTCCGATAGCCGCCCGGCTTACGCAGCATCACAACTGTCTCGCGATCGTTCTTGATGACCCCACCAGGCAGGTATGGCTTCCCGAGGAACCGCGAACTGCGGCTCGCCTCGAGCGTGATATTGGCGACCTTCAGCCAGATGATGGGCGTCAGCACATCAAGCCCGAATCTGCGCGCGCGAACCTGGATGTCGGCAGCCAGCGGGAGGACACGATGGCGACCGGCCTTGCGCCGCGAGAGGCACACGTCCCCGACGACCGCGCACACCCGTCCGCCCGGGACGAGGATCCGCTGGCACTCGGCCCAGACCTTATCAAGCTGCTCAAGAAACTCTTCGTACGATTCGATGTTCCCTAGCTGCCCGCGTGTGGCCGGGTACTCCTTCAAGTTCCCGTACGGCGGCGACGTGACGACAGCATGTACTGACTCGTCCGCGATCACCCCCAACTCCCGCGCGTCGGCCAGATAAAAGGTGTGCGTTGTCGGGTAGGGCAACTCCACCTCGAACCTATTGACTGCCGCCGGGTCCCCCACTTGCTCCATCACGGCTATCCTAGTCTGAACCTTCGAGCCCTGTCACGCGCCGCGAGGTGCGCGGCGGATCGTGCTCGCACGGCTACGGCCGCGCGGGCCGGCGTGCCTGAGGCGCGGCGAGCTCGCAAAGTGCGGGCTCAACCCTCGGTGAACAGCTCCCGAAGCACTGTCTTGGTTGCCAGTATCGAGTTCTTGGCGTCGTCGTTCGTGACTTCGTCGGCTGGCTGCTCCTGGGGATGCGCGCCCTTTCCTCCGATGAACACGGCGGTGCTGCACATCCGAAACGCCTTCTCCGACAGCAACCCCCGCTGCCTGGCCGCATTCACCATCTTGTCGGGCGGACCGTCCGCTGCACCTCTCGCCAGGAGCGCGTGCTGCACGGTGTACCGGCACATGACCGCCGCGGCCCGCGGCACGCCACAGCCCAGGCAGCGGACTGCGTCTTCGTAGTCTGCATAGAGATCCGCTGGGATCGGGGGAGTGGTCAGACCTTCGAGCAGCTCTCGGTCTATGGCTGGAGCGGACTTCACGACTTCGCCATTCGCGATTGTCACCGATATCTTCTGCCGGCACCCTTTGCAGGCAACAACGCCGTCGTACTTGCGGGAAGTCGGGATCTCCACTTGGGTCCCACATCCCGAGCACGTCACCAACGGCATAAGGCACTCTCCGCGGACCGCGTCAAATGTCTGGGAGTCCCCACCACGCTAGCCCCGGCTTCGGCGGCGCGGCGAGCCCTCCATGGTCCCTACGCGAGTAGCTGTGTCACCAACCGCTCGATATCTTGTGCCACACTGTTCTCGCTCAGCGCTTGGCGAACGCGCTGCCTTGCCCGCACGAAATGCTCGCCGTCCTTCAGCGGTGCCTGGGCGGCGACTTGCTCGGCCCGCGCAGCCTCAGCCGCCAGCGCCTGATGCAGGGGGTCGGCCGGGTCGAAGCTGGGGATGGGTAGCTCGAACATCACCTTGTCGAAGTGGCGAGCGCCCCACTGCCCCCGCGCTTGCAGGTCGGCTACGAGGGCACGGGCCGTCTCGCTGTTCAGGACGGCAGACAAGTAACGGGCCTCCGCTTCTGTTTGAACGGCCGCCCAGTACAGCGTGTGGTCACACACCGCGCCGGGATCTCGAAGGAGTGCGGCCGCGGGCAACTTACCGGCCTTGCTGTACACCACGCGGAGCGGCGCGGGTGGTAGTTGGGCGGAGAGCTTGCCGTAGTAGTTCAACTGGTCCAGGAAGCTCACGTCGTTCCGTCCGTGCTGCCGCCACAGCCGCTCAGCGTCGGCCATCCATCGGGCCAAGTGATGGTATCCTTCCCGCAGCGCTCCATCTGCGTCGAGCAAGCGATTGCCCGTCTGTTCCCACGGGATGACGGCCTGCAGCGGTTGGAGAAGCCGGTACGGTGCCACTGACTCGCCCAGGTAAAGCGCACGCAGGAACCGGGCCTCGACGTTGCCGGTCAGCGCCGGCAGAAACTTCCAGGGACCTTTTTCCTGGGACGACCGATGGCTCTTGACCTTGGGAGCGGCGCGGTCGACGCCCAGCATCCCGGGCGGAGCCGCCTCCACGACGCACAGCACGCGCGGCACCATCGTGGCCCCTTGATGAAAGGCATTCCGATAGGGCGAGCCTGCTTCTTCGTCGCTCAGCGCGGGCCATGACGTCTCGCGCCACGCCAGTGCTCGCTCTGCCTCGGCGCGTGTAGCATCTCGCCGAGGCAGCGTCCCCGCTGCCGCCTGGACTGTCGCCGGCGACCCCCGGTCCGCTTCGAACGGGATGCGCTTGGCAAACAGGGTGCAGGAAGGCACGGGGAAGAGGGGCTGCACCTCATCGGAGAAGGCCCAGGCTTGAGCAAACCTGACCGCCGCATAGGCATCGTTCGGGTCGTGGCCACTGCGGCGACGGCGCGCGAAGAGGCCGCTCCGAAAGCCTTCGAACTGGCGACGGCTCATGGCGGCGTAGGGCATGACGAAGGCGATGGTGCCGTCGAGCTTCAGATAAAGCTCGGCGCAGCGGGCGAAGAAGTAGGCCGAGAGGTCCTGGTGAGGAGTGATCCCCCTTCCCCCGACCCACACTCCTAGCCTCTGACACTCCTTCCGAAAGTTCGCCTGGCTCTTTGAGGACATGTAATTGAATGCCAGCCATGGCGGATTGCCCACGATCACGTCGGGCCGCTGCCCCGTCTGCGAGAGCCAGACGGGCCGGGCGAGGTTGCGGGCCACGAAGCCCCAGATGTGGTCCCTCCCGGTCTCATGGAGGGCCCGCAGGTGCTCGTAGGTCTTCGCGAGCACCCCGATTGCGTGGTCGTCGAGCCCGGGCTGCTGGGCGAGCCAGCCGCGCAGCGCCTCGGCCGGCGCGCCTTGGGCGCTGAGGTCCAGCATTCGCTCGATGACGGCGTCGAAGAGCGCGGGGTCGCGGGCGACGGCGAAGGGGAACTCCAGCAGCGGCCCGCCCTCCGGCACCTCGATCAACACCTCGCGTTCGGCCAGGAAGCCGCGGGTGTTCCACTGGAGCGAGTCACCCAGGTAGACCGGGATGGAAAGTGGCGGGTGGTCCCGCAGCCGTCCTTCACCCAACGCGAGCAGGTAGGTGACACGGGCGATCTGGATCGCGACCGGGTGAACATCGACACCGAGGACCTGGCGCGTGCACTGAGTAAGGGCGTCCCGGTTGCTGAGGCCGGCTTGGTCGGCCGCGGCCAGGAACCGGCGCACGGCGTGGAAGAGAAAGGTCCCCGACCCGCAAGCGGGGTCCAGCACCCGTTGCTCCAGCGGCCGGTCGATGGCGCGCTCGCACACGCGGGCGGCGAGCCAGTCGGGGGTGTAGTACTCGCCCAGGTCGTGGCGCTGCTCCGGGTCCACCAGCGACTCGTACAGCCCCTTGAGCACGTCGGTTACCACGTCGCGCAGGCGGAACCGCGCCGCTTGCAGCGAAATTCGCCGGCAAAGCTCCGCCCCGCCCTGGGCCGCCAACGGCCAGTCGAAGAAGTCGGCCTCTACCGCTCCGGCGATGCCCGCTTCCTGGAAGGGCCGGCCGGAGAGCAGGTCGGCCGGTTCGGGCGCGTTCGCAGCAGTGGCGGCGCCGAGCACGTGAGCGGCCATGGTCTTCGCCACGATGGTCAGGTAGGTGTGCTGGAAAAACAGGTCGTCGGCCGCGACGGGTGAACCGTACACGCGCTCCAGGAGTTGCGCCCAGAGGTTCCGCTTGAGGCGCGCGTCGGGGTGGTCGCTGACCTCAGCCCACAGTCCGGCCAGCTCCTCGCGGGCCACGTGCCAGGCCAGGCTGCCGCGGCCCAGCTCGCGCGTCACCACCTCCGGCGTCGGCGGAAGGTCGGCGGCGACGGCGACAGCGGCGCTCAGCCATGCCAGAAGGTCGCGCGGCCGGTCGGCCGATGGCGTGTAACCGGGCAACGCACGAAGGTGGCCATGCCGAAGCTCATAGGGGAGGAAGGTTGCGCCGTCGGTGGCGATGCCCACGAAGTGCTCGTCGGTCTGCGCCTCACGGTCGCTCAGATAGCGCGTCAACTCTTCTGCGGCGGCGCGCTGTTCCCGGCGAAGATCGCTCTTGAACTCGAAGACGGTGCGGCCCAGCAGTGCGTCAATGCGGCCGTGAACTTCCGGCACGCCCCGTTCGAAGTCCACCTCCGTGCTTCGGGCGCCCAAGCCGTGAATCAGTAGCTCGTAAACGAGCGAGCGCACTTTCTCGTGCCCCGGCCGGGAGAGCAGCTCCAGAACAACTTCGCGCAACCGCTCCGATGTGAGCGCCACCTCATCCTCCTCGTGTGCCTACGAGACCCCGCGACCGCCCTGGGTGCCTTCGACGGGGCACAACGCCGCCGAGTCGGGGTCCGGCGTGAAGTCTGCGAGAGGAATGTCCTCGTCATGCGGTGACGGCGGCACCGTACCCGGAGAAACGCTGATGCGGTGCACCCGCTCGAACCTGATTACTCTGGCTTCGTCGTTGCGGTACCGTGCGATGCCCCGAACTTCCTGTCCGCCGATCGTCGCCGTTCCAGGTTGGAACCAGCACTTCCAACTCATTGACGATCCTCCCGACCTGCCGCTTCGCGGCAAGAGCCGCTGCGGCCTTGTTATCTACCTAATCCCCGCGAGCCTCGCGTGTAGCCCGACCTGCCGCTTCGCGGCAAGAGCCGCTGCGGCTGTTACCTACTAATCAGCGCAACGGCCGCTCGTGCCCCCGACCTGACGCTTCGCGCCAAGGGCCGCTGTGGCGCCCCCCAGGGCTCCCGCCTGCGCGCGGGCGCGCTGCCGGGCGGCGCTCCGGCTGACGTGCGTGCCGGCGCAGCGCGCGCGTGCCCGTCCAGATGACGGCGGCGAGCAGCGCGGCGAGGGAGACGAGCGTCGTCCAGTTGCCGAGGGTTCGTGGCCAGGTGTTCTCCAGCTCGAGCACGATGTCGTACGTCCCCGGCTCGAGCGTGGTGAGCATGGTGCCGAGCTGCGGGTGGATGTCGAAGTTGACCGGCGCGCCGCTGATGAGGCGCATCTTCCAGCCCGGCCAGTAGACGGTGTTGAACTGGATGAGCGCCTTGTTCTGAGTCGTGCCCGGCGGGCAGGGGTGATCGGTTGCGGCGAGCTCAGCGCAGGTGGGCACGACGACGCGGTACTCCTGGTACTCGCTGTAGTACTGCTCCACCTGGACGGAGGCCGCGCCGAGCGGCACGTTCGCCGGCGGCATGCCCGGCGGTTTCTCCAGCGGCACGCCGCCGGGCGTGGGCGGCTGGACCCACTTGGGCATGGCCACCGCGCCGTAGTCGGCGATCCCGTTCACCAGGGCGGCGTTCCGCAGGAACGCCTTGTCCGAGCTCGGCTGCCAGCCGGCCGGCCAGGCGAAGGAGATGCCCACGACGACGGCAAACGCCAGCACGGTCGGCACGAGCGCGCGCGTCGTCCAGCGGGCGGGCAGGAACCAGGTGATGACGGCGACGCCGGCGAAGGCCACGGCCGCCTCCCACGAGCGGCCCGCGAGCGCGGCGACGAGCCCGCCGCCGGCGAGGGCCGAGGACAGCACCCAGCGGCCCGGCCGCTGCCAGGAGACCAGCCCGCCGATGAGCAGCGCGGCGAAGAACGAGGCGGGCAGCAGCGCGCGGGCGGTGAACTGGCCGCGGGTCAGGAACGGCAGCACCACCCACATCCAGCCGAAGAGCGGGCTCAGCAGGAGGAACGCCGCCAGGAAGCCCACCAGGCCGAACGCGAGGTGCGTGAGCTGCCAGCGACTGATGCGCTGCACGCCCAGCAGGGGCAGGGCGAGCGCGAACGCGGCGATCACGAGGCTGGTGATGCCGAGGCTCGCACCGGGGAAGATCCGCTTCGAGCCGGGCAGGCCGAATCCCCATACCGGCTGCAGGAACTGCAGGATGGTGCGCTGCGAGCCGAGCAGCGCCTGGCGGTTCGGCGGACGGAGGTAGCCCATCTCCAGCACCGCCGGCACGAGGAAGAAGGCCGCCAGGGCGAATCCCCAGGCGACTCCCAGCGCCGGGCGGGCAGCGACTCGCCACGTCCGCCGCTGCCACACGAGCACGGCGACGTACGCGCCCACGGTGAGCAGCGCCATCAAGGCGATGAAGTTGTGCGCCATGAAGACCATGGCGGTCAGCAGCGCCAGCACGAAGACCCATCGCCAGCGCCGGTCGCGGGCCGTCTTGTCCACCGCCCAGACCACCGCCGGCCACAGGCTCATCGCTTGCATCTCGCCCACGTCGGCAAACCGGTAGGCGGAGTCGATCAGGGGCGGCGCGAACATGAAGATGACGGCGGCGGCGAGGGCGCCGTTTCGGCCCCACCAGCGACGGGCGAGCAGGAACATCGTCATCCCGGCGATGGTGAAGGAGAGCGAGACCATGAGCTTGAGCGCGATGGCGTAAGGCAGCCCGAGGTGGTGAAGCCCCACGCCCAGGTAGTAGCCCAGCGGCTGGTAGTAGCTGAAGACCGGATAGCCGAAGCCCTGATTCTCGCGCCCGCTCCAACGTACCGGGAACTGCCCGCCGGCCAGTTCCTGGTCAAGCGAGATCATCCGTGCGATGTGCAGGTTGCCATCGACGGTGATGTTGCTGCCGTGCTGCCACATCGGCCAGACCACGAGCAGTGACAGCAGCACGATGCCAAGCAGATAGAGCGGCGTGCGACGTCGGCCGGGCTCGTCGCGCGGCGGCGCGTCGCACCGCCCGGTCTCGGCGCGGAGCGTCGGCTCGTTCGGGCTGAGCGCGTCGATGACGGCGGCGATGGGATTCGTCATGGCGTCAGCCTCTGGCCGACCGGCGCCGCGGGAGGCGTGCTCGGGTAGCTCGCACGATGGGCAGCGTATGGCCGGTCCGCCGAGGGGGTAACCGGACGTGGCCCGCCGCGGCGCTGCTGTCGTCCCGCCAGCGCGTGGCGCACCTGCAGCGCGAGCAGCACCGCCAGGCACAGAACGGCTCCGAGCAGGAGGAGCTGGCTCCAGCCGACGAGCACGCCTTGCTCACGGCCGGGCAGCGTCGCCCAGGCCGCCAACAGCAGCACGCCGGCGGCCAGCCACAGCAGGTCGGTGGCGCGCCACGCGCCATCCGCCGCCCCCGCGCTCGGCCCTCCGTACGCGGAAGACGAGCGGCGCGGCGACTCCGCGCGCTCGGGCGCGGCGCCGGCCGGCAGGTACTCGGACAGCAGCCAGAGGAAGAGCAGCAGGCGCAGCCAGCGCGGCGTTCGCCGGCGGCGCCGTGCCGGCGGGGCCGCACGGCGGGCCGTTCCGCGACGCCCGGCGCGACGGGCGAGGAGCGCGCTCGCCAGCGCCGCACCCGCACCAGCCCCGGCGGCCCACCAGAGGCGGCGGCTCACGCGCCGCTCCGCGGGCGTACCCGCCAGCCGAGCAACCAGACCCAGGCGGCGAAGGCCGCGGCGAGCAGCAGCTCGGGCGCGAATACGTACCAGGCGCCGCGCCACGCCTCGAGCAGCCAGGTCACGCCGAGGAGCGCGAGCAGCGCGAGGGTCACCGCGGCCCGTCGCCGCGGTCCGCGCGTGAGGCGGTCCGTCAGGAGGGCGAGGTCGAGATGGAAGCACGACATCGTTCATCAGGATAGCGCGCTGTGGGGCAATACCCGACGCGCAGCCAACCCCTTGTCTCATCTTGCCGGACAGACACCTTACGCGCGCCACCGGAGCATGAGGCCAGGGAGAGCGAGCAGGAGGCGGGCGCCATGTATCGCACACTTGTTGTCCCGCTTGATGGCTCGAAACTGGCCGAACGCGCGCTCGAACAGGTGTCGCACGTCGCGGAGCCGGGGGCGCACGTCTACCTGCTGCGCGTCATCCAGCCTTCGCAGCGCGGTCTGCTGGGCGAGGAGGAGTTGAGCCGCTTCGACCGAGCGCGCATCGAGGGAGCGCGCCACTACCTGGCCCAGGTGGCCGCCCGTATCAGCGGCTTCACGATCGAGCCCGAGGTGCTCGCCGGGCACGACCCGGCGGCCGCGATCGCGGGCTTCGCGCGGCGCCGCAACGCCGAGGTGATCATCATGAGCACCCACGGCGAGAGCGGGCTGGCGCGCTACGTGTTCGGCTCGGTGGCGAGCAAGCTGCTGCAGTTGGTGAGCTGCCCGGTGCTGGTGGTCCGGCCGGTCGGCACGCCGGCCGAGGTGGAAGAGGAGATCGAGCGCGAGCTGCGCGCGGACGACGAGCTTCGTCGCCTGATGGAGGCTCCGCCGGTCGTGTGATGGCCGCGGCGCAGTGTTCCCCTCCGGGTGGGGACGGGCGCAGGCGGGTGAGGAACGGGACGCGAGGCCCACAAGGAAGGTCCTGGGGATCGATGGCCGAGACCGAGCGACCGACACGACGTGGATGGCTGGCGCCGTGGCGCCAGTGGGAGGACATTGACCGCGAGATCGAGCGTATGTGGCGCGGCTGGCCTTGGGCGCCGCCATGGCGGCTGTGGCGCGCCGCGCCCGCCGAGGGCGAGCGGTTCTCCCCGGCGCTCGAGGTGACCGACGAGGGTGACCACCTGCTGGTCAAAGCAGAGCTGCCGGGGGTGGCCAAGGACGAGATCAAGATCACGGTGGAGGACGAGGGTATCCGCATCGAGGCCGAGCGCAAGCAGGCGGCCGAGAAGCGGGCAAAGGACTACTACTACCGCGAGTTTTCCTACGGCTCGTACACGCGGGTGGTCCCGCTGCCGATAGCCGTAGAGGCCGACCGCGCGGAGGCCGAGTACCAGGACGGCATCCTGCGCGTTACGTTACCGAAGGCGCAGCCTAGCCGGACCAAGACCGTCGAAGTCAAGGTCGGTTAGGATTTCGCCCTCCCCTGCTCCCGCGAGCCGGGGGCGTCCGGGGCATAGCTGGTCCCCTCCAGTCCCGGAATCGCCCCCGGTTCGCAATACCACGCATTCCGTTTCATCCTCGCGGGCCTTTACAGGCATACCGAAGCACCGGACAATGATTTCGCGCCGGATCGTGCCGCGCCTCGGGCATGCTGAGCCAGCGCGGCCGGCTGTGCAGCGGGAGGGTACCGGCCATCGGCGGCCAGAACGGGCACCGGGTGGGCGTGAGCCGACGGGCACGGGACGCCGTGCGCCGCGCCCTTCGGCGGATCTGGCTCCCAGCCGAGCTGCAGCGCTGGCAGCGTTTCGAGCGCGCGGTGCTGGCCATCAGCGCCGAGACCCAGATCGAACGGGCGCTGGCCGCCATCGCACGCGAGGGTGTGCTCCTTACCGGCGCTCGCTACGGCGCGCTTGGCGTCGCCGACGAGAACCTGCGCATCATCCGCTTCGTCACCTTCGGCGCGCCTCTCGCCATGGAGCAGGCGATCGGCCACCTGCCGGAAGGCAGAGGACTGCTCGGCCTCCTCCTGCGCGAGCAGCGCCCGCTGCGCGTCGACAACATCGCAACGCACCCGGCGGCGGCCGGCTTTCCGCCTGGCCACCTGCCGATGCGATCGTTCTTGGGCACGCCCATTCAGTTGCGCGGCCGTAGCGTCGGCAATCTCTACCTGACCGACAAGGACGGCGGCAAGCCATTCACCGACGACGACGAGCGCATGCTGCGAATGCTCGCCAGCCACGCGGCCGTCGCGATCGAGAACGCGCGCCTGCTCGACGAGGTCCACAATCGCGCCGAGGAGCTCGAGACCCTCATTTCGACCATGCGCGAGGGCGTGGTGGCCGTCAACGCCGCCGGCGTCGTCACCATCTGCAACCAGCGGGCGACGGCACTGCTCGGCGCCCGCCAGGGCGAGACGCACGAGATGGTCTACCGCCGCGTCGTCTCGCTCGGCGGCGTGCCGCCGGTGCCCGAGATCTGGCCCACGACGACCGCCCTCGAGGGCGGGCACGCGCGCGGCGTCGAGCTGTTGGTGAGCTCGGAGCACGGTGAGTTGCTCCTCGAAGGCTTCGCCGCGCCGCTGGCCAGCCACGACGGCCGCACCTCCGGCGCGCTGCTCGTCGTGCGCGACGTGACGGCGCTGCGTCGGCTGGACCGGGCCAAGGATGACTTCCTCGCCGTCGCGTCGCACGACCTGCAGCATCCATTCAACGTGGTGAAGCTGTATAGCTCGTTGCTCCTGCGCGCGCTGGATGCCGGCGACCTGGAGACGGGCCGCGACGCGGCGCAAACGATGGCCGAGGAGGCGGTGTCTGGCGCACGCCTGGTGGACAAGCTGCTCGACGCGTCCCGCATCCAGGTCGGCCGCTTCTCGATCGAGCGCGAGATGCTGGACCTGGGGCCGGCGGTGGCTACCGCGGTCGAGGAATGGCAGACGGCGAACCCGGAGACGGCGGTCGTGGTCCGGGTACCGGACGAGCGCGTCCCGGTGGTGGGCGACCCGGACCGGCTCAGCGAGCTGATCGGGAACCTGCTGGGCAACGCCGCGAAGTACGCGCCGGGCGGGCGAGTCGAGGTGACGGTGACGGTCGAGGGCGACGAGGCGACCCTCTGGGTGCGCGACCACGGGCCGGGCGTGCCGGAGACCGACCAGCCGTTCATCTTCGAGCGCTTCTACCGCTCGCCGCACGCGACGCACCGCAAGGGCACGGGGCTGGGGCTGTACGTCTGCCGCGGCATCGCCGAGGCGCACGGTGGGCGGCTGCGCTACGAGGACCCCCCTGGCGGCGGCGCGTTGTTCGTCGTCAGCCTGCCGCTGGCCATCCCGGCCCGCCGCGGGGGCCGGACCGCGGCCTCGCGCTAGCTCCGCCGCACCGCCTGGTCGCGCTCCGGTCCGACGCTCACCAGCATGATCGGCACACCCAGCAGCTCCTCCACGCGCTCGACGAAGCGGCGCGCGTTCGCCGGCAGCTCGGCATAGCGGCGCAGGTCCCCGGTCGGCTGCTGCCACCCGGGCAGCTCCTCGAAGACGGGCGTGGTCCGCTCGAGCGCCTCGACCGTGCTGGGGAAGCCATCGGCCCGGCGGCCGTCGAGCTCGTAGGCGACGGAGATGCGCACCACCGGGAAGCTGTCCAGCACGTCGAGCCGGGTGAGGCAGACCTCGGTCACGCCGTTGAGCCGCGCGCTGTAGCGGCTGGCGACCGCGTCGAACCAGCCGCAGCGTCGCGGTCTCCCGGTGGTCGTGCCGTACTCGTGGCCGCGCTCGCGCAGACGCGCGCCCTCCTCGCCGTGGTCCTCGGTGGGCATGGGGCCGTTGCCGACGCGGGTCATGTACGCCTTGTAAATGCCGACCACCCGCCGGATGTGCCGCGGCCCGATGCCGATGCCGATCGCCGCGCCAGCGGCGGTGCTGCTCGGCACGCTGCTGGTCACGAAGTCGTACGTGCCCGAGTCCAGGTCGAGCAACGACCCTTGCGCGCCCTCGAGCAGCAGCTCTTCGCCGCGGTCGAGCGCCTCGAGGGCGAGGCGCGAGGTGTCGGTCACAAAGGGGGTGATCCGCCGGCCGAGGGCCGCGTACTCACGGAAGATCGCGTCGCCGTCCAGCGGCGGCTGACCGTACAGCTTCTCGATGAGCACGTTCTTCTTCGGCAGCACGAAGTCGATGCGCCGGCGGAGCGCCTGCGGTTCGACCAGGTCCGCCACGCGCACGCCGCTGCGCGCCACCTTGTCCACGTACGCGGGCCCGACGCCGCGGCCGGTCGTTCCGACGGCGTTCGCGCCGCGCCGCTCTTCCTCCAGCCGGTCGAGCAGCGGGTGATAGGGCATGACGACGTGGGCCCGATCGCTGACGGCCAGCCGCTCGACACTGACCCCGCGCGAGCGGAGCGTGTCGATCTCCTCGATCAGCGTGGGCGGATGGACGACGCAGCCGTTGCCGATGACGCAGGTCTTGTCCGGGTAGAAGATGCCGGCGGGCACCAGGTGGAGCCGGAACTCGCCGAGGTCGTTGACGACGGTGTGGCCCGCGTTGTGTCCGGCCGAGTAGCGCGCGATGACTTGGGCGTCGCGGGCCAGCAGGTCGACGATGCGTCCCTTGCCTTCGTCTCCCCACTGCCCACCGATGACGACGGTAGCTGGCATAAAAAATCGCCCCCTGGGCGCAGCGTACGTGGCCGCCGGGCGGCCCATGGCAGTATAGCACCCGCGGCGCGTTGTCCCGTCCCCGCCAGACAACTGTCAGGCCGTACCTGATTGCGATCGCGGTGAACGCGCGCCTATGATGGAGCACCATCCGCGGGCCGCGACCGCAACGCGCCCACGGGAGCCGGTGATCCCGTGATCTGCCGCCTACCGCGGCGAGACGAGGAGGTACTCATGGCGTTCGGGGGATATGCCAACCGCGTCGCGCACGTCGATCTGTCATCGCGGAGCATCAGGTACGAACCGATCCCGGAGGAGTGGGCGCGCCAGTACATCGGCGCCCGTGGGCTGGGGGTCAAGTACGTCTTCGAGAACGGGCCGACGGTGGACCCGCTCTCCCCGGAGAACATCCTCTGCTTCATGAACGGCCCGCTGACCGGCACCGAGGCCAACATGAGCGGTCGCATGGCGGTCGTCACCAAGAGCCCGCTCACCGGCACCGTCACCGACAGCCATCACGGCGGCTGGAGCGCCGCCCGCCTGCGCTGGGCTGGCTTCGATGGCCTCGTCTTCAAGGGCAGGGCCGAAGGGCCGCTCTATGCCTACGTCCACGACGCCCAGGTGGAGCTGCGCGACGCCTCCGACCTGTGGGGCAAGGGCGTTCACGAGACCGTGCGCCTGCTGCGCGAGCGCCACGGCGAGGAAGACCTGAGCGTGATCGCCGTCGGCCCGGCCGGCGAGAACCGCGTGCGGTTTGCGAGCTGGGTCAACGAGAACGACCGCGCCTCGGGCCGCGGCGGCACCGGCTGCGTGGGTGGCTCCAAGCACCTCAAGGCGATCGTCATCAAGGCGAAGCAGGCGATGCCGCACGCGGCCGACCGCGACGCGTGGCGCGAGGCGCACCGGCGGGCCCTGGCGGCGATCATGGACGAGAAGAACGTCACCGCGCCGCGCAAGGGCGGTCTCTCCGTCTTCGGCACCAACGTGCTGATGAACATCAGCAACGCGATCGGCGCCCTGCCCACCCGTAACAGCCAGGAAACCTCGTTCGACGAGCGTGCCGAGCACGTCAGTGGCGAGTGGGTCAAGGAGCACATCCTCGTCAACGACCCGACCTGCCACGCCTGCCCGGTGGCGTGCAAGAAGGAGGTCGACGTCACCGAGGGTCGCTGGAAGGTGCACATGGAGTCGCTCGAGTACGAGCCGGCCTGGTCGATGGGCGCCAACTGCGGCAACGATGACGCCGGCGCGATCGCCTACCTAATCGACCGGGCGAACGACTGGGGCTACGACGCCATCGAGATCGGCAACGTGCTCTCGACCTACATGGAGGCGACGCAGCGCGGCTACCTGGACGGCAGCCCGCCGCTCCAGTGGGGTGACACCGAGGGGATGCTGGAGATGAGCCGCAAGATCGCCTTCCGCGAGGGGGTCGGCGACCGCTTGGCCGAGGGCATCGACGCCTTCGCGCGCTCCATCGGCCACCCGGAGATCGCCATGACCGTCAAGGGCCAGGCGATCCCCGCCTACGACCCGCGCGGCCTGAAGGGGATGGGCCTCGGCTACGCCACCTCCAACCGCGGCGCCTGCCACCTGCGCGGCTATTCGCCGGCCAGCGAGCTGGGGCTGATCGGTCTCAAGACCGACCCGCTCGCCTGGAAGGGCAAGGGCGAGCTGCTGAAGCTGCTGCAAGACCTGCACGCTTTCTCCGACAGCCTCGACCTCTGCAAGTTCAGCGCCTTCGCCGAGAGCGCCGACGACTACGCCGAGCAGTACCGCGTCATGGTGGGGCTCGATAAGTTCGACGCCGCCGACGTCCTGCGCGCCGGTGAGCGTATCTACAACCTGGAGCGCTACTACAACAACCTGGCCGGCTGGGCCGACGGCTCCGACTACCTGCCCAAGCGCTTCACTGCCGAGCCCTCCACCAAGAAGGGCTCGACGGGCCAGGTCTGCGAGCTCGATCTGATGCTCGAGGAGTACTACGCCGTTCGCGGCTGGAAGAACGGCGTCGCGCCCGAGGAGAAGCTGCGCGAGCTGGAGATCGTGTAGGCGGCCTGCCGGCCTCCGCCTCCGCGGGGGCAGGCTTCTCGGCGGGACGGTCTCGGCGGGCCTGCCTGGCGCCAGGCAGGCCCGCCTCGTCGGCTTGCTCATCCGCCGCCGCGCATCGCCCGTCGCGCCAGAAACGCCGCGGCGTCCCCCGACCCTTCGCCGGCGAACCGCACCTCGACCGCCGGCACCGTGAGCGCGCCGACCGGGGCGTCCGGCAACCGCAGGAACGTGGCTCGCCACCCCTGGCCTCGCACCGAGCCGTCCGGCCGCGGCTCGCCGCCCAGCTCGGCGACCAGGTAGCCGCGCAGTACCTCCGGGTCGACGTTGCGGATCTCGAGCGTGGTCAACCGCCCGCGACCGGCGGGAAGATGTCGACGTCCGCGTGGGCGGCGACATGCGTGTCGAGGCCGTGGAGGTGACGGATCTCGCGGCCGTTCACGAACACGCGGATGTACTCGGTGAGCCCGCCGTCGGCTTCCCAGACGAGCGGCGCGAGCGCCGGGTAGCGCTCGGTGAGCGCCTGGAGCACGTCGCGCGCGGTGGCGTGCTCCGGCATTCGGACGTCGGCGTCCTTCGTGCCGGCCATCTGGCGGAGCGTCGCGTAGAGTCGAATCCTCAGCGGTTCCTCCGAGGCTCAGCGCCCGGGCGGGAAGAGATCGACGGTGTCGCCGTCACCGACGGGCGTGGCGAAGCCGCGTTCGAAGGCGACGTCGCGGCCGTTGACCAGCACCCGCCAACCGCGCCGCGGCAGGTAGACCGGCTCGACCGCGCTCCAGAGCGACGCGGGGTCGATCTCCTCGTGCCAGGCGCGGTCGAGCGCCTCCTCACGCAGCGCGGGGAGGTAGTCGAAGAACTTCCGCAACACGTCGGCGACGGTCGTCTCGTGCCGCCCGTGGACCACCAGCTCGCGGCGCCCGGCGAGGTCGCGCATGCGCCCGTAGAGGCGGACCGGGAGGGCTGCCTCGCCCTGGTCCAGCTCCTTGGCGACCAGGCGGCCGGCGAGCATCTGTTCAAGCTGCATCAGCAGGTACTTGTTCCAGCCGGCCACGGCGCGGGCGGCCGGCTCGCCGCCGCCGTGCTCGGCGCTTATGTAACCGGCGAACGCCGAGATCACCAGCCCGATGCTGCCGGTGACGTAGCGGTCGGGCACGTCCACGCGGCGCGGCCCGTGGCCGGCGTGGAGCTGGCCGGCATGGAACAGGTAGCGGGCCAAGTCATCGCCGAAATCCAGGCCCAGCGTCCGCGCCAGCCAGATGGCGAAGAAGCGGCGGCGCTCGGCCAGATGCTCGGGGTCGGGGCCGTGCTCCCAGCCCAGGATGGCGGCCGTCTCCCTGGTCGCCAGCAGGTGATCGTAGGTCGCCACCACCATCTCGTTCGCGTGGCGCAGCAGGGGCTCGACCGTGGCGCGCATCGCGTCGAGCTCGGTGGGGGCGGGACCGGAGAACTCGCGCATCTGCCGCCAGGTCGTCTCGGGAGCGGGCCGCAGCCCGCGAAGCTCCAGCAGCTCTTCGGCACAGACGGTCGGTTGCAGCATCGTTCCGCTCGTCGTTCGCGGCGATCTCGGGCGCGGGGCCGCTGGCGCCATTGTACGTGACGCGGTCGGCCGCGGCCGGTGACCGGAGTGACGGGCCGGCCGGCGACAGAATACGAAACATTGCGCTTGCGATCCCGATGGCGGCGATGTAGTATCCCTGCGTCCGTCGACCATCGCGAAGCGCAGCCGAACGGGACCGCTGCGTGAGGAGGGGTATCCATGCGGCGCATCATCCTGGTTCTCGCGCTGGCCGTGGCGGCGCTACCGTTCCTGCTCGGCGGGAGCAGTGCGGTCGCCGGGGCGGGCAACGGCGTGCTCGCGGTCGATCCCGGGCCGCACCAACGGGGCGTGGCGCACCACCCGCTGTACCTGAAGGTCTTCGGCCAGGACCAGAAGGGCCGGCCGATCATCACCAACACGACGCCCAAAGGCTACACGCCGGATCACGTGCGTACGGCCTACGGCTTCAGCTCGCTGACGGCCACAGGGTCGGGCCAGGTCATCGGCATCGTCGATGCCTACGACGCGCCCAAGATCGCCAGCGATCTCCAGACGTTCATCACCACCTTCGGCCTGCAGTCAATGTACGGGCTCCCCGGCACTTCAGCGTGCTCAGTTAGCACCGGTCCGCACCCCTGCTTCCAGAAGGTGTACGCGCAGTCCAAGCCGCGGACGAACAGCGGCTGGGCGCTCGAGACCTCGCTCGACGTGGAGTGGGCGCACGCCATCGCGCCAGGCGCCGACATCCTGCTGGTCGAGGCGCGGACGGCCAGCCTCTCCAACCTGCTCGGCGCGGTGAACGTCGCGGTGAACGGCGGCGCGCACGCCGTCTCGATGAGCTGGGGCGCCGGCGACTTCAGCTCGGAGGCGCTGTACGACTCCTACTTCAACAAGTCCGGGGTGACCTTCACCGCCGCCTCGGGCGACAACGGCAGCGGGACGATCTGGCCATCCACCTCTCCCTACGTGGTGGGGGTCGGCGGGACCACGCTCAATATCGGATCCGGAGGGAACTACGTCAGCGAGACCGCCTGGAGCGGCTCCGGCGGCGGCATCTCGCCGTACGAGAGCGAGCCGGGCTATCAGTCCAGCTACCCGATCCCGAGCACCGGCGGCAAGCGCGGGGCGCCAGACGTGGCCTACGACGCCGACCCGAGCACCGGCTTCCCGGTGTACGACTCGACGCCGTACCAGGGTCAGAACGGCTGGTTTCAGGTGGGCGGCACCAGCGCCGGCGCGCCGCAGTGGGCGGCGCTGATCGCGCTGGCGGACGAGGGACGGAGCCCGGCGCTGTCCAGCAACAATCTGACGAGCTCGCCCGTGTACAACGCGGCGGGCAGCGCGGTCTACTCGACGAACTACCACGACATCACGTCGGGCACGAACGGTGGTTGTGGCAGCGTCTGCACGGCCGGATCGGGTTGGGACTTCGTCACCGGCCTGGGCAGCCCGCAGGCGGACAACCTGGTGCCGTACCTGGCAGGGCACTGAGCCGCGGCGTCGGCAGCGGCGCGCAAGGCCGCGGAGGGGCGACCACAGCGACGGGGGGCGACCACGGGGGGTCGCCCCTACGGGCTTGCCACTATCGGGTGCTCCTCGCCGAGCCAGACCGGCGAACGCGGCAGGTCGATGAACCGTCGCTCGTCCTCGAGCAGCGCGCGGCCGGCGGCGCGGCCCTGCGGCGTGGCGGCCGCGGCCCGCATCGCCTCCAGGCTGTCGAACCATAGCTCGGCCAGGCCGTCGAACTGGTCCGGCTCGCTGCCCCGGCCGGTCGCCAGCAGCCGGCTGGTCTCGTTCGATACGGCGTGGACCTGCACGTAGCGGCGGATCGCCAGCGCGGCGGCGTGGTCCCGCACCAGCGGCGCGTGGTGCTCGCGCCAGTAGCGCTGGAACTCCTCGCGCGTCATCTCCGGCCGCCGCCGCAGGGCGAACATCAGCTTGATCACTGTGCGCCTCCCATGTCGTGGTGGTGGGGAGTATAGCGGGGGCGACGGGGGATTCACCGCAAAGAAGCAAAGGACGCCAAGGTACAAGGGGACGGGGGACGGGAAACGCGGAGCGCGCGGAGAGAGCGGGGAGCGCGGAGGGGCGTTCCCTGCCGGACGAGATGCTATCGTGAGGGCGGCAGGCGGCCGCGGCGAGGGCTTCGCGCGGGCCTGCCCGGAGGGCGCACCGATGGCGAATCGCGCGCCGGACTGGTTTGCGCAGGCGACGCGAGACCTGGAGCACGCGCGCCACGCGCTGGACGATGGCGACTACGAGTGGGCCTGCTTCGCGGCCCAGCAGGCGGCCGAGAAGGCGGTGAAGGCCGCCATCCTGGCGCTGGGCGGCGAGGGCTGGGGGCACAGCGTCACGCGCCTGCTGCTGGACCTCGGGCAGCTCCGGCCGGTACCGCCGGAGTTGGTCGATGCCGCCCGGCGGCTGGACAAGCACTATCTTCCGACCCGGTACCCGAACGGGTTCCCTGCCGGCGCTCCGAAGGACTACTACACCGCTCAGGAGGGAGGGCAGGCGATTGCGGACGCGGCCGCCGTTCACGACCTTTGCCAGCAGTCGCTTCGTTCAGCGTGAGGCGGTGCTGGAGGCGCTGCGCCGAGCCGCGGCGCGGGTCGGCGCCTCCTGCCCGCAGGTGCTGAGCATCTGGCTGTTCGGGTCCTTCGCTCACGGCACGCCCACCCCGCGCAGTGACGCCGACCTCCTGGTGGTGGTGGCGGATGCCGCTGACCGCGCGCGGGTCGAGGATTGCTGCGGCGCGCTTTCGCTGGAAGTCCCGGTGCCGGTCGACCTGTTCGTGCAGCCGCGGGCGCAGGTCGAGGCGAGCCGCGCCGCCGGGCGGGGTCTCGCCGCCACGGCCCTGCGGCATGCCGTGCTGCTGTGGCCGCGGGACTCGGCCGCGGAGGCGGCGGAGCGGCCAGCGGGGCGCTGAATCTCCACGTTCTCCGCCGTTTCTACACACGTCGCCGGCGCAGCAAGGTAACGCCCGCCGCCAGCAGCAGGCCGGCCACGCCGAGCAGCGCGAGCGCCGCGATCGGCTCGCCGTCGTGCGGACCGCCCGTGCCGGTGTTGGGGCCGGTGATGATGCCGCGGACCTCGGAGGTCGGCGTGCTGGTGGGCGTCGCGCTGGCGGTCGCTGTCGCGAAGGGCGTGGGCGTGGGCGTGACGGTGACGCTGGGCGACGGAGTGGCGGTGGCCGTGGCCACGGTTCCGCCGGGCGTGGGTGTCGTGATGACAGCGGGTGGCTGCGGGGGCGCGCCGCCGCTGAAGTAGAGTGTGACGGTGTAGGTCACGAACTGGCCCTGGCAGGCGTCCGGCGAGTCCTGCGCCATGGCGAGCGCGGCCGACCAGTCGCCGCCCAGCGCCCCTCCCGCGGGTATCGGCGCTCCCCCGGCTACCGCGACGGTGCCCTGGAGCTTGCCGGCGCCGGCGGCCCAGGCGGCGCACGCCGCGCTCGTGGGCACCTGCACATCCGATATCGCGCCGCCGGTGACCGTCACCGCGAGGCCGACGGCCGTGGGGGTGTCATTCTCAACACGACCCTGTAGCACCGGGATGGGTTCGCCCGTGGGGTAAAGGTCGTTTGCCGAGCCGTGGACGTCCGCCAGCACGACGCTGACCCCGGCCGGGGGCGGACCGTCGGCCGCCATCGCGGCCAGGGGCACGCCGACCAGCAGGGCCACGAGGGCCGCCGCCGCGAACACTGCCTCGCCCAGACGCCTCTTGCGCTGGCTTCCGTCCGTGTGGTCACTGCCCACCGGCGGCACCTCCTAGCTCGGGCGTGGCGGTGGGCTGGGGCGTTGGCGTCGGGGTGGGTGTCGCTGTTGCGCTGGCCGTCGGCGCAGCGGTCGCGGTTGGGTCGGGTTTCCGCGTGGCCGTCAGGCCGGGGGTCGCCGAGGGCGACGGATCGGCGATGAGGGGTGCGTTCGCGTGCGGCGGGTCCGCCGGGTCGTGGCGCACTATCACGGTGTCCGAACCTGAGAAGGTCAAGGGCGGTGTCGTGAGGGCGCCGGTCACGGTCAGGGTGACGCTGCCCGTCACGCCCCCCAGTATCGTCGCCACGTCGTCGCGGTCGAACTTCACCTGCAGCACACCCTGGCCGTCAACGTGGGCCCAGCCGTTGTATGGGATGCAGGACAACTGATAGCACAGGCGCACCGAGCTCGGGTCGATGTCCGCGCCGCTGTAGGGTGAGGGGAGCGTGATGAACGCGCTGACGACGCTGTTGTCATCCCCCGCAGCGGGGACTTCGATCTCCTCCGGCTCGATCCGCACGCTGGCGGTGAGCTGCCACGCGCCCACGCGGGTCGTGAATCCGCCGCCGGTGGCGCTGGTGCGCCAGGCCTCCGCCGCCCCGGCAGGAGGCAGAGCCGCCAGCAGCAGGAGCGCGGCGAGCAGGAGCGCCATGCACGAACGCGCGCGAAGTCTCATGCTCTCACCTCCCCGCGGCTCACCCGCGCGCGGCGCGCCTCCGGCGCCACAGGCTCCGCACCTCGTACGCGACCCAGGCGAGCGCGGTCAGCGCCGCGATGGCCAGCAGCGTCTGCTGGAAGTTCCACGCGCCGAGCACCGCGCCGACGTGGGGGACGTAGAACCACAGCACGCCGCGGAAGCGGCTCGCGTCGACCACCTGTCCGTCGGGCTGCGGGTTGGCGTCGCCCTGGGTGCGCAGCAGGCGGGTGTGCTCGGTCGTGGTCTTGCCGGTGCGCGAGTCGTGGATGTTGGTATTGAGGTTGACCACGCTGATGACGCGGTGGGCGACCAGCAGGTGCACCTGCGTGCCCTCGTCGTAGAGGACGGTGTCGCCGACGTTCGCCTCGGTGATCGGGACGGGGCGGGTGACGATCAAGTCGCCGCGGCGCAGGGCGGGCGCCATGCTGTCCGACTCGACGGCGAGTATATGGTAGCCGAGGAAGCGGGTAGCGATGACGGCGACCAGCAGCCCGCCGACGGCCAGGCCGGCGACGAGCGCGGCGGCGAAGGCGAGCACGGTGCGTGGGCGCGGACCGCGGAGGGCGCGGGGCCGTGGGATGGCGAGGTGCATGGCGGATCTCCTCTCGGGGCGGCCGTGGGAGGGGCGGGGATCCGCCCCTCCCTTGAGCTTGGCCTACGTCGAGACGTCGATGACAACGTTGTAGTTGATGTTGTTGCCTTGGCAATCGTTGTTAGGCGTGTTCGTCTGGAGCATCAGGTAGGCGTCCCACCAGCCGCCGACGCCGCCACCCTGGGCCACGGACGCGCCGTTGATGTTGTCGATCTTCCCGTGCAGGAATCCGGCGCTGAGAGCGGCCAGGCAGTTGGAGTTAGGGGAAGTGAACGTGTCCACGGTGCCGCCCGTGATGTGAACAGGGATCCCGGGATTCGCCGGGGTGTTGTTCACGATCTGGCCCTGAAGCACTGGAATCCAGTTGCCGGTCGGGTACACCTGGTTGGGGCTGCCGTTGTTCGGGTAGTAGGTGACGTTCGCCAGGTCAACGCTCAACGTTCCCGCGTGGTTCACGTACGTGTGCGCCGGGGTGCTGCTCGTCCACGCGAAGGCGGCGCCGACCAGCACGGCCAGCAGCACCGAGACGCCGAAGACGCCCGCGAAAAGCTTGCGCATGTGGTTTCCTCCTTGAGATCAGCTCAAGCCAATCCTCCCGGCCGGGAAGGCCGGGGTTGCCCCCGCGCCCGTGCCGCGACGTCAGCAGCGTCCCCGCCGTCGGGTTGCGCGCTGCTGGACCGCAATGCCTGCCAGCCGCCCGCGGCGGCGCGGGCAAGCACGAGCGGCGGGTGGATGTGCGGCCCGGCGGGTCGGTTGGGGCCGCCTTCCGAGGAAGGACGCGGCGCCGTGCGACACGCGAGGGCCGGTCCGTGCGCGCCGCGGCTGCCACCGTGGCGGACACGCGCGCTCGTTGTCGGGGCGGCTCTCACCTCCCTCCCGCCAACGGACGCGCTTCCGGCCCTGCACAAACGGCGTTATCTGCCGTAGTGTGGGAATGCGCGGACGACCCGGGCACCACACCTGCACGTCCGTTGCGCCGGGTGGCGACAGTGTCTACCTGCCGCCGCCCTTTCTTATGTCCTTTTGCCGGTCGTGTCCTGTCAGCGGGGAGAGGGTGCGAGGCACACATCGGTGCTCGCCGGATCCCGGCTCACGGGGCGCAACCGGTGCTCCTGCCCGGCGGCCGGACGACCCTATCCGCCTTGGGCGGACGTAGGCTCCAGGCTTTGCGCCCCCGCCTTTCGGCCGGGTTTGCCCTGAGCGGGCGCCACCGCGGGCCCAGTCGCCTGAAACACGGTGGCAAGGGGAAGCATGCGCTTCGCGGATGACACTCGTCAATACTGCGAATGAACCAAATGCGTTGGCGACCCGTACGACCTGGCAAACGCGATGAGCCGATGGCAATCCTGGGAGGTTTGATCAGATCCGCTGGCGCGCTACTGTGTCAATGAGTTCTGTTACATGTGTGATGGTGGGCATGTTGGCCAGATGTTGACACGATCGTGATCTCGCCGGGGGACGGGAAACGCGGAGCGCGCGGAGAGAGCGGAGAACGCGGAGGGGAAGGGGCGACGGGAGGTCCACCGCAAAGACGCAAAGGACGCCAAGGGACAAGGGGACGGGGGAGGGGGACGGGAAACGCGGAGCACGCGGAGAGAGCGGAGAACGCGGAGAACGCGGAGAACGCGGAGGGGAAGGGGCGACGGGGGAGCGACGGCAAGGAG
>JAJYLG010000132.1 GCA_021787985.1 Chloroflexota bacterium
AGGGCCGCCGCCAGGGCCGCCGGGGACGCCGCCTGGGACGCCGGCAGGGCCGCCGCCAGGGCCGCTGGGGACGCCGCCAGGGACGCCCAGAACCGCAAGTTGACGGCGATGCTGACGGCGCTGCTCAAGAGGCGGCAGTGAGCCGCGCGACGGTGGCGGTGCTGGTCCTGCTGGCGCTGGCGGTCGGCGCCGCCCTGGCCTTCGGCGACGAACCCCCGCGCGAGGACGAGGACGGCGATCTCCGGGACTGCGCATGAGGCGTGCTCTCGTGGGCCTCGCCCTCCTGCTCGCGCTCGCCGCCGCGTTCGCCGCCGGCTACCTCGTCATGGCGCACCGCGTCACGCCCGAGATCGCCGCCGCCCGCGACCTCTGCCTCGCCCCCAGCCCGAGGCTCCAGTGAGCGAGACGCCCTACCTGACGCCCGCCGAGCTGTGCGCGCTGCTCAGGATCAGCCGCCGCACGCTGGCGCGGCTCGACGTGCCGGCGCACCGGATCAGTCCGCAGCGCGTACTCTACCGGCGCGACGAGGTGGATGCGTGGCTCGCCGCGCGGGACGCCGAGGCCGCGTGAAGTCGCACGGCTGGCCCCGCCTGCGCTACACGATCCCCGGCTGGGGCGCGCTCAACGTCTCGGCGGGCACGCCGCGTCGGCGCATGGTGCGGCGGCTGCGCGAGATGACGCGGGCGCTGATCGAGGAGGGCCGCTACGACTACCTGGCGCTGCTGCGCGAGAAGGAGATCACCCCACTCCGGCTGCTTACGCAGCTCGGTGGCGGGTCCATCCACACCTTGCCGCCGGCCGGGGCCTTCCGCCCGGTCGCGGAGACGGTCGCGCCCTGGATTGCGGGTCTGACGGCCACCGCGCGCCACAAGGTCAACTGCGCCTTCCATCTCAAGCGGCTGCTGGCCCTGGATGGGGCCGCGCGCCCGGCCGACTTCCCCGGCTTGCTCACGCGGCTGCGGGTCGCCGACGAGGCGCGGGGCGCCTTCCGCTCCTACAACTACGCCCGCGCCGTCGCGCTCGCCTACCTCCGCGACCACGGCGGCCAGCGCACCGAGACCTATACCCAGACGCTCGCCGTGCGCGTGCTGCCGACGACCCGCAAGCGCCAAGGCCATCCCTGCACGCCCGACGAGGCGTGGGGGCTGGCGTGCGATCTCGGGCTGGTCTGGGGCCGCGTCTGGCTGGCCCAATGCCTGACCGGCATGGGCAATGAGGAGCTGTGGGGCGCGTGGAGCACCGAGGACGGCGGCTACCACATCGCCGGCACCAAGCGCGCGGGCCGCAACCGGCTGGTGCCCGCGCTCTGTGCCCTCGCACGCCCGCCGCTCGGTCTGGAGGCTGGCGTGCGGCTCTACCGCAAGGCGCTGCGGGCGGCGAGCGGGGGGAAGGTGCAGCCCTACGACGCGCGGCGCACCTACGCCAAGTGGCTGGCCCTGGCCGGCGTGGATCGCGTGCATCAGGACGCGCTCATGGGCCACGGCCCGGCGACGATGACCGAGTTGTACCAGCGGGGCAACGTCGCACCGTACCTGGCGGGGATCGGCGCGCAACTCGCCGCAGTGGTGCGGGCGGTGACGCCGGCCACGCGGGCGCGGGTCGTGGCGACGTTCGGGGCCGGGAGCGCGGAAGCCGAGGTGCTGGCGTGAGCGCCACGCTCTACTGCGGCGACGCGCTCGAAGTCCTGCGGACGCTGCCCGATGGCGCGGCGCGCTGCTGCGTGACGAGCCCGCCCTACTGGGGCCTGCGGGACTACGGCGTGCCGGGCCAACTCGGTCTTGAGCGGACGCCGGAGGAGTACGTCGCGCACTTGGTCGCGGTGTTCCGCGAGGTGCGGCGCGTGCTGGCCGATGACGGGACTCTCTGGCTCAACCTCGGGGACAGTTACGCCTCATCGCCGAGGGGTAACCCCGGCGCACCCTCCTTGGGCCTCACGAACGATGGAGGCCATCAGGCCGAGAAGGCGATGCGGACGACGTCCACTGTCGTCGCCGGCCTCAAGCCCAAGGATCTCGTCGGCATCCCCTGGCGCGTGGCCTTCGCGCTCCAGGCCGACGGCTGGTGGCTGCGCTCGGACATCGTGTGGAGTAAGCCGAACCCGATGCCGGAGAGCGTGACCGACCGGCCGACGAAGGCGCATGAGTACGTGTTCCTGCTGGCCAAGGCCGAGCGGTACTTCTACGACCAGTCGGCCATTCTCGAAGCCGTGAGCGAGAACACTCGCGCGCGGCTCTCGCAAGACGTGATGGCACAGGTCGGATCCTACCGCGCGAATGGCGGCCGGAAGGTCAACGGCCCGATGCGCGCAGTCGGTCGCCAGCCAGGGGTGAATCCGAAAGCGGAGGCCGGTCTCGTCGGCCGAGAGAACCAGAACGCCAGCTTCTCGGAGGCCGGGCCAATGCCAGTTACCTGGCGCAACGCCCGCTCGGTCTGGGAGATCGCTACACAGTCGTTCACCGGCGCCCACTTCGCCACCTTCCCCGAGGAGCTGGGCCGCCGCTGCATCCTCGCCGGCTCGGCGCCGGGCGATACCGTGCTCGACCCGTTCGGCGGGAGCGGAACAGTGGCCCAAGTGGCGACCGGCAACGGCCGCGGCGCCATCTATATTGACCTGAATCCCAAGTACCTGGACCTGGCCGAGCAGCGCATCGGGCCGATGCTGTGCGAGCGGGAGGCGGCGTGACCCGTCCACCAAACTCGCCGCAGAATGTCGGCTTGTTGCCGGGTGGGTCATCTGGCGCGGGCGCGTCCAACGCAAGTCAAGGCATTGCAGCGGTTACGGATGCGCCCAGAGGGACTCGAACCCCCAGCCTTCTGATCCGTAGTCAAGCCGGGACGCCAGCCAGCGAACGTAAGCCCGTGCCAGCACAGGCACAAGAGCGGACCACGCCCCCCCAAACAGAAGGCGAAACGCGCGCCGCGCTGTCGGCCGCATGCCGGGCCGGCCGGTGGGCGGCCCGCGTGACGCCCGCAGCGCCGGCGGGGCGCGCGGCGAGGGCCGCGTGACCCGCTACGTCGAAGCCTTCAGCTGGACCGGCTCGATCCAAGACTTCTTGGATTCCGTGGTCACGGAGCGCCCGCTCTTGAACGTCTGCGCCGGCCGCACGCCGTGGGGCGACGTGACGATGGACCGCTACGAGCCCTCGGCCGTCAAGGGCGATTGGCTGGCGCTGCCCTTTGCCGCCGACTCGTTCCGAGCCGTATTCGCGGACCCGCCGTGGGACGGATCCTACAAGGCTGACGTGGCGGCGTTCATGCGCGAAGCCCTGCGCGTTGCCCCGGTGGCCTACCTGATGGCGCCGTGGCTCTACGGGGCGGCGTGGGCGCACCTCAAGGGCGTCTGGGTGCGGCAGATGCCAGGGGTCAACGTGCCGATTCTGCTGTCGAGATACGAGGCGCCGCAAGGCGAACTGCGATGGCTCGCGTGACGCCCGCAGCGCCGGCGGGGCGCGCGTCCAGCAAGGCCGGGCGGGACACCATCAAGGAGGCTCGATGATCGGCTACAAGGTGCTCACCCGTTCGCTGTGCTCGCCGATTCAAGGCGGCGCGCCGCTGTTCGACGGCCGCACGCCGTGGACGACGCCCCGCGTGGCCTGCGACACTGGTCCCGGCCCGTGTGCGCCGGGCTGGCACTTCTGCCGCGATCCCCAGACGGCGCTCCGCATCGGCGGCTGCTGGCCCGACGGCTGGACTTCGGCCCTCTGGGTCGTCGAGGCCGAGGACGTGGTGGAGCGCCAGGACAAGTGCCGCGCGCCGCAACTCACCTTCGCGCGCCCCACGACGGACGCCGAAAACCGGGCGGCCGTGCTGGCCTTCTGCGCGCCATTCGGCGCCCATCAAGCCGCGATGGCGGCGGCGATGGATGCCTGGGGGCGCGCCCTGGCCCGACAGGCGCCCGCGTCGGCCGAGGTCGTGGAGGCCGACCTGCGGGCGGCGCTCGACGCGCGCCAGCTCTCATGGCGCCTCCGGCGGTTCGAGGCGCGGCCGACGCGGGCGTGGTGGGCGCCGTGGGATGCGGGGGCGGCGCGGGAGGCGCTCACCGTGCGCTACGCGCGCCTCATGGGTTGGCGGGGGGGCGATCCCGCACAGTACGACGTGGGTATCCAAGACGCCTATCGGCACGGGCTTGCGGCGGCACTGCCGACGGGGCCGAACGAGTTGGGCTACGCGCTGTCGGCGCCGTCCTGGGAGGGGCCTGATGGCCACCCTTGAAGTGTGGGCTCGCGGCGCGCCGGGGCGCGGGCGTGGCCGCCACCAACCACCACACGGAGGCAACGACGCACGAGACACGATTTGCCTGCGCGGATCGCTATTGCGTGAGCGGGTTGACCGTGGAGGCCAAGTGAGCGCGCCCCAGGCTGGCACCCCCGCGCTGCTGCCCACGGACGCGACCTTCGCGGACGCGCTGGACGAGGTGCTGCGGTTGGACCGGGCGTGCGCCATAGCCGACGTGGACAAACTCGGCGCGGTGCGTGCGAAGTTCGCGGCGGCGTATGCCGAGGCGCTGGCCATCGTCGCCCGAGCGCGGGCCGCGCTCGCCACCGCCGAACGCGACCTCGCGGCCGAGCGCGCCGCCCGGACCACCACGGAGCGGAAGTGACGCCCGTCGGCACCGAGGGCTTGCCGATGTTCGCCGGCACCGTGCCGCCGTGGGCGCAAGCCGCCACGGTCACGCACCCGCCGCTGGCCAGGGCGCGCGATCCCGAGACGAGCCACGCTGCCGCTCGCGCCTACGCCGACGCCGCCGCGACCCAGGCGGGACAACTCGATGCCTTCTACCGGGGTCGCGGCGAGCGCGGGGCCACACACTGGGAGGCCGCCGCGGCGCTCGGCTGGACCCCCGAACAGGTGGCGCGCCGCCTCGCGGGCTTGAGGGACGCCGGGCTGCTCGTCACGCTCGCGGAGACGCGCGAGGGCGACGGGCACCGCCCGAGCCATGTCTACGTTGCCACGGCGCACCGGCATGGCCGGCCGCTCGCCACGCCAGCCAAGAGGGCCGCGTGAAGCCCACCGCCGCCCTCTGCGCCTGGTGCGCCCGGCGCTTCCCCGTCGCCCTCATCGGCCGCCAGTGCCCCGTCTGCCGCGGCCCCCTGCTCGCCATCCGCGAACCCGCCAAACCCC
>JAJYLG010000133.1 GCA_021787985.1 Chloroflexota bacterium
AGCGCGAGCAGCGCCGCGACCAGGCACAGCTTCAGCAGCAGGGCCCGCCCGTATGCCGTGGAAGTCAACGCCGAGACAGTGCCGACCTCCACCAGCGCGTTGAACGCGCCGGTGAGCATCACCACGCTGACCGAGACGACGCCCAGGAGCGCGAAACGCTCGAGCAGGCGCCCGTTGAACCGGGCCCGCTGTACCTCATCCAGGTCGACACGGGCCCGCAACGTCCACGGGAGCTGCGCCACCGCGCCGAGCCAGACCGTCGCCGCGGCCAGGTGCAGCCAGTCGGCCAGCCCGCCCCAGAACGCGCCCCGCCCGCTCGCGCCGTGGCTCGCCGCCGAGAGCGTCAGCAGCGCCAGGAGACCGAGCACGGCCACCGCCCCGAGCAACACCGTCTCGAGGAAGTCGGGCATGTGTCGTCGCCGTCGCCACAGGAGCAGGCCCACCGCTCCCAGCAGCAGGGCATCGAGCATCCGCACGGCCGTCAGCTCGCCGGGCTGCGTGCGCGCGAAGAAGTCCCCGGCACGGCCGAACCCTCCGAGACGAACGGCCTGCGCCAGGGCATAGGCCAGATCGCCGGCCAGCATGACGCCCGCGCCGGCGGCGATGCCGATCGCGGCAGCCCCCAGGATCGCCGTGTGCAGCCCCTCGTGGCGCGTGCCGAGGCGGGTGCGGGTCGCCGGCCGGCCGATGAGCCAGGCGTAAGCGGCCGCTCCGACGAGCACGGCGGCGCCCAGCAGCGTGAGCCAGCGGGCCCGCCACTCGTCCGCGGCGAACCCTCCGCCGCTGCTCGTGCCCTGGACGACCGGCGGCTTACCGGCCGGCTCACTGCCATCCGGGTTGAGGACGGTGAGAGGGAAGCTGCCCTGGAGCTTGTGCCCGTCGACCTTCGACAGCGACGTCCAGCTCACCAGGTAGTAGCCCGGCGGCAGGTTCGGCCGCACGCCGACGGCCATCACATGCGGGTCGGCGGCATCGAACGTGACCTTGCCGGCGTCCACGCGCCCGCCGCTCGCGTCGAGAACGACGGCGGTGCTGAAGCCCTGGTCCAGCGGCTCGCTGAAGACCATGCGGACGGAGCGCGGCGGTGCGCTGAGTCTGGCGTTGGGCGGTGGGTCGGACGAGACCAGCAGCGCGTGCGCGAGGGCGGGGCGCGCGCTCGACTCGGCCGCCAGGGCGGCGGCGAGCAGCGCGACGAAGAGCAGGCAGGCAGACCAGGCCAATCGAACACGGCCCATGGGGCGATCCTCTCGTGTGGCGGAGGGCGGTCCGCTCGAGGCAGGCCGCCCCCCGCCGGGCAGCTTACCGCCGCGAACGCACGGCGAGCAGCGTCGCGCCGCCGGCGAGCGACAGGACTGCCGCCGCGACGAGGCCGAGCGCCGGCCACGGCGCGCCGCGCGGGGCCGGCCCGCTGCCGGTCGACGGCGCGGCGATCTGTCCGGCCTGACTCGGGGCCGGGCTCGGAGTCACGCTCGCGCCGGCCAGGGCCAGCGTCAGCGAGCCGCTGGCCTGGTCGCCGTCCGCGTCGGAGACCGTCTGCCAATCGACGCGGTAGCTCCCGGGAGGTAGGTTCGGCTGCACGGACACCGTCATCTGCCGGCGGTTCGTGTCGACCACCGTCCAGTCGCCCTTGTCCACCTCCTGGCCCTGAGCGTTGAAGACCTTGAGGTAGTAGGTCCCGGTCTCCTTCTTGATCTCCTCGGCCGCGGTGGCAAGCACCTTGGTCGGATGCGTCGGGTTGTCCCACTGAACCTGAGTCACGGCGGCGTGCGCGGACGCGACGGCTACAACCACCACGCTGGCAACGACCGCCAGAACGGCTGCGACCGCGGCGCGCATGAGATTACCTCGCATGAGCGACTCCTCTCCACGATGGCGATTTGGAAGCGCACCTGGCCGGCCTCGCGGGTACGGACCCGGAGGCGCGGCCACTGCCGAACGTCAGACCGGGCGAGGTGGAGGGGAGAGCCGGTCGAGCGCCGGTTCGACGGGGCGCGCCTCGTCGCCCGGCGCCGCCAAGATCCCACGGCCGCCGAGCGGGCCGGGGTTGCGAACCTCGGTCCGCATCGCCCCGGGCGCCGTGAGCGCCGACGCGGCGACGCCGCCGACCGGGTGAGCACAAGAGACGGCGCAGGGTCGCAGGGGCTGCCGGCCGTCGCCGGCGGCCGCCGCATACGTGATGCGCCGGCCGGCCACGGCGGCGAGCGCGCTGAGCAGTACGGCGACCGCCAGCAGTCTCACCGGTACCACCCCTTCTGATCTCCTCGTGATGCGGAACGTCCGCTGCCCGCCTGCCTCTACCTGGCCTGCCTGCGGCAGGCAGGCGGTAGAGAGGTGCGGCAGGCTACCGCGCGACGCAGGACGCACAACTCCACCGTCATCCTGCCGAGAGCGAGCCGAGGCTGGCCACCGCTCGGCAGCGGTAATCCGGGGGAAAACGTCCCTCATCGACCGCGCGATCACCGGGGCGCCGCTGGTAGTTTGCGCGACAAGCCCCGCGACAGCTCGGATCGCCGAAGCCGCTGAGCGCACAAGAGGAGTGTGCCAGACCGGGGTAATCAGGGCACGCTCCACAGCGGAAAGAGCGAATTGCCCAGGCTCAGGGTCCCGCCCCTGAGCCCAAGCCGAGCGCCTCGAACACACCGAGGAACTGCTGGGCGTTGGACGGCTGGTAGGGGACGACGGCGTGTCGCACCGCCCCGTCCCGGCCGATCACGAACGCCGCCCGGCGCGCGCGCCGCGAGTCGGGGTCGTCCACGCCGTACCGCCGTGCGACCGCCAAGTCCGGGTCAGCGAGCAACGGGTACGGCAGCCCGCCGAGCCGCTCGATGAAGGCACGGTGCGCGTCGAGCGAGTCGGCGGAGATGGCGACGACCCGCGCGGCGAGCTCGGCGAGCGTCGCTGACTCGTCCCGAAAGGCACAAAGCTGCTGCGTACAGGCGGGAGTGAGGTCCTCCGTGTAGAAGAGCAGCAGCACGGGTCCGTCAGTGAGCAGATCAGCAAGGCGGACCTGACCCTCCGTCCCACGGAGGGTGAAGTCGGGCGCGCGCTCACCGATGGCGGGCACCGGCATGGCACGTTCAGTGTACCTGGCTCCGCGGAGCCCGCCCCCCGGAAGCCTGCCCCCACGGAGTTGGGGGGGCGCGGGTCGATGACGGGCGCGCCCGCAGCGAATACCATGGCAGGAGGTCGCCAGGGCCCGCGTCGTGCCGAGGAGGGGTTCACCCCGTGACATTGCTGCACCCCGGGCCTGTCTCCACCCCCCGCCAGCGGCCTGCCACCGCCGCCTCTCCCTTTCTGAAGTGGGCGGGTGGGAAGACACAGCTCCTCCCGCAGCTCTTGCCGCGCCTACCTGGCGGGCAGACAGGGCTGCCCGCTCGCTTTGAGCGCTACTTCGAGCCCTTTCTGGGCTCCGCCGCCCTCTTCTTCGCTCTACAGCCCACGCGCGCCGTGCTGAGCGATGCCAACCCGCGGCTCATGGCCGTCTATCAGGCGCTCCAGCGGGACCCCGAGCCGGTCATCGCGGCGCTGGCTCGCTTCCGCAACGAGCGCGACTGCTATTACGAGGCCCGGGGCTGGCGGCACGACGAGCTGCCGCAGGCGCAAGCGGCCGCGCGCATCATCTTCCTCAACAAGACGTGTTACAACGGCCTCTATCGGGAGAACCGGCGCGGCGAGTTCAACGTGCCCTTCGGCCGCTACAAGAACCCGCGCATCTGCGACGCGGCCAACCTGCGCGCCGTCCATCGCGCGCTCGAGGGAGTGGTGCTCCGCTGCCAGGACTTCGCGGAGGCCCTCGACGACACCCTCCCGGGCGACTTCGTGTACCTGGACCCGCCCTACCATCCCCTCTCCGCGACCGCGTCCTTCACCGGCTACCACCGGGACGGCTTCGGGGTAGAGGAGCAGCGACGGCTCGCCGCCGCAGTGCGCGAGCTGGACCGGCGGGGCGTCCGCTTCATGCTCTCCAACTCCGACACGCCGCTGATCCGCGAGCTGTACGCCGGCTACCCGGCCTGCCGGGTCGAGGCTCGGCGGGCGATTAACAGTAAGGCGGAGCGCCGTGGCAAGGTGGCCGAGCTCATCGTGCGTAACTACGGAGAGCAGGCACCGGTCACGGTTGTCATGGGGGCGGTGGCTGATGGCGGGTAAGAACAAGGCGGCGAAGTCGGGTCAGGTTCTCGCGGTGATCGGAGACATCTCTGCTGGGCCCCATCCCTGCGCTCGTTGTCTTCGATGGCGCCGGGTTCAGCGCGAACATGCGATCCTACCTCGTCTCCACCGGCAAGACCGTGGAGTTCGGCGACCTCGAAGCATGGTTGCGACTTTTCTTCGGACTCGACCCATAGGCTGGCGCCCGCCACACGCCGCTCACTCCGCGAAGACCGCCGCCACGTCCAGCGTCACGCCCGCAAACAGCGCGCAGCTCAGCGTCTCGCCCGCCCGCAGCACGGCCGCCTCCGCGTACCCGCCCCGCGCCAGCTCGAACGTCCGCACCGTCCCCGCCTCCGGATCGACCACCCAGTAGAACCGCACCCCAAAGCGCGCGTACAGCCGCAGCTTCGCCCCCAGGTCCCGCTCCCGCGTCCGCTCCGACAGCACCTCGACCACCAGGTCCGGCGCGCCGCGCACGTTCTCCTCCGTGACGATGCCCAGCCGCTCCCGGCTGATGAACAGCAGATCCGGCTCGACCACGTTCTCGTCGTCCAGCACCACGTCCGTAGGGGCGAAGAACACCTCGCCGCAGCGCGCCTGCTCCGCCCTGGCGAAGAAGAGATGCAGGTTGCCCACGATGCGCTGGTGCCGAGTCCGCGGTGCCGGAGTCACGACAAGTTCTCCCTCCACGATCTCGTAGCGCTTGCCGTCGTCCGGCATCTGCCGCAGGTCCTCGTACGTGAACTTCGCCGGGATTATCTTCATCGCCCCCACCTTCACTCCGCGAAGACCGCCGCCACATCCACCGTCACGCCCGCAAACAGCGCGCAGCTCAGCGTCTCGCCCGCCCGCAGCACGGCCGCCTCCGCGTACCCGCCCCGCGCCAGCTCGAACGTCCGCACCGTCGCCGCCTCCGG
>JAJYLG010000052.1 GCA_021787985.1 Chloroflexota bacterium
GTACGTGGGGCTGAAGGCGTACACCGTCGCGCGCGGCGCCGTGCGCTTCCTCGTGCTGCTGTGGAACGCGGAGACGGGTCAGCTCGAGGCGATCATCGAGGCAGACAAGGTGGGGCAGATGCGCACCGGCGCCGCCAGCGGGGTCGCGACCCGCCACCTGGCGCGATCCGACGCGCACGTGCTGGCGGTTTTCGGTGCGGGCTGGCAGGCTCACGCCCAGCTCGAGGCGGTCCTGGCGACGCGGCCGGTGGACCAGGTGCGCGTGTACTCCCGCAGCGAGGACCGTCGGCGCCAGTTTGTCGAGCGCTACCGGGGCATGGAGGGCGTCGCGGTGCGGGAGGCGGGCACGCCCGAAGACGCGCTGGACGGCGCCGACATCGTGGTGACGATCACCACCAGCCGCGAGCCGGTCTTCCGTGGTGAGCTGCTGGCGCCGGGCGCGCACGTGAACGCCGCCGGGAACAACTCGCTGGTCAAGCGCGAGATCGACGAGGAGACCGTACGCCGTGCCGCGCTGATCACGACCGACTCGCTGGAGCAGGCGCGCATCGAGTGCGGCGATCTCTTCCCGGTCGTGGAGCGCGGGCTGCTCCGTTGGGAGCAGGTGGTGGAGCTGGGCTGGGTGGCCGCCGGGCAGCACCATGGGCGGCAGCGCGATGACGACGTCACCCTGTTCGAGAGCCAGGGCATCGCGCTGGAGGACGTGGCCGTCGGCGCGGAGGTGCTGCGGCTCGCCCGCGCGCTGGAGCTGGGCGAGGAGATCGCGCTCTTCTAGGGCGTGGGGTGAATCTGCAAGACGCGACGCGCGACGGCGCTGGCGCCGCCCGGGTCCACGACGCCGATGTCGTAGATGCCCGGTGTCAGGGCCTTCGGCACGACCAGCGCGATCGTCTGCTCGTTGACGAAGGTGGTGCGCGATGGCTGGGCGGGCCCGATCTGGGCCTGGAGCCCGTCGCGGAAGCCGTCGCCGATGATCAGTACCAATTGGTCCGAGCCGTTCGTGATGCTGGCGGGCAGGACTTGGCTGATGCTGGGCCGCGGTCCGGCGCCGCAAGACGTGGCGAGCCACGCGGTAACGAACAGCACGGCGACCACGACCACCGCGCGCTTCACCCGCCGGGCCCCCCGCTGACGGCGATCGGCACGGCGCTGCCCTTGCGCTGCATGCCGCCCGGTTGTGCGCCAACCTGGATCACGGTGCCGAACGGCCGCGAGTCGGCTCGGATCTCGACATTGCCCACCTTGAGCCCGACGCGGTGGAGGGCTTGGGCGGCGTCATCGATCCGCATGCCCGCGACCTGCGGCACGGAGACCAGCGGCTGGCCACGGGCGCGCGGCACGAGCACCAGCGCCGCCGCGAGAACGGCGGCCCCGATGAGCAGCAGGCCCACCAGGGCGAGCCAAAAGGCGGCGCCGCTGCCGCGGGGCGCGGGCACGGGCGGTGCGGGCATACGCGCCGTGAGGTCCGGGCGCGGGACGGACGCCGCCGGCGGCGGGATGGGTCGCTCGGGTCGCTGAAGGGCGGCCGACGTCACCAGCGCGCCGGATGCAACCGCGTCGAGCGCATCGCGCATCTCGGCAGCGTTGGGGAAGCGGCGGGCGGGCTCGCGCGCGAGCGCGCGCAGCACAATGCCGTCGAGCGCCGATGAGATGCCGGCGGCGGCGGACGAAGGTGGCGGTGGTGGTCCGGCGGCCTGCTGGGCGAGCGTCTCGGCCAGCGTGCGGGCCGCGTAGGGCGGGCGGCCGGTGAGCATCTCGTAGAGCACCACCCCGAGCGCATAGATGTCGGAGGCTGGGCTCACGCCGCGGCCCTCAGCTTGCTCGGGCGCGATGTAACGCGCGGTGCCGACGATGCTGCGGGTCTGCGCGGCGGAGAGGTCCAACGCACGGGCGATGCCGAAATCGCCGATGCGCGGCTGGCCGTTGGCGTCGAACATCACGTTGCCCGGCTTCACGTCGCAGTGGACGAGGCCGCGTCGGTGGGCCGCATCGAGCGCATCGGCCAGTGCCGCGGCGATGGCGGCGGCCTCGGCCGGCTCGAGCGGCCCGCGGTCGGAGATCAGGTCGCGCAGGGTGCCGGCGGGCAGCAGCTCCATCACGAAAAACGGGCGGGCGTGGTCGATGCCGGCGTCGTAGATGTGGACGACGTTGGGGTGCGAGAGGGCGGCCGCGGCGCGTGCCTCGCGCAGGAACTCGTCGGTCACGCTGCCGTCGGGCGTGGGCGGGAAGATCTTGAGCGCCACCGGGCGGTCGAGGATGCGGTCGTGTGCCTCGTACACGGCCGCGGAGCCGCCGACGCCGAGGAGGCGGCGCGTCTCGTAGCGTCCGGCGACGAGCTCACCGATGGCGGGCGCCCCGGGGAACGGGACGGGCAGGCTCATCGGGCGGCGGGGCACTGATACACTCGGCCCGTGGTTACCGCCCGCACGCCGTCGAACATGGCGCGCGCGCAGCTCGCGGTCCTGATCGGCACCGCGGCGCTGCTCGCCTTCGGGCTGTACGCCGTGCGGCTGGGAGGCGTGCGGTTCCCGGCCAAGGTCTGGCTGGCGTGCCCGGGGTTCGCCCTGGCCATGCTCCTCCTGTTCGCGGCGCAACGCGTGCTGACGCCGAACGCCGACCCGAGCCTGATACCTGCGGCGGGGCTGCTCAACGGGCTGGGTCTGGTGTTGCTCGCCCGGCTCGACCCGACGCAGGCGATGAGGCAGACGGTCTGGCTGCTGCTCGGGGCGGCGTTGGCCGTGGTCGCCATGGGCCTGCTGTCTCACTATAGCCGACTGCGGCGTTATCCATACCTGGCCGCGGCAGCCGGGCTGGGGCTGCTGTTGTTCGCGGCGCTTCTTGGGACTCAGGTCCACGGCTCGCGGCTCTGGTTTCGCCTCGGGCCGCTGAATGTGCAGGTGGTCGAGCTGCTGAAGCTGTGCAGCCTGGCGTTCGTTGCTGGATACCTGGCCGACCGTGGCGTCTACCTGCGAGCGCTTTCCCGCCGCTGGCGCAACTTCCGGCTCCCCACGTGGCCGTACCTGGTGCCGCTGTTGCTGGTGTGGTTGCTGACGCTCGCCCTGGTCGCCCTACTGCGCGACTTTGGCGCGGCCGCGCTCGTCACGGGGGTAGCCCTGGCGATGCTGTATGCGGCCAGCGGACGGCGGAGCCTGCTGATCGGCGGCGCAATCGCCTTGGTGGCCGCGCTCGCGGTCGCCTACCTGGAGTTCGGCTACGTGCGGGTCCGGGTCGACACGTGGTTGCACCCCTTCGCCAACCCGACCGGGGCCGGATACCAGCTTTCGCAGGGCTTGTTCGCCATCGCCAACGGCGGGGTGCTGGGCGCGGGCCTGGGGTACGGTCACCCCACGCTCATCCCCGTTGTGTCGAGCGACTTCATCTTCAATGCTCTGGTCGAGGAGCTGGGCATCGCCGCCGGCGCGGCCGTCATCGGCACCTACGTGCTGCTCGTCGCCCGCGGCATGCGCGTGGCGCTGCGATCGTGGGGGGAGTACGCGCGCCTGCTGGCCGTGGGAGCCACGCTGACCATCGGGCTGCAGGCGCTGGTGATCATCGCGGGCGACACGGCTGTCATGCCGGTGACCGGCGTGCCGCTACCCTTCGTGAGCTACGGTGGCTCCTCGCTGCTGGTGAACTTCGTCCTGCTCGCCTTGCTGCTGCGACTCTCCGACGACGCGGAGCGCCTGCGCGCGGTCGAGCCCGAAACGTAGGCCCACCGCGCCGAAATAGCCGCGCTCGCCGCCGCGCAGCTCGGAGCGCGGCGCGAGCCGATGGCCCTGCACGGACGTGCCGTTGGTGCTATCGAGGTCCTCCAACACCCAGCGGCCGCGCAGCCGCGCGAGGCGGGCGTGGAACGCGGACACGGTCCGGTCCGCGAGCGCCAGGTCGTTGCTGGGGTCGCGGCCGATGCGCGTGTCGGCCCCGGCGGCGAGCGCCGCCCCGCGCGGCAGGCCGGTCGCCGCGGGCGCCTCCACACCGAACCACGCCTGTGACGATCCAGGCCGCTCATGCGCCCGCTCGGGCTCGGCTGACGAGCGAACCGCGAGCCGCACGATCGACCACAGCAGCAGATAGATCGCGATCAGGATCGCCAGGCGGGCGAGGAACACGGCGGTGTCGTTCACGGTCACCCCGCGGCGAGCCGGGCGGTCAGGAGATAGCTGCCGACGGTGAGCACGTCGCCGTCGGCCAGCGGCGCGTGGGTTACCGGCCGCTCGTTGAGCAGCGTGCCGTTGGTGCTGCGGAGGTCGTCGATCACGAAGGAGGCCGCGTCCGGATCCCAGCTCACGGCGCAGTGCTGCCGGGAGACGGAGATGTCGGGCAGCACGACGTCGCAGTCGGATCGCCGGCCGACGACCAGGGGCGCGTCCCGCACTTCGACCTGGCTCAGCAGGCGGCCGCTCGCGTCCAGCATCTGCAGGTGCAGGACGGGGGTCGTCGCGGCGGGCGCGAGCCGTTCGGTATCCGGCTGGAACACGCCGGTCGCACGCACGGACCCGGGCGGCACGGCCACGTCCCCGTCGATCACCACGGCGAGCGCGCCGGCGGTGCGCAGGTCGTTCTCCTGCAGGTAGCGCGCGACGTAGGCGGTCAGCTCTTGGGCCAGCGTGCCGGCGGCGGGGTCGAGCGCCGTGAGGTCGGCGGGAGCGCAACGCACGAGGTAGCGGTTCGGGACGACGATGCGGTCAGGCATGCGGATCGCCTGCTCCTCGATAGCGCGTTCGAGGGCGACGGCGAAGTCCATCGGGCGCACGGCGCGGCCAAGCGCCCGGTGAGCAGGTGCCTCGGCCAGGCGTGCGAAGAACGATTCGAGCCGGTCCAGCGCGTCCACCGCAGGCATCTATTGTAGGACCACCGGCCGCCTCACCGGTGGAAGTATGCGCGGAGCACCTGCCCCGCGATCGGTGCGGCGACGGTGGCGCCGATGCCGCCGTGCTCCGCCAATACCGCGATCACGACCTGAGGGTCCTGGACGGGCGCGATCCCGGTGAACCAGGCGTGCGTCTGCTGACCATCGCCGGTCTCGGCCGTCCCGGTCTTGCCGCCGACGGCCACGCCAGGAACGGCGGCCTCCTTGCCCCAGGCCTGGGTTACCGTGGTGCGCATGAACGACCGAAGGTCGGCAGCCGTCGCCGCGCTGATGGCGCGCGGGAACCACTGGGTCGTGTGCTGCCAGGCTGCGCTGCCATCACGCCGGAGGATGGCGTCGACCAGGTACGGATGAGGGGCGCGGCCGCCGTCGGCGACGGTTGCGGCGATCAGGGCCATGTTGAGCGGCGTGACCAGGATCTGGCCCTGCCCGAAGCCCGTGTTCGCGAGCAGGACCGGCGTACGGGGCGTCTCTTCCTCCGTCAGGCGACCGGCGGCGGTCTCGATGTCGAACGGTATGGACTGGCCGACGAGGAAACGGTGCGTGTAGTCGGCGAGCGTGTTCCAGCCGAGCGTGAGGGCGATCTGGGCGAAGTTGCGGTTGACGGAGAGCCCGTAAGCGAGGGCGAAGTCGTAGGAGCCGCCTCCGGGCGGCGCGTTCTCGCAGCCGATGCGGAACCCCTGGACGTAGAGCGGTTCGGTGCAGGAGAAGCGCGCATCCGCCTGGTACGCGCCGGTGTCCAATGCCGCCGAGGCGGTGATCGTCTTGAACACGCTGCCGGGGACGAAGAGCCCTTGCGTCGCGCGGTTGAGCAGCGGGTGCGACGGGTCGCGGAGGAGTGAGGGCGCGAGCTGGTCGAGCTGGTTCGGGTCGTAGTCGGGCTTGCTCACCATGGCGAGCACGGCGCCGGTATGCGCGTCGAGCACGACGATCGCGCCGGCGCGGTTGCCCAGGGCGGCGTCGGCGGCGTGCTGGAGGGGCAGGTCGATGGTGAGTCGGAGGTCGTAGGGCGCGGGCCGGAGCCGGGCGACGTCGTACCAGACGCGGCGGAGCGGGTCGATCGGCTCGGTACCCGTCAGCACGCCGTTGTCGGTTTGCTCAAGCCCAGACAGCCCGTACGTGGGGCTGACGTAGCCGATGACCTGGGCGAGCGAGGCGGTGGTGTAGTGGCGGACCAGCGTGCCGTTGGGGAGACGGACGTCCTCGGCCAGCACGGCGCCGTTGCGGTCGAGGATACGGCCGCGCCCATTCAGGGGGGAGTCGAGAGCGCTGCGGACGTTGGTCGGGCTGCGATCGAGGGTGCCGGCGCGGACGACGCCCCACCAGGCGAGCGCGATCAGAGGGAGGAGGAAGGCGGCGCTGACGAGCAGGAGCAGGCGGCGGACATAACGGCGGGTCATCGGGCGCGCCTCACGAATCCTGGTGCGCGGAGCGCACCATCCCTCCCGCATCGCGTATACTTTGCCGTGGTTTGCTACGGATCATGACGGTGACCCAACCGGAACTCGACGAACTCGACCGCAAGATTATCGACGCGCTGCGTGCCGACGGCCGCACGAGCAACCGCGAGCTGGCGCGGCAGTTCGGCGTCTCGGAGGGGACGATCCGCGCCCGGCTCAAGCACCTGATCGATCACGGCTACATGCGGGTGATGGCAATCACGGACGTGCGCCGTGCCGGCTACCAGATCGGGGCGATCATCGGCATTCGCGTCGACATCGGCCTGCTGAACGAGGTCACCGAGAAGCTTGCCTCCTTTGAGGAGGTGCAATACGTGGCCATCACGTCGGGCACGTACGACGTGATCGTCTCGGCCCTCTTCCGCACTGTGGACGACCTGCTGGACTTCATCACCAACCGCCTGGCACGCATTCCGGGCGTGCACGGAACGGAGACCTCGTACGCGCTGCGTGTCGTCAAGCAGACGCCTTTCTGGGCGCTGCTCGATTCCCTGCCGGGGCACGACGGCAGCGCGACGAGCGGCTGAACGCCCGCGGCCGACGGTCTGAGGGGAAAGGGTGTCCACGGCGGCTCGCCGGTCAGCGCCCGGACGGGAAGAAGGACGCGACCCGCTGGTCGAGCGCGTGCGCGATGCGCAGGGCCACCTGCTGGTCGGACTGGCCGGCCGGCGCGAAGTAGACCAACGTGTTGAGCATTGCCCCGTCCACCCAACCGAGCAGGTACTCGTCGTAGGCGCCACCCTGCGGTGTGGTCCCGCTCAAACGAAAGGCCCGCGCCCGCGTCCCGATCTGCGGAGGTGTGACCGGCTGCGGCTTCTGCCCTGGCCCGAACGAGGTGTTGTCGAGCTGGGCGAGCGCCTGGTCCTGGGTATGGAAGAGGAACGTGGTGGTCGAGACGGACGACTGGACACCGTTGACGGCTGGTTGGCTGGAGTCGAACCGCTGCTGATAAGCGGCGAGGCGCCCATCCGCCTGGAGCTGCTGCAGCGTCTGGTTGGGATTGGCCGACGCGCGGGCGACGTCGTCGTTGGTCAGCGGGCGCTGGTAGGCGGCGCTGAAGCCGGGTGGCAGGTCGGCGAGGGCGACCTGGAGCTGCGCGAGCGCGCCGGCGGTGCGGTCGGAGGCGGTGCCGCTGACGTCGGTCGCGCTCGGCGTGGGTGAGGGGGTCGAGACGGGCGGCGGCGGCGCGGTCGGGCTGGCCTGGCCGGAGCCCGGCCGGGCGCCGGCGACGAGGGCGATCAGCGCCAGCACGGCGATGAGCCCGGCGCCGCCGAAGGCCACGCCGCGCCTCGCCTGGCGAGAGCGCCGGCTCCCGGTGCGCTGGTCCGGTGCCTGCCGTGGCTGGCGTTGCGTCACGAGACGTTGGTCGAGCCTGCCGGGCAGCTCCCGTCGGCGGAGGTGTAAGGCAAGGTGAGCTGACCGCCCTGGGTGAGGAACAGGAAGATGATGTTGCTCGTGCCGATGGACTGCACGGTTGCCGCGTACCCGGTCGGGAAGAGCCATGTGTAGCGCAGCGGCTCTCCACTCTGCGGGACGAAGAGGGCCGTCCACTTGCCGGCCAGCCCACCGTTGTTCAAGGCCTGGACGATGCCGTCACTGCTACTCTGCGGGTCGCCGAACCACCCAATCGGGTAGAAGCCTCCGGACGGGTTCTGGGGTTCGTTGAAGGTCGCACGGCACTGGACGGTGGCGGCGGCCGACGGCGCCGCCCGCACCGACGAGCCGGAGTACGCGAGCGGCACCGCGAGCAGGGCGCTCATCAGAAGCGCACCGAGGATACGTCGCATCAGCAGACCTCCGCGGCTGAACGGGTCGATTGTCGCACTGCCTTCTGCGGACAACAACCGGCGCCCGCGGTGGTGTGCACACGGGCGCCCGGTCCGCCTTTGGCGGACGCGACGGGAACAGTCAGCGAACTCGCACCGGCACCGCCTGCGGCCGGTTCCAGCGAGGCGTCAGGTCGAATCCCTCGATGAACGCCCGACCACCACAGCGCCCGCAGGTGAAACGTCGGTCGACCCGCCTGAGGAGGGCGAACGGCCCACCGCGCCTCTCGGGCGGGATGTAGTGCAGTCTCTCCTGGGCGTCTCGCTCGACCTCGCCGAGGAAGCGCCCGCAGTTGAGGCAGTGGATCTCTGCCCTGGCCATGTTGTTCAGCTCCTTTGCATGCGCACCATGTGTGCACATTATCGGTCATGAATGCTGGGCGCGCACAGGCGGCTCGCCAGGTTCGCCCAGGTTTTGCTCGGCCAGATTCCCCGTCCTCACCCCGTCGGCGGTTATGCGCCTGCTGTGCGCCGCCTTCCGCCATTGCATAGCTCCCGCCCGGCCGGTAGGCTGAGCGTGATGCAGTCCGCACGCCGTCCACCATGGGTACGCATTCGGGCGTCGTCCGGATGACGCCGGATCCGATCGCCTCCCCTCAGGGCTCCACTCTTTACAACGTCAAGGCGGTCGTCATGCGTACGGGCGTGCCCGCGCCGACGTTGCGCTCGTGGGAGCGGCGCTACGGCTTCCCAGCTCCCAGGCGCGGCGCGCACGGCGAGCGCTGGTACACGCCCGCCGACATGGAGGCGGTGCAATGGCTGCGGAGCCGCGTCGCCGAGGGATGGAGCATCTCAGCAGCGGTGGCGAGCTTGCGCGCCGGCAGCGCTGAGCCGCCGCTCACGCACCGCGCGGGCACGCCGTTGTCCAGCCGTCGACTGGCGACGCTGGCGACGCGATTCCTCGACGCCGCGGTCCACTGCGATGAGGCGACGGCCGAGGCGGTGCTCGACGAAGCCGCCGCGTGTTGCTGCCTCGAGGACCTCGGGCCGCGGTTCGTCGTGCCGGCGATGTGGGGCATAGCCCAAGCGCTTGATTCTGGCGAAGCGCCGCAGTGCTCCGGAGCGTTCGGCGCGCAGGCCGTCCGCCGGCGGCTGCTGCGCATGCTCAGCGATGCGTCGCTGCCGGAGACGGCCCCGACGGCGCTGGTGGCATGTGTGCCCGGCGAGGGGCACGACCTGGGTGCGCTGCTGCTGAGCATCGCGCTGCGGCGTGAGGGCGTACGAGCTGTCTTCCTCGGGGCGGAGCTGGGGGTGAGCGACCTGGTGGACGCGGCTGAGCGGTCCGGCGCGCGGGCGCTGGTGCTCTCGGCAACGGTGACCGAGCTGGCGGCGCAGGTCGCCGACGTGGCTGAGGTCGCCTCGCGCCGCGTCCCGTCGCTGTCGATTGGCTTCGGCGGCGGTGCATACGCGCGTCGTCCGCGGCTGGCGGTCGAGACGCCGGCCATCTACCTCGGCGAGATGGCGAATGTCGGCGCGCGCGAGCTGGTGGCGCTGCTGCGCGACGGCGCCCCGTCGTCCGGCTCCTGAGACCCGCCACAGCGATACGGTATCCGAGTATCATTAAGCCAGTCTCACAGCGGGGGCGCGTGATGATCCTTGTCGCCGGAGGGAGTGGCTTCATCGGTGCTGCGGTGGTCCGCGAGCTGGCGGGTCGTGGCGAGCGCGTCCGCGTGCTCACCCGCTCACCGGCGCGCGTGCGTGCGAAGTTCGCCGGTCTGGATGTGGAGCCCGCCGAAGGCGACGTGGCGGCGCCGGGTACGTTGTCCCGCGCGATGGAGGGCTGCGAAGCGGCCGTCGCCTCGATGCAGTTCCAGGGGTTCCCGGTGGAGCAGCCGCGCAAGGGGTGGACGTTCGCTGAGGTAGACGGGCGCGGGACTGAGCGGCTGGTGGGAGCGGCGAAGGAGGCCGGCGTGCGCGTCTTCGTCTACGTGAGTGGCGTGGGCGCCGCCCCGGACGCGGCACGCCACTGGTTTCGCGTGAAGTGGCAGGCCGAGCAGGCGGTCGCCGGCAGCGGCATGGAGTACGCCGTTTTCCGGCCGTCCTGGGTGTACGGGCCGGAGGACAGCGCGCTGAACCGCTTCGTCGGTTTCGCGCGGCGGCTGCCGTTGCTGCCGGTAATCGGCAGCGGCGCGCAGCGCCTGCAGCCGGTGTTCGTGCGCGACGTCGCCTGGTGCATCGCGGAGTCGCTGGCCCGCCCGGAGACGCGCGGGCGCGCCTACGAGATCGGCGGACCGGACGTGTTGACCATGGACGAGATCTTGCGCGCCATGCTGCGGGTGATGGGCCGGCGGCGGCGCCTGCTGCACGTGCCGGCCTGGACCGTGCGCGCCGCCGCTCACGTGCTGCGCCGGTTGCCGAACCCGCCGCTGTCGCCGGATGCTGTTGCCTTCGTGACCGGGGACGCCGTCGCCGACAACACCGCGCTGCTACAGACGTTCGCGCCGCGCCTCACGCCGCTGGAAGAGGGCCTTGCGTCCTACCTCTCGCCGCGCGGTCCTCAGGAGACCGGCGCTGCGTCGTAGCGCGTGAGCGCGCGCGCCAGGTCAGCGGCGATCTCAGCGCGGAACTCGTCCGGCGCGAGGACTTCCACGTCCGGCCCCCAGGAGCGCACCCACGGGCCCAGCTCCGTGGTGTTCGACACGTCGATCTCGAGGATGACACCGCCGTCCTGCTGGTCGGTAAGGCGCTGTGAGGGATGCCAGAGTGACTCGTGGACGCGGTAGGCGACGCGCGGGCTGAAGCGCAGGACGACGTGGTAGCTCTGCCCTTCGGCGTACATGATTCCCCAGGCCGAACGGAGCAGGGCGTGTACGTCGAAGTCGGGCGGGACGCGGAAGGTCTCGGGCGTGAGCTCTGCCTGCACGATGCGGTCGACCTTCAGGGTCCGGATTGCGCGGTGAGTGCGTGACTGGCCGACGAGATAGAGCTGGTACTGCGGCAGCGGCTCGATCCAGTAGGGCTCATAGATCACTTCCTTGGGCAGCGGGGCGTGGGGTGACTGGTACTGCAGACGCAAGACGCGCCGGTTGACCCACGCGGTGGTGACGGTGTCGAGTACCTGGACATAGTGGTGATCCTCTCGCCGCTGCTGGAAGAGCAGGTCGAGCGAGCGCTCGATCGCGCCGCCCACGTCCGCCGGAAGGGCGCGCGCGATGCGGCTGGCGGCCGTGCCCAGCGCCGGATCGGCGCGGTCGGCGAAGCGGGCCGCGGCCCGCAGGGCGACGTAGAGGGCGCGGCCTTCCTCGATGGTGAAGCGCATCGGGGCGAGCTGCTTCGAGCGGTCGAGCAGGAAGTGGGAGCCCTCCTGCAGCACGTCGGGGAATAGCAGCGTCAGGTCCACGATGTCGCGCTGAATCGTGCGCTGGGAGCGGCTCAACTGCTCGGCCAGCTCGTGGGTGGTGTAGCCACCAGGCTTGCCGGCGAGGCGCAGGTAGATCTGGATGAGACGCGCGGTCTTGGCAAACCGATCATCGAGCACCACGGGCGACACTCCTCGGAGGTCCGGTGCAGGTTCGCGGCCAATCGCACGCAGTATACGGCCTCGCGGCAGCGGGCGAGATGACCTAGTACCAGTGCGCCTCGACGATCCGGCCGGCGTGCCCGCCGAGCGCTGGCTCGTCGTCGAAGGGCTGGCCGTCGCGCCGGCCGGTCACGTATATGCTTCCGCGAACGTCGCCGTGGGCCCAGATGGGGACGCCCATCATCGAGACCATCTCCGGGTGGCGCGGCGTGCTTGGCGAAGAGCGCCTCGCGGGCCAGCTCCACCAGTCGCTGCACCTCGTCGATCGGAGTCGGCGCCGGCCCCAGCTTCGGCAGTTGCTGAAGGCGGTGCAGCGCCCGGATCTCGCTGTCCCGCTCGATCCGGGCGTGGGCGGCTGCTTCGGCGTGCTGCAGCCCGGGAGGCGCGCCGAAGCGCGCATGTGCGGGTGGGCCTCCCCATGTCGGTTGTCAAGCGACAGCGCGCGAGCCCGAATCCAGGGCTGGCGACGTCGCAGACTGGATTCCCGCCCCCGCCTTCGCGGGGGTAGGACTCTGTGCGGGAACGACGGGCGCGGCCGCGGGCCGGTGCCTTGACCGCGGCTTGACGTGCGCGACCCGGCGGGCGCGAGCGCCGCCGGTCAGATCTGGCTGTAGCTGGTCCCCGGTGTGTCCACGCCGCGTCCCTGCGCTCGCTCGATCCAGCCGAACTCCTTCAGGATCTGCTGGCTGTAGGTCACGCGCCCGGTAACGCGATCGAGCGGCTCGCTGGCGAGCAGGAGGGCGGCCCTGGCCATCAGCTCGGGCGGCTCCCCACGGGGGTCGTCCATGCCGGTGACGAGCTTGTGAAACACGGTGCCGGGGGTCGGCACGACCTGCGACGGCGAGACGCAGGTGACCGAGATCCCGTGCTGGTAGACCTCCTGGGCCAGACCCTGGGAAAAGCGCTCCAGGGCCGCCTTCTCGGCCCCGTAGCACGTCCCGCCGAGCACCGGTGGCGCCTCGCGGTAGGGTCCGCGCCCGGGTCCGATGGCCGCGCCGGAGGAGATGTTCACGATGCTGCCGCCGTGCCGCGGGATCATGTCCTCGATCGCCAGCTTGCTCAGAATGAACGGCGCGTGGAAGTTCACCGCCCACGACCGCATCCAGCGGTTGAGCGGGTACTCGGTGATCGGGATGAAGTAGGTAAGCGCCGCGTTGTTGACCAGGACGTCGACGGGGCCGTAGATGCGGCGGACCTCCCGAATCAGGCGCTCGCATTCGGACGGCTCGGAGATGTCCACCGTCACCGCGGACGCTTCGCCTCCATCCTGGCGGATACCGGCGACGGTATGTTCGAGCGAGCCGGGAAGCGGGTGGTCGCCCTCACGCAGGGTGCGCGCGGCGCAGATCACCTTCGCCCCCTCCGTGGCGAACAGGCGCGCGATGTGCTCGCCGATCCCACGGCTGGCGCCCGTCACCACCGTCACCTTGCGCTCCAGTCTGCCCATGGCGCTGCTCCTCCTTCGTGCCGGTCCGTCGTAGGCGGTCGTTCAGCCTGCTGGGCCAACGGTAGCAGAACGCGCCGGCGACGCGGCAGTATCCGCCCGAGCAGGGAGCACGCGGCGGGCGTTCGGTGGAACGCCCGGTCGGCACGCCTTACACTGACCTGCAGCGCACCGAGTGGCGACCCACCATGGGAACGTTGGGGGGAGACGCAGATGGAATACCGCGACAGCCCGGAGGAGGCCCGCTTCCGGCATGAGGTGCGGACGTTCATCCGTGAGAACCTGCCGGAGCATTTCATCAGCCCCGAGTACGACGAGTACCAGGGACCGCGCACAGACGAGGAGCGGGCGCTGCTCGGTCGCTGGCGGAAAGCGCTGGGCGAACGGGGCTGGATCGCTCCGCACTGGCCGAAGGAGTACGGCGGCGGCGGGTTGACGGTCTCCGAGCAGTTCGTGTTCAACGAGGAGATGGCGGAGGCCCGTGCGCCGGAGGTCGGCGGGATGGGCGTGCAGATGATCGGCCCGATTCTGATCCTCTACGGGACCGCGGAGCAGAAGCAGGAGCACCTGCCCAAGATCACGGGCGGGCAGGTGTGGTGGTGCCAGGGCTATTCGGAGCCCGGCTCCGGCTCGGACCTCGCCAGCCTGCAGACGCGCGCGGTCCGCGATGGCGACGACTACATCATCAACGGCCAGAAGATCTGGACCTCCGGCGCACACCGCGCCAACTGGATGTTCCTTCTGGCGCGCACCGACCCCGACGCGCCGAAGCACCGGGGCATCAGCATGCTGCTCATGGACATGCGCAGCCCGGGCGTCTCCGTGCAGCCGCTGATCAACCTGGCCAACGACCACGGATTCAACCAGGTCTTCTTCGACAACGTTCGCGTGCCGGCGCGGAACCTGGTCGGCGAGGAGAACCGGGGTTGGTACCTGGGCGCCACCTTGCTGGACTTCGAACGCTCCAATGTCCGCTCGTCGGTCGCGTTGCGGCACACGGTGGAGGAGCTGTTCGAGTACGCGCGCGAGCATCGCAAGAACGGTCAGAGGGCGCAGTCCGTCGCCGTGCGCCACGAGCTGGTGGATCGGATGGTGGAGGCGAACGTCTCGCGGCTGCTCTCGTACCGGATCATCAGCATGCAGAAGCACGGTGTGGTGCCGAACTACGAGGCCTCGATGAACAAGCTCTTCTACTCCGAGACTCAGCAACGCGTGGCCCGCACGGGGATGAAGCTGATCGGCGCGTACGGGCTGCTGGACCGAGACCCGAAGTGGGCGCCGCTGCGCGGGCGGGTCTCGCACACGTACATGACGACGCTGGCGATGACGATCGCGGCGGGCACCAGCGAGATCAACCGTAACGTCATCGCCACGCGCGGCTTGGGGCTGCCGCGCGGCTGACCCGCCGCCTCGGCGAGCTCCGTGGGGTGCGCCGCTCGATGTCCCGGGCGGCGCGCGGACGGTGCGCCGGGCACACGGAAGCCGGCTTCTACCGCATCCGCCGTATCTGCAGGCAAGAACCCTCACCGCAACGGGACCACCGCCTCACACCGGCCGGGCGGCCGGCCGATAGCGTGCGCGGACAGCCGCGCTCCTCGACGGGCGCAGGCTGACCGCCGCGGGCAGCGGAAGTCGCACAGATGCGGGACCGTGCGGAGGCGGCCGTCACCGCCGAGCGCCAGGATGGCCTGGCACCTGAGGACGGGGGTGCGGCGTGTTCATCACGGGCATCTGGCAGGCGCCGCGAGCCACACGGCTCGGTCGCCCACACCGGAAGTCGCCCCGCGAGTCTTGGCGGCGTGAGCGTGGCGAGCGAGGGGTCGTGCTCGTCGTTGCCGCCATGGCAATGGTCGTGCTGCTCGGCGCGACCGCCCTGGCGGTCGACGTCGGCAGACTGTGGGAGACGCGTCGAGAGCTGCAGAACGCCGCCGATGCCGCCGCGCTCGCCGGCGCGCAGGACCTGCCGGCGAGCATCGCCGACGCGATGAACGACGCGGTCGTGTGGGCGGGCAAGAATGGCGTCGCGCCGCAGGACGTCGTGAGCACGACGGTTTCGAGCACCTACGCCCCAGACGACACCATCAGCGTGGTGGTGCAGCGGGAGGTGCCGGCGACCTTCGGCCGCGTGGTCGGCATGGGAACGACGACCGTCACGGCGCAGGCGTCGGCCATCGTCGGCTCGGTGACCGGTGGCGGCGTCATGCCGTTTGGCATCCAGGACCTGAGCGGGAACGGCACGCCGCCCTTCGGCTACGTGTTCGGACAGGCCGTACAGCTCAAGGACAGCGCCGGCGACGGGGTGTACGGCAACTACGCTGAGCTGGCGGTGGACGGGAGCGGTTCGGGCAACTGCAACACGGGGAACCCCGGCTACCTGTCGGACATCTGCAATGGGGGCACCTCGAACATGGTCGAGGTCGGCGAGGAGGTCAACACGCTGACCGGGAACCGCGGCGGCCCGACGTCGAGCGCGCTGGACACCTGGGCACAGAAGCACAACGACACCATGGGCTCGGTGTGCAGCACGTTCGACGGCACGAACTACGACTCATTCATCGGGGCGAACGCGCAGTGCGCGTACCGGCTGGTGCTGGTCCCGGTGATCGGCAATTGGCCGAGCGGCTCCAGCGCTCCGGTGCCGGTGGAAGGTCTTGCCTGGCTATACATCGCGAGCTGGTCGAGCGGCGGGCAAGGGAGCGTGAACGGCTTCTTCATGAACCAGCAGGCGCCCTGCCCGGCGACTTGCGCGCACGGTGCGCTCAACAGCTACGGGTCGCAGGTTGTCTGGCTGATCCAATAGGCGCCGGCCCCTGTCGTGCGGAGAGGAGCCCGCGGGAGTGGGAAGGATTCCCGCGGGCGCAAAGGGGAGACGCGCGGCCGCCGGCCGAGGAGAAGCGCACGGTCAGCGGAGCGCGGGCTCCAATGTGGCCTGCATTTCGAGGCGGTCGTCGGCGCGATGGGCATGGTCGCCTGGCGTGGCCGTCGCCTGTGGTGTCGGTGTCACGGCCGGCCCGGCGGCCGGCGGCGGGGTGCCGACCGCCGGGCCCGCGGTCGGAGTGCCGGTCGCCTGCGCTTCGATGCGCAGCGCCAGCAAGCCTCCCCGGGCGTCTTCCACGGCCTCGATCTGCACGCGCATGCCGACGGCGAGGCCGGCCATGTTGTCGGGACCGGGCAGGCGGATCACGGTCGCGCCGAGGATCTGGGCCCTGCGCTCGCCCGCGCGGGTGCGCACGGTTAGCGCGTCAGCCGAAGAGGCGACGATCACGCCTTCGAGGTGCAGCCGTGCCAGGGTGGTGGCGATCGGCGCGGCCGGCGTCACAGCCGCACGAGGCCCTGGAAGTGAGAGCCAAGCGCCGCCGTTCGCCGAGATCACCTCCTGGGAGTCCGTCACCGGTGGCGCGTTGCCCGCGTGCCCCGTGCCGACTGTCGATGCGTCGATCCGGACGGCGGTCAGCGCGCCGGTGGCGCTGCGCGACGCGCGGACATCGACCGGCATCCCCGCGGAGAGTGAGCTCGCGGCAGCCGGCCGGCCGTCGATGAAGACGCGGGTTTCGCCGCCAAAGCCGACCGTCGCTCGACTGCTGGAGGTGGCCACGACCAGGCTTTGCGCGCGGACGGTCTGCACCGTCCCGGTCAGCGTGACGAGGGTCGCGGCGGGCGCGGCCGAGGCGTGCGCGGACCCCGCGCTTTGCGGACCGTTCATGGCAGACGGAAGCTGTACGTGCGTGCCACTCGCCGGCAGCGCGGAGCCGCCGTTGAGCGCGCTGGAGAGCCGCGCGCCGGCGGCATAGGCCGCGGTTACGGCGGCAATCGTGGTCAATGCGGTGATCGCCGCCGCCGCAGCGGCCCGCGCGGGGCCCCCGCGCCACCACGAGGCCAGAGGGAGCCAGCAGAAACGATGCGCGTGCCGCGTGTCCAGCGCCGCCCGCAGGCGCGCCTTGCCCTGGACCAACGCCGGCAGTGGGACGGGCGGGTCGGGCAGCGAATGGACCTCGCGCACCACCTGGAACAGCAAGGGGAGCTCGTCGATCGGGATCTTGCCCACGAGCGACGCGTCGACGGCGAGCTGGCGCGTCACGTAGCTGTGTTCGTCAATGAGGTACATGGCGGGAGCCCCCTCTACGTGCCGGCCGGGCCTTGCGGCTCGGACAGGAGGGTGCGGAGTCGTCGAAGCGCGCGGAACTGGAGGGCGCGAACCGCCCCAGCGTTGCGGCCGAGGACTTTGGCGACCGTCTCGGCCGGCAGCTCGTGGTAGAACCGCAGCAGGACCACGTCCTGCTGCTCATCGGTGAGCTGCTGGATCGCGGACATTACGGCCTGCCGCTCGATGACGCCGTTGGCGCCGTCGAGGATGGCCTGCTCAGCGACCGCGTCGAGGCGGGCCGTCGGATGCCGTCGGCGGTGTCGCAGGTGGTCGGCGGTACGGGCGTGGGCGATGCGGTACAGCCATGCCTCGAGCGGCAGGCCGCGGTCCTCGTAGCGGCCGATATCGCGCAGGGCGCGGAGGAAGACCTCTGAAGCGATGTCGGCGGCGCCGCTCGGATCGCCCGTCCTGCGGTAGGCGTACGCGTACATGCGTGGGTACCACGCGTCGTAACACTGCTCCCATGCCAGCGAGTCGTTGCGCTTGAGGCGCTCGACCAGGCCCGCGTCCTGGGCAACGGCCACGGACGCATGGGCCTGTTGCATGGCAACCACTACCGCTCCCCTCCGGTTCGTTGGGGTTCCTCACGAGTAATACCGGTCCGCGGAGGCCGGGTGTTACGGGCTCGGAGCAAGCAGCGCGCGGGAGGCTGGCCGGCCTGCCGAGGATGCTGACGTGCGGGCAACGCCCGGCCGGCCGACGGCGCACCCCGAACACGTCGGCGCGGACCAGAGGGTTGGAGTGAAAGACGGCGACACGATGGGGCCGCCCAGAGGCAGCACCCGCACTAGCGGCGGGTGCCGCTGGCGCTCGCTCTGGTCGGGGTGCCCGGATTCGAACCGGGGACCTCTTGAACCCCATTCAAGCGCGCTACCAGGCTGCGCCACACCCCGACCGCCCCGAATCGTAGCACGGGCTCACCACCCGTCTCAATGAGGCGCGCCGTGGCGGTCCGCCGTGCTCGCGCTTGGCCGCGCTGCACCACCCACTCGACAATCGCGAACGCGGCGACGGCGAACGCGTAGCCGGCCAGCACATCGACCAGGTAGTGCTCGGCCGCGTAGACCACCGCGAAGCCCACGAACGCCGGGTAGAGGAACAGCAGCCAGCGCCAGCGCGACCGGGAACGGCTCCATAGCGTCAACGCGACCAGGGTCGGCCAGGCGGCATGGAGGGATGGAAAGGGCGCGACCGGGTTCGACCCGACACGCGACCAGGCGTAGGCGACGAGCCCGGGGTGGACGATGGTCGAAAGCGTCTCCGTCACGACGCGGTGCACGGGGGCGATGTAGCCGTCAGCGCTGGCCATCCAGGGCGGCGCAGCGGGGAAGACGAGGAAGAAGACGAACCCGGCGAACGATACCAGCAGCAGGGCCGAGGCGAAGCGCCAGTAGGCACGCGAGTCGGTCCACCATAGCACGAAGGCCACTGCCAGCGGCACGACGAAGTGCAGCACGTAGATGAGCGAGACGGCTAGGTTGAGCGGGTCGGCTCCCGGACGGTACAGCAGCGCCTGCAGCCGCTCGGTCACGGGCTGGCCGAAGCCCAGCACCGAGTCCAGGTGCGCCAGTATGGTCCAGTGCACCCGATCGTTGAGCGAGCCGACTGCGCCGCGCAGCGACTCGTACGCCAGCAGCAGGACCAGGAACGGAAGCCAGTCACGGACGAAGCGGCGCCCGCGGCCCACGACGATGGCGATCAGGAGCAGCCCGGGCACGTAGAGGTCGGGCGTGGTCCAGCCGCTTTCGCGGATCAAGTAGACGGTGACGAGCAGGAAGTAGGCGATGACACCGATGATGAGCGCGACGCGCGGGCGGCGGACGAGACGCGATGTTCGGGCTACAGGCGATTCCAGTCGTTCTAGCAGGACACACCTCCAGAGGCACCGAGAAAGAAGAACGTGATCTGCTTGCCCCACCGTACGGACGGGGAGAGGACCAGGCGTTAAATCGCCGTAACTGGCTTGCTAAATGTCGCCGGGGGGAGGCAGGTCAGCGAGCCGTGGCGGCCGCGACCGCGATAACGAAGACGAGGCCCACGCCCGCGACGGCGCCGAACTCGAGCAAGGCCCCGCAGCCGAACGCGCCCGTGGCCGCGGCCTGCACGAGGCCGGTGACGACGTAGAACGTGAGCAGCAGCGCGATCGCGGCCAACAGATCGGCGAGCGGCAGGTAGTACAGCACCAGCCGCACCTCGGCGAGCACCACCGCGGTTATCGCCGCCATGACGAGCAGGTGCTCGGCCCGCGGCTCCACTTCGCGGAACATCTCCAGCGAGAGGAGGAAGGTAATGAGTCCCACGCCCAGCGCGGCGACCGGGAGCCGGATGCCGAAGCTATAGAGCGCGCCGTAGACGGTGAAGGCCGCCACGTACGCGCCAACGTTGCACACCAGCCGCGCGGTATCGTAGGTGCGCGCGGAGGTGGCCACGCTGAGGTACTCGCCGTGCGCCACGACGCCGTAGCCGATGCCTGAGAGGATGCCGGCGAGCAGTCGCCAATGACCGGTCGCGATCTCGCGGAAGAAAAGGCCGGTGCCCATGACGTACGCCACGGGGACGACCAGGTAGACGACCGTGCCGGAGATGCCCCGCGCGGGCGCGCGGGGATGGGACCGCAGGGGTCCATCGAGGCCGAGCGCCGCCAGGACAAGCGTCAGGGCGAGCGCCCAGGGCTGCGCCGGCGCGGTGGCGATGAAATAGGTGAGTCCGACGGTGACGACGAGCGTCGCCACGTTGAGGCGACCAAGGGCGAACCAGCGGCCGGGTCGATGCCCGCCTCGCGACACGTCAACGGCGGCCACGGGCACCCCCGCGGCTGCGGCAGAGGTCGGCGCTGAACATGTGAGCGAATCCTACGCCGTTCCCGGTGCCGCGGTCAAAGCGAGCAGCCGCGGCCATCGTCAGCCGCCGCTGGACCGACCCGTCGTCGCAAGGCCGGCCCACATCTCGTCGAGCAGGACGACGATCTCGGCCGTGACGTCGTTGGCCGTTGCTTGGTCGCGCCAGCCTCCGGCATCGTCCCAGTGCCCGTCGGGCATCTTCTGCCGCAGGAGCGCCTCGGCCACGCGCCAGGCGAGCGCGGCGTAGCGGTCTTCGCCGGTGACGCCCGCGAGCAGGGCCGCGCCCCAGCCGACTTTCCCGACCTGGGCCGTCTCGTACATCGCGTCGGTAGCGGCAAGAGCCGGCTGGAGCAGCTTGCGCGCCGTCTCCAGCCAGCGTGTCTCGCCCGTGGCGCGCGCCAGGCGCGAGAGAAAGGCCGGCCCGATGCCGAGCAGGAAGTAGGGCTGCGCGGGCTGGTCCACTCGCACCACGTAGCCTGCCGCGCGGTCTGTCGGGAACTCGGTGGTGACGCCGCCCGACGGGGTGGAGGCGTAGTACAGGGCGCGCTGGGGCTCCGGCTGCCCGGCCGCCAGTCGCTCGAGCCACAGGCCGACCCGCATCGCCGAGTCGAGATCGCCGGTCATCAGCAGCGCGTTGCCCGCTTGCGCCGTGGAGAGGAGCTCCTGGCGGTCGTTGCGGCCATGGCGGTTGCGGCGGGCGAAGAAGCCGCCGGTCTCCTCGTCCTGGAGCGTGCGCATGAATTGGACCATGGGGATCGCCAGGTCGGGGCGGCCGGCGCGCGCGGCACCGGCGGCCACCCAGGCGTTCGCGTACACGTCGACCGCCTCCAAGGCGCGGCCGCGCTGGAAGGGGCCGGCGAGGTCGCCGTCATCGGTGAGGGCGTTGGCGACGATCCAGTCCACCAGTCTCCAGGCACGGTCGGTCTGACCGGTGCTGGCGAAGGCCCAGATGGGCTTGTAGAGGGTCCGCATGCCGTGCGCGGGCTCGCCGATGCTCCCGTCGGCGTTTTGCTGGGCGGAAAGGTAGGCCGCGCCGTGGTCACGCGCGGCCCGGAGCTGTTCGAGCGTGGCGGTTGCGGTCATCCCTCGCGTCCTCCAGCGTGCGGGCTCGGCATAGCGGCTACGCCGCCGATGATAGCATCACAGCCGGCTGCGGGCCGCGCGCGGGTAGGGGCGCGGCCCGCCACGCCTGCCGCTACCTGGCGGTAGACAGGCCCAGCGGGCACGCGCCAAGCCGGACCGGCGCGTCCGGTCACGCCCCGGGTGACACGGCGGCGAGCGCCTGGAGTACCTCCTCCACCGTGCGCGGCCAGTCCTCGCGCCGCAGGTCAACGCGTACCTGGCGGGTGCCGACCTGCGCGCGCTCGCCGAGCTGACGCCGCAGCCGGTCCGCATCCTCGATCGCGGCCGAGAAACGCAGGACGGCCAGCCCCTGCTCGGCGGTCACCGAGTAGCAACCGGCGCGCTCGGCCAGCTCGCGCAGCCTCACCAACTGCACCAGGCTCAGTACCGGCGCGGGCGGCTCGCCGAACCGATCGCGCAGGGAAGCCAACACCGCGTCCGCCTCGTCGGGGCTGGCGGCGCCGGCCAGCTCCTGGTAGAGCGAGAGCCGCAGCGAGCGGTCGGGCACGTACGTCTGGGGAAGGTAAGCGGCCAGGGGCAGGTCCACGGTCACGCGCGCACGGTCGGCGATCGGCGGCGGCTGCTCGCCGTGCTGGATGGCGCGCAGCCGGCGGACGGCCTCGCCCAGCATGCGGTTATAGAGCTCGAATCCAACCGCCCCGATGTGGCCGCTCTGCTCCGCGCCGAGGACGTTGCCGGCGCCTCGGATCTGCAGATCGCGCAGGGCGATCTCCATGCCCGCGCCGAGCTGTTGCGCTTCGAAGATCGTCTGCAGGCGCTTGCGCGCCTGCGGGGTAAGGGGGCGAACGTCCGGCGCCTGCTTCCGTGGCAGGGATACGGGAGGGCCGTAGAAGAGGTGGGCGTAGGCGCGGTTCGTGCCGCGGCCGACGCGTCCGCGGAGCTGGTAGAGCTGAGCCAGCCCGAGACGGTCCGCGTCCTCGATGATGATGGTGTTGACGTTCGGGATGTCGAGGCCCGACTCGATGATGGTCGTGCAGACGAGCACATCGTGCGCGCCATCGACGAACTCGAGCATGACGCGCTCGAGCTCTCCCTCGTCCATCTGGCCGTGACCGACGGCGACGCGCGCCTCGGGGACGAGCTCCAGCACGCGCCGCGCGGCGGCCGCGATGTCGAACACGCGGTTGTGGAGGTAGAAGACCTGGCCGCCGCGGCCGAGCTCGCGCAGGATGGCTTCGCGGATCGCCTTCGGGTCGTGGCGCTCGACGTACGTCTTGATCGGCAGCCGGTACTCGGGCGGGGTGTCGATCAGGGAGAGGTCGCGAATGCCGGCCAGCGCCATATGGAGCGTGCGCGGAATGGGCGTGGCGGTGAGGGTGAGCGCGTCCACGTGCTGGCGGAGCTGCTTGAGGCGCTCCTTGTGCAGCACGCCGAAGCGGTGCTCCTCGTCGATGATCAGCAGTCCGAGGTCTTTGAAATCGACGTCCTTCTGCAGCAGACGGTGCGTGCCGATGACGATGTCCACCGAGCCGTCGCGAAGACCGCGGATGACCTCGCGCTGCTCGCGTTCGGGCCGCAGGCGCGAGAGTGATTCGACGCGCAGGGGGAAGCCGGCCAATCGCTCACGGAAGGTCTGCAGGTGCTGCTGCGCCAGGACGGTGGTGGGCACGAGGAAGGCCACCTGCCTGCCGTCCATCACGGTCTTGAACCCGGCACGGAGCGCCAGCTCGGTCTTGCCGTAACCAACATCCCCGACGAGCAGGCGGTCCATGGGCCGTGGCGACTCCAGGTCGGCCTTGATTTCGGCCATCGCGGCGAGCTGGTCGGGCGTCTCGACGTAGGGGAACGAGGCTTCGAGCTCGTGCTGCCAGGGCGAGTCGGCCGCGAAAGCATGGCCGGGGAGGACCTCACGTGCGGCGTACAGCGTGAGCAGATCGCGGGCGAGGTCGGTGACCGCGCGTCGCACACGCTCGCGCGTGCGGTGCCACTGGCTCGAGCCGAGGCGGTCGACCGCCGGCGGATGGTCGCTCGGGCCCACGTAGCGGGTGACCCGGTCGATCTGGTCCACGGGCACGAAAAGCCGGTCGCCCTCGGCGTAGTGGATCTCCAGGTACTCCTTCGGTGCGCCGGAGTCCTCGCGCACCACCAGGCCAGCGAAACGGCCGATACCGTGGTCGATGTGCACCACGTGGTCGCCCGGCTGGAGCGGAGGGAGGCGGGGCTCGCGCGAGCGCCGCGGCCGCGGCTCGGCACGCGGCGTGCGCGCCAGGCCGAACAGCTCGTGATCCGTGAGCAGGAGCGCGCCGTCGCTGCCGCCGGCACGCCAGCCGCCGGGGAGCACCAGCGTGGCCATGCTGACTCCCGCAATCCCTTCGGTCGCCAGCAGGTCGCGGATGCGCGGCTCCTGGTGGCTGGCGATGAGCACCAGCGAGCCGTCGCGTGAGGCCGCTGCTGCGGCCGCGAGCGCCTGGCGCAGGCGGCTGGCGAACAGGGGCGCCTGGGTGAAACCGAGCGCGGGGACGTGCTCATCGGCGAATTGGACGAGCTGCAGGCGCCCCGCGGCGGCGGCGGAGTCGACGCGGTCGGCAAGCTCCTCGTCGGAGAGGAATGGCAGGGGCAGGCCGGCCGGCGCCTCGCCCGCGGCCTCGAGCTGCGCGCGGGCCTGCTCCGCTTGCGCGCGCGCCTCGCGGGCGGCGAGCAGCATCTGCTCCGGCTCGTCCTCGATCAGGAGCGCCTTCTCCGGCAGGTAGTCGAGGACGGTGTGGAGTTGCAGGTAGGCGGCGAGGGCGGGAAGCAGCTCGTGGTCGGCTCCCTCGGCCGCGGCGGCGAGCGCCTCCTGCCAGCGCTCGCGGAATGGCTCACGCAGTCCAGTGACGTTAGCGGATTCGAGCAGGCGCCGCGCCGGCTCCTCGAGCCCGGAGATCTCGCGTGCCGCCACGAGCGTGACGGATTCCAGCGGTCGCCGCGAGCGCTGGCTCGCGACGTCGAAGGCGCGCAGGCTCTCGATCTCGTTGCCGAAGAACTCGACGCGGACCGCGTCGGGCACGCCGGGCGGGAAGACGTCGACGATACCGCCGCGGCGGGCGTACTGGCCGGGCGCTTCGACCAGCGGCGCGGGTTGATAGCCTGCCCGCGCCAGCCGGCGCACCAGCGCCGCCGGTGACACGCGGTCGCCGAGGGCCAGGACGAAGCGCGCGGCCCGCATGAACAGCGGGTCAGCGGTGTGCTGAGTCGCGGCCCGGACGCCGGCCACGACCATCGGCGGCGGGTCGCCGCCGGCCAGTCGGGCCAGGAGCGCGGCGCGAACCTCGGCCGCGTCGGCGTCGAGCGGTTGCAGCTCGTACGGGATCTGGTCGACCTGCGGCAGGACGACGGCCGCGTCAGGCGCTCCGAGCCAGAAGGCGGCAGCCGCGGCGAACTCCTCGGCGCGACGCGCGGAATGGGTCAGCACGAAGACCGGACGGCTGAGCCGCACGGCGGCAAGGGCGGCGATGAGCGGCCGTGCCTCGGGCAGCGCCCGCCAGCGGACGACCGCCGGGCCCGTCAGGTCACCCCAGCGGGCGGCGAGCCCGCTCGCCTCCTCGGCCCGCGTGGCGAACGGTCGTGCGTCGGGCGTGGGCTCCCGGCCGGCGCGGGCGTTCGCCGCGCCGCGCGCGG
>JAJYLG010000134.1 GCA_021787985.1 Chloroflexota bacterium
GGGCCGCCTGCGCCTCTTTGGCGTCGCCCCGCAGCTTCTCGCCGGTGATGTAATGGCCCCCCGCGCGCTGCAGGTAGCGGCGGTTCTCGGCGCTGTTGAAGCCCCGGTCGGTGACCCACACCACCCTGGCGAGCTTCGGGGCCAAGAGGTCGTCGCGGACCTGCCGGATCAGCACCTCGTCCGAGGCGTTGGCGTACGCCTTCAACTGCCCCTGATCGGGCGGGTGCGCGGCGTGTTCGCGTCACCCATCCCTTCCATCCCCTGAGCGGCGAGGAGTTCGAGCTCGTCGGCTTCGCCCACACCTGGGGCGAGCACCGCGTGTTCTTCCGGATGCCGGATGAGGCGCGGGTGCGCTCGTTGCCAGCCGGCTGGACCGACGTGGAGGGCCCCGATCCCTTCCTCGTGCTCGCCGCGGGCAGGACGCACTTCCGGGTCGCGGACCTCCTCGCCCTGACCACCCTGCTCGCCGAGCTGGACCGGAGGCGTCAAGGAGATTCTGCCGGCGGTGTCAGGGCCATTCTGCCGGGACAGGACCCGCATGCACCTGAGTGAGGGGACGCAGATGAACGTGCATGGTCGCATCCTGCCGCTTGACACGGAGGGAGAGGACGGCATAATGTACATAACACATCACCCGGAGGTCTCGCGTGGACGCCGCCGACGACAAGCGCGCCAGCCTGCGCCGCGGGCACGCCCTGAACCCGCGGCCGGAGCGGGTCACGGACCCCGCCTTTCGCTCCGGCAACCCTTTCTTCGATGGCCGCGACCTGGTGCAGGTGAAGTACGAGATGCTGCGCCGGGCGCGGGAGGAGGGCCAGCCGGTGAGCCAGGCGGCGCAGGCCTTCGGCTTCTCGCGGCCCGCCTTCTATGCGGCAGCGGCGCGCTTCAGCGAAGGCGGCCTGCCGGCGCTCGTGCCGGAGCGCCCGGGACCCCGGCGCGCGCACAAGCTCAGCGCGCCGATCGTGGCGGCGCTGGAGTCGAGTCTCGCCGCGGAGCCATCCCTCACCTCGGCGGACCTCGCCCGGATCGCGCAGGAGCGCTTCGGGGTGCACGTCCACCGGCGCAGCGTGGAGCGGGCCCTGGCACGGGGAAAAGGGGAACCGCGTCCGACCCGGTGAGCGTCGTGGCGTCGCCAGAGGAACTGGAACGGACCTATGAGGCGCTGCGCGCGCAGGCGGTGGGCGTGCTCCCCGCGGGCACCCCGCGTGGCCAAGCCGTGCTGCGGCGGGCGGGGCTCGTGGCGTGGATGCGCGCCTGCCCGCCGCTGGCGCCGCTGCCGCGTCCGGCCGCTCACGTCGACGCCGATCCCGCGACGCCGTCCGCCCTCGTGCGTGGCGAGCTCGTCGCCCTCTTGACCGAGATGGCCCTCGCTGCGGGAAGGAGCTGGTGCACGTGAACGCCGAGTCCCACCAGAAGATCACGGCCTCGCATCTCGCGCGACAGGCGTACCTGTATGTCCGCCAGAGCACGCTGCGCCAGGTGCTGGAGAACACCGAGAGCACGAAGCGCCAGTATGCCCTGCGCGAGCGCGCCGTCGCCCTGGGCTGGACCTTCGAGCAGATCGTGGTGATCGACAGCGATCTCGGTCAGTCCGGCGCGGACTCCGATCGCGCGGGCTTCCAGCGCCTGGTGGCGGCGGTCGGGTTGGGCGAGGTCGGGATCGTGCTCGGCCTTGAGGTCAGCCGCCTGGCGCGCAGCTCGGCCGACTGGCACCGCCTGCTCGAGATCTGCGCCCTCAGCGATACGTTGATCTGCGACGAGGATGGCCTGTAGGCACTCTGAACGCAATCCGCGGCCGTCGTCCCTTCGAGGGGATGACGGTCCGTTCGGCTGGGCTGGCGGCAGGAGCGGGATCTTGAAGAAGAGCTCGACGCGATCCCCGCTGACGACCACCTTTTCCAGGATCGTCCGCAGCAGCTGCTGGCGCTGGGCGAAGGTCATGGCCTCCAGGCGATCGGCGGTCTGGTCCGCAAAGGCGGTGATGCGGGCCGCGGCATCCGCATGGCTGAGCGCGCGTGAGCCCAACGCCACCTGCTGCCGTTCCAGCTCGGCGATCCGGTCGAGCAGGGGTTGCTGTCTGGCTTGCAGCGCCGGCAACAGGATGGCGCCGGCCTGGTAGGCGTCGAGGAGCCGCCGCCGCTGCTGGCGCAGTTCGGTGAGCTGGCCGTTCACCAGCTCCTTGTCCGCGGACACAGCGGATCCGGGCTGATCGATGCTCGCTCGGGCGATCAAGTCCGGGTGCTGCAAGTGACGAACCACCTCGTCCCAGACCGCCAGGTCGAGCTCGTCCACGCGGCTGGCCGGCTGCCGACAGCGCTGGTCCTGCGGACGCACGCGCCGGGGCAACGGATGGCGGCACGCATAGTAGCGGTGCACCCCGGTCGCCATCGCCCCGCGGGCCCGTCCGCACTCGCCGCACCGCACCAGGTAGCGCAGCAGGTACCGTTCGGCGCCCACGTGGCGCGGGCTGAAGCGGGCATTCACCGCGTGCAGGGCCTGGGAACGTGTCCACGTCTCGGGATCGACGATCGCGGGGACGGCGACGCCGATCCATTCGGACGCCGGACGGCGCTGGACCAGGGGGCGATAGCCGGGCGTCCGCTTGGGCGTCTGCGCTCCTCGGGGCAGGTACGCGTGGCGGTTGTAGTAGAAGGTCCCCGCGTAGGCCGGCTGGCGCAGGATGTGGCTCAGGGAGGAGGGCGACCAGTACGTGCCCGACCGGGGGGTGGGGACGCCCGCCTCGATGAGCCGGATGCCGATCTGCCGCACGGTCAGCCGCTCCCGGACATGCAGCGCGAAGATCTGGCGCACGACCACGGCTTCGGGCTCACAGATCGCGAGGCGGCTGGGCAGGCCGCCGGCCGCCGGCACCTTGCGATAGCCGAACGGGACGGCCCCGCAGACGATGGCCCCCTGGCGCGCCCGGAACAGCTTGCCGCGTCGGTTCCGCTCCACGATCTTGGTCTGCTCAAACTCGGCCACCGCGGCCTGGATCTGCACCAGCAGGCGGCCACCCGGGTCATCGGCGATCCGGCCCTCGCAGAAGACGACGCGCACGCCAAAGCGGGCCAGCTCCTCGAGCACGATCATCTGGTGCACGTAGTTGCGGGCCAAGCGGTCAGGGCAGAGGACGACCACGGCGTCGACGGCGTGGAGCATGGCGGCGTCGCGCACCTGATCGAGACCGGGTCGATCGAGGCGCGTCCCCGAGTAGCCGTCATCGAGGCAGCTCAGCGCGACCTGCCAGCCCTCCGCCGCGGCCCGTTGCTGCAGCACCTCGAGCTGCGAGCCGATCGTGCCGTCGCGCTCCTGGCGATCGGTCGAAACGCGCGCGTACAGCGCCACCCTCATGTTCGTCCTCCGAAGATCAGTTGATACGCCCGCTCCAACGCTGCCCGATGGGGATCGTCGCCCGTCCAGCGCGGCTCGGCTGCCTGCCGGGCGAGGATCTGCCAGCCCGGCCAGCGGGCCAGGCCGGCCACGCCGTACCGCGCCAGGCGCGTCGCCACGGCCGCGTCGGGCGGTGGCGCACCGGCCAGCGCCGCCGCTCGCAACGCTTCATACGGCTGCTCCCAGCTGCGCGCACTCCCACACTTCAGTCTTCCGGGCTGCCTTTTTTTGATTGCAGCAGCCGCTCCACGGTCCGCCGGTGGAGCCGGATCCCGAAGCGCGCCTCGACCAGCACCGCCAGCTCGGCGCCGGAGCGCTGTGGCGCGTCCCGCTTGGCGTCCCGCACGAACGTCACGACCTCCAGGGTTGCCTTGAGGGGGCCCTTCCGGCCGCGCTTCGCATCGGTCAGCCCGGCCACCCCGCGCGCGCTGAAGGCCCGCTGCAGGACGTAGAAGGTCTGGCGGCTGACGCCGAACGCCCGGCAGGCCCCGCTCACGCTCATCTCCCCCTGGCCGGTGGCGCGCAGGAGCTCGTAGCGCACCTGGAGCTTGTCCTCGCGGTCGAAGAACTCGGGGTGTTCGAGGAAGGGGGCGGCGGTCACCCGCTCGGGCGCGGCATGGAGCGTCCGCTGGGCTCTGAGGGCTTCCCGCTTCTGAGGCTCGGCCACTGGCGACTACCCTAACCACCCGCCGGGCAGTTGTCAATGATTCAGCGCCGTTCCTCGCCACCGGTCCGGAACTCGACGGCGCCCGCAACGTAGGATCACTCGGCTCGAACCGGATGGGCGCCTGGGAGCGGCGGACACTCGTTGACACTGCGGCCATCATTCCCTGACACTCCGGCGGTCTTGACGGGGTGCCCCGACCCCGGCTTCTCGTTCGCCGCGGCGCCACCGCAGGGATGCACACGACACCGAGATCGTGGCGACGAAGACGATGTGTTTGATTGCGTTCAGAGTGCCTATGACCCGGGTCACTTCAACGATCGGCTGCTGTTGGGTCTGAAGGGCACGATGAGCGAGGCCGAGCTGCACGTCCTCAAAGCCCGGCTCCTGGGCGGCCAGCGGGCCAAGGCGAGCCGCGGCGAGCTGGAGATGAAGCTGCCGACAGGCCTCGTCACCGACCCCGCCGGCCGGGTCGTGCTCGATCCCGACGAGGCGGTCCGAGCCGCGGTGCGCACGTTCTTCGAGACGTTCCGCCGCACGGGCTCGGCGACGGGGACCGTGCGCCACTTCCGCGAGCAGGGCTGGCTCTTCCCGCGCCGCCTGGCTTCCGGACCCCACGCGGGCGAGGTGGCCTGGGGTCCCTTGCTCCATCACCGCGCCCTGCGCACCTTGAAGAACCCGCGCTATACCGAACTTCCAGCGCCCGGCGGCCCTGATCGGCGTCCGAAGACCGCCTTCCTGAGATCAGCCTGCCCGGTTCTGGGTGGTGTTGCGCCCTGCAGAATGTAGTCAGTAGATAGCTTGACATCTGCGGCTGGATGTGCATGCTTGTCGCATGGTGAAGCCGAAGACCGGCGCGATGCACGTAGTCAGGGTGGTGAGCCGGCAGGGGGGCCGCGAGTACGTCAGCACGCTGCTGCGCAACT
>JAJYLG010000135.1 GCA_021787985.1 Chloroflexota bacterium
GAGGATCCCGTTCCACCAGCCGGTGATCGCGATCGAGCCGTCCGAGGCGATGCTCGGCTTGGCGCGGCGGGACCTGGAGGGCCGCAACGTCGAGCTGGTCCACGGGCTGGCGACGCACCTGCCGCTGGCGAGTGAGTCGGTCGACCTGATCATCGCGGCGCACCTGTTCAAGCATCTGGACGATGGCCAGCTCTACATCGCATTCGGCGAGGCGAAGCGGGTGCTGCGCCCGGGGGGCATCCTGCTGGCGTGGGACTTCGCGCCCACCTCGTCGCGGCGGCTGAACCGGTTTCACCTCTGGCTGCTCCAGCGGGGGGTCGGGCGGCAGTACCTACGCGGCCACGGCCAGGTGGTGGAGTATGCCTGGCCGCACGGGTGGGGCTACATCGAGCGGCCGGACCTGCGACCCTTCCTCTTCCCGCCGATGCCGCGCACCGTCGCGCTCCTGCAGAAGTCGCGCGACCCCGACTTCGATCGGACGCGTTTCGGGCCGTGGCCGGAGGTCGGAGCCGGGTCGGAGCAAGAGCCCTCGGCGGGCGCGGCCGCGGTGGACTAGCATAGGGCCATGCCTGACCCGGTCGAGGTCCTGCCCACGCTTCACCTGCTGCCGGCGCGTCCCGCCGGCTACACCGGCTTCTTCCCGCCGAACGTCTGGCTGGTGCACGACGGGGAGGAAGGGGTGCTGGTCGACTCCGGCTTCGGCGACGAGGAGTCGGTCGCCGAACGGCTGCGCCAGTTGCGCGAGGGCTTCCCGCGCGTGCGGGTGCGCTGGGTGGTGCTGACCCACGTGCACATGGACCACAGCGGGGGCGCGCACCGGTTCCGCGAGGAGCTGAGCGCGCGGATCGCCATGCACCGACTCGAGGAGGCCGGGGTGCGCGAGGCCGCGGACACGCCCGAGGAGGACCTCGACGTCCCGCCGCAGCTCCGCCACCTGAGCAGCGCCGTGGCGCTGGCCACCCCGGATCGACTGCTGGATGACGGCGACCTGGTGGAGGCTGGAGCGGTGCGGCTACGCGCCGTGCACACGCCGGGGCACCGGCTCGGACACAACTGCTACCTGTACGAGTTCGGCGGGAAGCGGGTGCTGTTCACCGGCGACCACATCGTCGGCGCCGGCACCGTCGCCGTCTCGCCGCCGCCGGCCGGCAGCATGTCGCGCTACATGGAGTCGCTGGCCCTCGTCCTGTCGCTCGAAGCGGATCTGCTCTGCCCGGGGCATGGGCCGGTGGTGCCCGAGCCGCGCGCTTTCGTGGAGCGGCTGGTGGCGCACCGGCGGATGCGCGAGGCGCAGGTGCTGCGTTACGTGCGGGAGGGGCGGGACGAGCTGGAGCGGCTGCTGCGCGCGATCTACCCGGAGATCGACAAGCGCCTGTGGCCGTTCGCGCGTGGGCAGGTCCGCTCGCACCTGGCCAAGCTGGAGGAAGAGGGCCGCATACGCGTCGAGCGCGCGGACGGGGTCGAGCGCGCGCTCCCGACGGGCTGAGGGCGACAGTCTCCACCGCCGGGCGCTCTGGCGCGCGCGGCGGTCTGTTTCGTAAACTGTGAGTCAGCAAATGACGTTTCCCCGCGCTGCCTCGCGGCGGCGCGGTCTGCAGGTGCGGCGTGGACCTTCGTGCAGCCGGCGTGGATCCGGCGCTCGCCTCCGTGTTCCCGGTTTCGGCAGGCGTCGGGCGCGATGGCCGTCTCGCCCTCGCCGGCGTCGACTGCCGCGCGTTGGCGGAACGGTTCGGCACGCCCCTGTACGTCTTCGACACGGCCACGCTGCGCGCCCAGGCACGCGCCTTTCGTGACGAGTTCGCCGCGCGTTACCCCGCGGTCCGCGTGGCCTACGCCGCCAAGGCGACCATCGGCCGCTGGCTCGCGCGCCTGCTCGACGCCGAGGGCCTTGGCTTCGACGTCGTCTCCGGCGGGGAGCTGGCGGCGGTGCTGGCCGGGGGCGTCTCGCCGAAGAAGGTCCACTTCCACGGCAACAACAAGCTGCCGGCGGAGCTCGAGGAGGCGCTGGACGCCGGCGTCGACTGCGTCGTCGTCGATAATTTCTACGAGCTCGAGCTGCTGGACGGGCTCGCCCGCCGCCGCGGTGCCCGCCAGGACGTGCTGCTGCGCGTGGCGCCGGGCATCGATCCGCACACCCACGCGCACACCACCACCGGCACGCTCGACAGCAAGTTCGGCTTCCCCATCGCCACCAGCGCGGCCGAGGAGGCGGTGCGCCGGGCGATGGTGGCGCCGGGCCTGCGGCTGCGCGGCATCCATGCCCACCTCGGCTCGCCGATCTTCGAGACCGAGCCCTACCGGCTGGCGATCGAGGTCATGCTCGACTTCGCCGCGCGCATGCAAGAGCGCTACCGCATGCCGCTCGAGGAGTTCAGCCCGGGCGGCGGCTTCGCCATCCAGTACGTGCGTGAGCAGCCCGCGCCGCCGCCGGCCGAGTACGCGGGCGTGATCTGCGGCACGCTGCGCCGCGGCTGCGAGCGGCACGGCCTGCCGCTGCCCCGGCTGCTGATCGAGCCGGGCCGCGCGACCGTCGGCCGGGCGGGCGTCGCCCTCTACCGCGTCGGCGCGCGCAAAGAGGTGCCGGGCGTGCGGACCTTCGTCTCGGTCGACGGCGGCATGGCGGACAACATCCGCCCGGCGATCTACGGCAGCCGATACGAGGCGGTCAGCGCGGACCGGCCGCTCGCGCCGGCGGAGGAGACGGTCACCGTCGCCGGCCGCTACTGCGAGAGCGGCGACGTGCTGATCCGTGACATCCCGCTGCCGCGACTCGACCCCGGCGAGCTGCTGGCGGTCCCGGCAGCCGGCGCGTACTGCATGGCCATGTCCTCGAACTACAACTGGGCGCCGCGGCCGGCCGTCGTGCTGGTCGAGGATGGGCGTGCCCAGCTCGTCCGGCGGCGCGAGACATACGACGACCTGCTGCGCTGCGAGGTCGATTGATGCCGGCCTGGGGCGTCATCGGGCACGAGCCGGCGGTGCGCCTGCTCGCCCGTGAGGCGCGGCAGGCAGCCCCGGCCCACGCGCACCTGCTGCTCGGCCCGGCGCACGTCGGCCGTGGGACGCTGGCGCGGGCGTTCGCTGCCGCGCTGGTATGCGACGCGGTCGCGGGAGAGCGGCCCTGCGGCGCGTGCCGCCATTGCCGCCGCGTGCTGGAGGGTGACACGCCCCAGCACCCGGACGTCCACCTGCTCTCCCTGGAAGGCCCGTGCGCCGATGACGCGCGGCACGGCGGCTGGCACGCCGGGGACCAGCGCTGGATCGGCGTCTGCCAGGTGCGTTACTGGACGGCGCACCTGGACCGGACACCCTTCGAGGCCCGTCGGCGGGTCCTGCTCGTCGACCCCGCGGACCGGCTGACGCCGGATGCCCAGAACGCCTTTCTGAAGACGGTGGAGGAGCCGCCGGCCGGGGTGGTGATCGTGCTGGTAGCGCAGAGCGAGGGCGCCCTGCTGCCCACGCTCCGCTCGCGCTGCCGGGCGCTGCAGCTCGGCCGCGTGCGCGAGCGGCTGATCGCGGCCTGGCTCGAGGGGCGCGGTGTGGAGCCGGATCTCGCGCGACAGGCCGCCGCGCTGGCCGACGGTCGCCCCGGCGCGGCGCTGGCGCTGGCGGGCTCCCCCGCCCGGCTCGACGAGTGGGAGCGGGCCCGCGAGGACGCGCTGCAGCGCGCCTTCGAGCCGCTGGATCGGGCGCTGGCCTGGTCGGCGGAGACCGCGGAGCTGTGGGCGCGCGAACGCGAGCGGGCCGAGGAGCGGCTGGACGCGCAGGTACAGGCCTGGCGCGTCGCGCTGCGGGCTGCGGCCGACGGCGGCGCGACGGCCCCCGCCGGCATGCCGGCGGGCCTGGGTCCGGTCGGCGCGGCCGCCGCGGTGCGCGCATGGCTGCAGGTCCGCAAGGACCTGGACCACAACACCAACGCGCGGCTCACGCTGGACGTCGCCGTCCTGCGCGCGCGCCGCGCTGTCGAGAGGGGATACACGTGACGACAGACGGCACGCCCGCCGCGGTGCCGGCCGAGAACCTGGTCGGCGTCCGCTTCGGCGAGGCGGGGAAGATCTACTACTACGACGCCACGGCGCTCCCCGACCTGACGGTCGGCGAGTACGTGGTGGTGGACACGCCCCGCGGGCAGGAGCTGGCCCGCGTGGTCATCGCCCCGGGGCAGGTGGTGATCGTCGAGCTCTCCGAGCCGCTGAAGCCCATCCTGCGCCCGGCGACTGCTGCCGACCTGGAGCGACACCGGCAGCTAAAAGAGCGCGCCCGGGTTGACCTCGAGCGTGCTCGTGGTCTGGCCCGGGCGAAGGATCTGCCGCTGAAGATCGCCGACGGGAGCTATTGTCTGGACGGCTCCAGGCTGACGCTCTACTTCACCTCCGAGACCCGCGTGGACTACCGCGACTACCTGCGCGAGGTCGGCCAGCAGGTGCGCGCGGGGGTGCAGATGCGCCAGATCGGTCCGCGCGACCAAGCGAAGATCGCCGGCGGCTACGGGGTCTGCGGCCGCAGACTGTGTTGCAGTGCCTGGCTGCAGGTGTTTCCGGCCGTCTCCATCCGCGCGGCCAAGGAGCAGGACCTGCCGCTCAATCCGACCAAGATCTCCGGGCAGTGCGGCCGCCTGCTCTGCTGTCTCACCTACGAGGTCGACAGCTATCGCCGGGCGAAGGCCGAGCTGCCGGTGGTTGGCGCGCAGTTGAGCACTCCCAGTGGCATGGCCCGCGTGCTGGCGGTCAGCGTGCTCCGCGGCACGGTGACGATGCAGATGGAGGGCGGAGCGCTGGTCACGGTGCCGGCGACGGAGATGGCCATGGAGCACGGAGTCGTGCGGGTCGTGGCCGGCCCCGGCGTCGCGCAGGCCGTGCGGGCGGAGGCGCCCGCCGCCACCGCGGTGGCGGTCGGCCCGTCCGCGGAAGAAGAAGCGGCCGCCCGCGGTCAGCGACGCCGCCGA
>JAJYLG010000136.1 GCA_021787985.1 Chloroflexota bacterium
GTGCTCGCCGAGGGCGTTGGGCTGACGCCTGTCTGCGCACCGCGGCCGCCCCCACCGCAGGCGACCAGCAGCAGCACCGCCGTCACGGCCACGGGCAGTGAGACGTGCGGGAATCGGAAGGCTCTCATCCCCGACCTCCCAGCCGTTGTTCCGCGCCTGCCCTTGATGCGAATCTTACGCCCCCCCCGAGGCCGTCAAGCCGCATCCGGTCACGGTCCGGTCGCAATCCCCGCTGAAGCCGCGGCGGGCCTGTCTGCCGGCCAGGCAGGCGCGACCGCGGCATACGACGCGCCGTGGCGGCCGATGGCAGCGGACGAGCGAGCCCGTGAAGCCAGAGGACGGGGCTTGCGCGCATCCGGGCGTTCGCGGCTGCGGATGGCACGGCACGGCGGCGCCGAGCGGGCTGGCGAACTTCCACCCACTCGCGGCATCCGCGTGCACCTGCGGACTCGGGGTCCCGGCCAGTGACACGCCCGCCGATGGCAGGGCGCGACGTGTCGCGCCGATGCGGCGCCGCTTACGGTGGCGGCTTCTTCTCGTGACAACGCGCGCAGAACGGCTTCTGGTGGCAGTACGCGCAGGGACGGTCCGTTACCTCGCGCACGACCTCCGCATGGTTGAAGAGCATGTTGTCGTGCTTGACGCCGACGGCGCCGGTCGTGTGACAGTTGGAGCAGTAGGTCTTGCTGTGGCAGCCGGCACAGACCGTCCCCGCGGGCGTGAGTGACGAGGTCGCGTTCTTGTGCGTGAAGACCCAGAGACGATCATCGTGGCTCGGCGGCGGCGGCCCCAGCATGACGTTGGGGGTCTGCTGCCCGACCGATGGGAACGTGTGGCAGAGCGAGCAACGCGACGGGATCGGTTCGTTGCTGAGCCGTCCATCCTTGATGAGGTAGTGGCCGCCGTCGTGGCAGCGGAAGCAGCCGGCGGAGTCGGTGTGCCCGAGATAGCTCGGGTAGGTTGATGGGAACTCGCGCATGGCCGGGCTCGCGGTCTCGTTGTAGAGCTGGGTGAGCACGGCGAGCGACTGCTGGAGCTGTTTGGGTCGCTCCAGGAAGACGTCGGGGAAATCGCGATGGTAGGTCTGCGCCAGGCCGTCAATGGCGCGATCGGCATCGGCGATCGAGCCGTACGTGCCGCTCAGCACCTCCAGCCCCTGCTGCTTGATGAACGGCAGCCCGCGGTCGATGCGACCGTCGGCGAGCGCGGCGTCGAGGGCGCGATTCGGGGTGAGGAGGTCGTGCCCGACGCGGTTGTGGCAGTCGTAGCAGCTCATGCGGCGGACGTGGCTGCCGCGGCTCAGCTCCCCTGCCCGCTGCCCGGCCTGCTCGGAGATCTGGACGGTGTTCTGGGAGATGAACTCCTTGCGCGTGCCGTCGGGGTAGCGCACGCCGATCCAGTCGATCACGCGCGCCTCGGGGTCCTCGGCCGCGTACTCCACCTTCGCCAGCACGTGCCAGTGGATGCCCGGCGTCTCCGGGGCCGAGGCCGGCGATCCGCGCACCACCAGGGCGACGCGTTGCTCCGTGTTGCTCTGGTCAGAGAGGAAATACGAGCGCGTGACGAGCAGATCGCCGCCGGCGGTGGCCGGGTCGTGGCAGCGCCCACAGGTCTCGGACGCCGACGGCATCTTGTGTGCGGCCGGCGGGACGGGGCGCGCGTAGCGGCCGGTGACCAGCTTGATGACCTGCCCGAGCCCGTCCCATTTCGCCTTGACGAGCCCCGGGAGCCCCTCGCCCACGTGGCACTCGGCGCATTCCACCTTCGCGTGCGCCGAGCGCTCGTGCGCGGTAACCTCCAGCCCCATCGTGTGGCAGCGGCCGCAGAAGCTCGGCGTCTCCATCCAGATCAGCGATCGCTGACCGCCATAGGCGACGCCCGCGGCCACCAGCGCGACCGTTGCCCACAGCAGCAGCGGCCGCCGGCCGAGGAACCGCGCCGGTGCGCCGAAGACCAGACGGAGGAGGCGACGCGGCGCCCTGAGCACGGTAGCCATTCACCATTGCCTCCTCGTCTGCGGCATCGCGGGGCGGCGCGGCCGCGTCAGCGTGTCGGCTGCGCACCGGTGGGGGCGAGGATCTGGTTCACTCTCTGCTCCATTCCCTGCTTGCTCAGGCTGCCGATGCGCCAGGCTCGGACAATGCCGTCCCGGTCCACGAAGAAGTGGGTGGGGATGCCGACGATGCGATAGGCCGCGGCGATCTCGGTTGCCTGGTCGAGCCCGACGGTGTACGTCAACCCGGTGCGCTGCACATAGCCGCGCACGGTCTCGGCGTCCTCGCCGAGGCTGAGGGCGAGGATCACCAGTCCCTGATCGCGCTTTGCCTCGTACACAGCCTCGATGTCGGGGTTCTCGGCGCGGCACGGCGGGCACCACGTGGCCCAGAAGGTGACCCACACCGGACGGCCGCGGAAGTCGCTCAGCCGGAATGAACGGCCGTCCAATCCCTGAACCTGGAAATCGGGAGCCGGCTGGCCGACGCGCGGCGCCGGTCCGCTGGCGGCCACCGTCACGTTGACCTGCTGGCTGGCGCCGCCGGTCCCCGGCCGGTCCAGGAACCAGACCGCGCCGACGATCAGAGCGCCGACAAAGAGCGTGGTGAGCACGTTGCGCAGCGCGCCGATCCGCGGGCGGGCGAACGGAGAGCGGAGGACCGAATCGAGGGTGTCGTCTTCGCCCGCTGGACCGGATGCGTCCGGCCCGTCGTCCTCGTCCTGGTCGAACGCGGGCGATTCCGCTGGCGGCGGCGCCGTGCCCACGGCGTGGGGCCTGTCGCGAGGGTCATCCATAGCTGTGCAGACCCCCGAAGAAGAGGTTGCCGTAGTAGGTGAACAGCGTCGCGGCGAACCCCAGCACGAGCAGCCAGGCGCTGCGCGTGCCGCGCCAGCCGCGTAGGACGCGGGCGTGCAGGTACCCCCCGTAAACGAACCACGTCACCAGCGACGCCGTCTCCTTGGGGTCCCAGCTCCAGTACGAGCCCCAGGCGATGTCCGCCCAGACGGCGCCGAGGATGATGGTCAGCGCCATCAACGGGAAGCCGAGCATCACCGCCTTGTACCCGACCTCGTCGAGCACGGCGGACTTCGGCAGCCAGCCGACGGTATCGTGGCGCTGAATCAGGTACAGCACCGCCGCACCGAACGCCACGCTGAACGCACCGTAGGCCATCATGGCGACCGCCACGTGCACGGTGAGGAGCAGGTTGTTCTGCAGCGCCGGCACCAGCGGCCGCACCTCCGAGCCGACGGTCGTCGCGTACGCCAGCAGTCCCAGCACCACGGGCAGCACCAGCAGCGCCAGCACCCGGGCGTGGTAGCGACGCTCGAAGTAGAGGTAGCAGGCCAGGCCGCCCCAGCCGAATGCCAGCGAGAACTCGTACATGTTCGAGAACGGACCGTGGCCGGTGGCGACAAAGCGCAGGACGAGTGTCGAAGTCAGGAAGATGAACGCGTTGATGGCCAGGATCGTGGCGTAGCGCCCCGCGGTGTCCGACGCGGACGTTGCCGCCATCGTGCCGGGTCCGTGTGATGTGCCCGCGGCCAACTGCCGGCCCCTGGCCCCGAACACGTTCACGAGATACAGGAGCAGCGCGAGCCCCAGCGCGGCCACGGTCGCCACGAAGAGGTACTGCGAAAGCTTGTACGCGTCATACATCTGCATCCTCCTTGCCTGGGGCGCCGCCCGGACCGTGGGCCGCCAGCGCTCGGCCGAGCCGCCCCCGCAGGCGCTCGAAGTGCTCGGCCGCCGCGATGTCGCGCTGCGCGACCGTGGCCAGCAGCACCTCGGCGTGCTCGCCGGCACGTGACTTGCAAAGTACCCAGAGGCGCCGGTGCGGGAAGTAGAAGACCATCACCACGCCGAGCACCAGGAGGGCGCAGGCGGCCCAGATGACGGGCACCCCGGGATCCTTGACGATCTTCAGGCCCGTGAACCGTCGCTCACGCTCGAACAGGAAGCTCATGCCTTCCACCGTCGTGGCCTTCCCCGGAGAGAGAAGCTCGGCGGCCACCGGTACTTGGGAGTCCCGGCGGTACACCTCCACCCGCATGTCGCCGGCGGGGATCCGCGGGTCGTTCTCGCCCGAGATCGGGCCGATGACGTAGACGACCAGGCTCTGCTGGGGGAGCGTGAACTCACCCAGCGGTCGCGCCGGTTCTTTCCCGCCTCCGGTGGACCAGGCCAGCGGCACCGCGTCATCGAACAGCGTCGCGCCGGACTGGTCCTTCACCTGCATGACGGCCGATTGCCCGTAGAACGACTGGTGGAAGGCGATCCCCCTGTACGTGACGGGGGAGTTCACGCGGGCCGTGCCCCGCTTGACCTCCGCGCCGTGGTCGTACACCACCAGCTCGCTGCGGTAGTCCTTCGGCGACCCGTCGGCGTAGTACTCGTCGGAGAAGTGCTCGAGGCGCACGGAGATGCCGGTCCCGACTCCTACCGGGCGCGTGGCGCCCTCGGACAGGATGAACTCGGGGTCTTTGTAGCCCCAGACGCTGCTGGCGAGCGCTCCCACCAGGATGAGGACGATGGCCAGATGACTGAGGAACGTCCCGAAGCGGCTTGCCCGGTAGCGGTCCGCGTAGACCGCGATGCCGTCGCCGGTCGCTTCTGTCCGCACGTGGTAGTGCGCACGCGAGAGGACCCGCGTCACTTGCGCGGCCGCGGCGGACACCGGCACCGGCGCCTCGAAGCGCGCGTGCAGGCGCGAATGCTGGAAGAAGCCTTCGCCCATTCGCACCCGCGGGCGGAAGGCTGCCGTCCAGATGCCCTTCCAGCGGTTGATGGTGCAGACCAGGATGTTGATCGTCAGCAGGCCGACCAGCAGCCGGAACCAGAGGGAGTGAACGACGTCGAAGAGCCGGAGCGCGTCGAACAGCCCGGTCCACACGCCGTACTTGGTGCGGGCTCGATCCAGCCACTGGGCGTAG
>JAJYLG010000053.1 GCA_021787985.1 Chloroflexota bacterium
ACGCTGCTTCCGGTCGACTCGGACGCCTCGGCGGCGCACCTTCGCGCGAGGCTGCGGGAGCTGAGCGGTGCGGATCTTGCCGTCATCGTAAGCGACACCTTTGGGCGACCGTGGCGCGAGGCATTGGCGAACGTCGCTATCGGTGTGGCGGGGATGGATCCTATCCTGGACTACACCGGCCGGCGGGATGCCAACGACTACGAGCTGAAGGTGACCGCAATCGCGGTGGCCGACGAGCTCGCCGGGGCTGCCGAGTTGGTGATGGGGAAGCTAGAGCGGGTGCCGGCCGCGCTGATCCGGGGCTACCGGGTTCCGCCGGGCGACGCCGGGGCGCGAAAGCTGGTTCGCCCTGGCGAGCGGGATCTGTTTCGGTAATGTTGCGCGGCGACGGGCATTCTGGGAAACTAGCGTGTTATCCAACAGCGCGTGCGGCGGCCCCTAGGCTCTAATGTAGCGTCGTCCGGTCGCGTCGGCGCGCTCCGCGTCGCTGGGCAGCCCAGGTCAATGGAGGTCAGATGCAGCGGTCGGGTGCCACGGAACACGGTGCGCACTTCGCGCCGGCCGGCGCATGGTCCGGGCTCTATCGGCCCGAGCACGAGCACGACTCGTGCGGCACCGGGTTCGTCGCGAATGTCAATGGCCAGCGCAGCCACACAGTCCTCGCGCTGGCGGTCCAAAGCGTCACGAACCTGACCCACCGTGGCGCCGTGGATGCCGACGCCCAGACGGGCGATGGCGCCGGCGTCATGACCCAGCTTCCGTACCGACTCCTCCAGCGTGAGCTCGCACGCCTGGGCTTCCGCGACGTGCCGCCGCAGGCGATCGCGGTGGCGGTCGTCTTTCTGCCGCGCGAAGGCGACGTCCTGCAGCAACGATGCCGCGAGGCGGCCGAGCGGGCCGCGCGAGCCGAGGGGCTGACGGTCTTCGGCTGGCGCACTGTGCCGGTGGAGCCCGGGGCGCTGGGTGACGCGGGCCGGCGAACGCGGCCGCAGATCGAGCAGCTCCTGCTCGGCGGCCCCGCGGGCGTGGACGCCGACGAGCTCGAGCGGCGCTGCTACCTTGCTCGCAAGGCGGTCGAGCGTTGGGCCGCCGAGGAGGGTGTGAGCGACTTGTACCTGCCTTCCTGGTCGGCGCGGACGGTGGTCTACAAGGGCCTCGTGGTCGCTCACCAGTTGCCGAAGTTCTACCTCGACCTCGTTGACCCTGACTATGACACGGCACTTGCCGTGTTCCACCAGCGCTACAGCACGAACACCTTCCCGAGCTGGGTCCTGGCCCAGCCGTTTCGGCTGATCGCGCACAACGGCGAGATCAACACGCTGGCAGGGAACCGCAACTGGATGGCCGCGCGCGAGCCCTCGCTCGCGTCGTCGGTCTGGGGCGAGCGCATGCGCGACCTGATGCCCGTACTGCACAGTGACGGTAGCGATACGGCGAGCCTCGATAAGGCGGTCGAGCTGCTCGCGCGGTCCGGGCGGGATGCGCTGCACGCGCTGATGATGCTGATCCCCGAGGCGTGGGAGAACATGCCGCTCATGGCGGAGGACCGGCGTGCCTTCTATGAGTTCCACGCTTGCCTCACCGAGCCGTGGGATGGCCCGGCCAGTATCGCCTTCAGCGACGGTCGCTGGGTTGGCGCCACGCTCGACCGCAACGGGCTGCGCCCGGCGCGCTACGTAGTGACGGACTCTGGGCTGGTCGTGATGGGCTCGGAGGTCGGCATGGTGCCGATCGAGGCGTCGAGCGTGGTCGAGAAAGGCCGGCTCGGGCCCGGCCAGATGGTCGCGGTCGACACCGTCGAGGGTCGCCTCTATAAGAACGACGAGCTGAAGGACGCGGCCGCGCGGCGTCGGCCGTACCGGACTTGGGTCCAGCGCCAGTCGCTGCACCTCGACGACTACATCGCCGATCTGCGGGAGCAGCTCCCCCAGCACCCGACCGCCGACCTTCAGCGGCTGGAGGCCGCCTTCGGCTATACCGGCGAGGAGCTGCAGTTCATCTTGCGGCCGATGGCGGTAGACGGTAAGGAGCCGATCGGCGCGATGGGCGACGATACGGCGCTCGCCGTGTTCGCCAGCCGCCCGCGGCTCCTGTACGCCTACTTCAAGCAGAAGTTCGCCCAGGTCACCAATCCCCCCATCGACCCGATCCGCGAGGAGCTGGTGATGTCGCTCGACACCTATCTGGGTCGGCGGCACAGCCTGCTCGAGGAGCGCGAGGGCCACGCGCGCCTGGTGCACCTCAATAGCCCACTGATGGCGGACGAGGAGCTTGAGGCGCTGCGCCGGATCGCCGAGCCTGCCTTCCACGCGGTGACTATCCCGGTGCTCTTCCGAGCGAGCGACGGACCAGAGGGCATGCGGGCGGCCGCGGACCGTATCTGCCGCGCGGCCGAGAATGCGGTCGATGACGGCGCGACAATCCTCATCCTCTCGGATCGTGGGGTGGACGCGGAGCGTGCGGCGATCCCGATGCTGGTGGCAGTGGGGGCGGTCCACAACCACCTGATCCGTGCCGGCAAGCGCATGCAGGCCAGCGTCATCGCGGAGACGGGCGAGGCGCGGGACGTCCACCAGGCGGCGGTGCTGATCGGCTTTGGCGCGAGCGCCGTCAACCCGTACCTGGCGTTCCAGGCCATCGCCGATCTCGAGCAGCAGGGCGACCTCAAAGACGTGCCCCTCGCCAAGGCCGTGGAGAACTACGAGAAGGCGATGGACGCCGGCCTGCTGAAGATCATGAGCAAGATGGGGATCTCGACCGTCACCGGATATCACGGCGCGCAGATCTTCGAGGCGATCGGCGTCGGCCGGGAGTTGCTCGATCTGGCGTTCACTGGCCTGGTGTCGCGCGTCGGCGGCATCGGGCTCGAGGAGCTGGCGGAGGACGTCCTGCGCCGGCACGAGATCGCGTTTTCCGGCGAGGAGCCTCCTGGGCTGGATGATGGGTCGTTTTACCGCTTCCGGCGCGAGGGCGAGTACCACGCCTTCAACCCGGATGTGATCAAGGCAGCGCACCGTTACGGGGAGAGCGGCGCGTGGGATGACTACCTGGCCTACACGCAGCTCGTGCAGTCGCGTCCGCCGATCCTGCTGCGCGACCTGCTCGAATTCCGCCCCGCAGGCGACCCCGTGCCGCTGGAAGAGGTGGAGCCCGCGGAAGCAATCATGCGGCGGTTTGCCGGGGCGGCGATGTCGCTCGGTGCGCTCTCACCCGAGGCGCACGAGGCGGTCGCGATCGGCATGAACTCCATCGGGGCGCGCAGCAATACGGGCGAGGGCGGTGAACCGTCGGGCCGCTACAAGCCGTACCCGGACGGTCGTGACGCGAACAGCCGCATCAAGCAGGTAGCCAGCGCGCGCTTCGGAGTGACGCCGGGCTACCTGGCGGCGGCAGAGCAGCTCGAGATCAAGATGGCGCAGGGCAGCAAGCCGGGCGAGGGCGGGCAGCTACCGGGGCACAAGGTATCGACGCAAATCGCGGCGCTGCGACACACGTTACCGGGGACGCCGCTCATCTCGCCGCCGCCGCACCACGACATCTACTCGATCGAGGACCTGGCGCAGCTCATCTACGACCTGAAGCAGGTCAACCCGCGCGCGTTCATCACGGTCAAGCTGGTGGCCGAAGAAGGCGTGGGGACGATCGCGGCCGGGGTCGCCAAGGGCTACGCCGACATCATCCACATCGCCGGTCACGATGGCGGCACCGGCGCCTCGCCGCTGTCGTCGATCAAGATGGCCGGCGCGCCCTGGGAGCTGGGGCTGAGCGAGACCCAGCAGGTGCTCGTTCAAAACGACCTGCGCGGCCGCGTGCGACTGCGGACCGATGGCGGCCTCAAGACCGGGCGCGACGTGGTGGTCGCGGCGCTGCTCGGCGCGGAGGAGTACGGGTTCGGGACGGCGCTGGCAGTAGCGGTCGGCTGCAAGATGGCACGGCAGTGCCACCTGAACACCTGCCCGGTGGGCGTGGCCACCCAACGCGAGGACCTGCGGGCGCGCTTCAACGGTCGGCCCGAGCAGGTGGCGACTTTTCTCCGCGGCGTTGCCGAGGAGGTGCGCCAGATCCTGGCGAGCCTCGGCCTGCGCTCGCTCGATGAGGCTGTCGGACGGGTGGATTTGCTGGCGCCAGCCGCGATCGGCGAGCACCCTCGAGCGCGGTTGCTTGACTTCAGCCGTATCCTGACCGAGCCGGGTGACCCGTCGCGGCCTCGCAAGTCGGTGCGCGCGCGCAACGATCGGGTGGAGCAGCAGCTCGACGAGCGGATCATCGCCGACGCGATGCGTGCGCTCGAGGGAAGCGAGTCGCTGCAACTCCGCTACCCGGTTCGCAACACGAACCGGTCGGTCGGGGCGAGACTGGCGGGCGAGATCGCCCACCGTTACGGGGATGCCGGGCTGCCGAGCACTACGCTCGAGGTGGAGTTCGAGGGCTCGGCCGGGCAGTCGTTCGGCGCGTTCTGCATTCGTGGTCTGCGGCTGACGCTCGTCGGGGAGGCGAACGACTACGTGGCGAAGGGCATGGGCGGCGGCGAGGTGGTGGTCTTGCCGCCGGCCGACGCCAGCTTCCGGAGCCATGAGAACGTGATCGTCGGCAACACAGTGCTCTATGGCGCGACGGGCGGCACGCTTTTCGTGGGGGGGCGCGCTGGCGAACGGTTCGCCGTGCGCAACAGCGGCGCGAAGGCGGTGGTCGAGGGCTGTGGCGACCATGGCTGCGAGTACATGACCGAGGGCGTGGTCGTGATCCTGGGTGAGGTCGGCCGCAACTTCGGCGCCGGCATGTCGAACGGCGTCGCGTACGTTTTCGATGAGAACCGCGAGCTGCCGAAGAAGCTGAATCCGGAGCTGGTCGGTCTGGCGCAGGTCACGCACGACGCCGACATCGAGATCCTGAAGACGCTGGTCGAGCGGCACTACGAGCGCACCGGCAGCAAACGGGCGAAGCGCATTCTCGCGCGCTGGGACGAGATGCTGCCGCTGTTCTGGAAGGTGGCGCCGCACTTCGCCTTGACGGAAGAGGGGCCGATGAAGGTCGTGATGCGCCACCTGGAGAGCCTGAAGGCGAGCGTGCCTTGATCCGAGCGGCACAGCCAGCGTGAGGCCAGCGGCCCGCGGCGAGCGCCCCGGGCCGTTTCGTCGCGCGCCGGCGGCGGCTACTTGGCCGCGCCGCGCGCCACGCGCCGGATGACGTAGCGACATGGTCGATTCTCGGTTGGCTCCCGGTCGACGCGGAACCAATAGCGCTCGCTGAACGCTCCGCCCCAGGCCCGCTGGCGGCTCAGCCAGCCGCGACAGGGTGGGTACTCGCCGGCACAGAGATGGCCGTAGCCGCTCCGCTCCGCGACCGCCTCGCCGTAGCATCGCTCGTTCTCGATGACGAGCGTGTCGGCGTCGAGCGCGGGTTCCCCGCCAGCCGACGGGGCCGCGAGCCTCGGGAGGCGGAAGGGAAGCATTGACCGTGACGGCGAGGCCCGGCGGCGAATGCCGCGTCCGTGACCCGAGCGGCGTCCGCTCGCCCGGGGGCTTCGCCGAGCGCGTCTATGGCGTCGTCCGTGCGGTGCCACGCGGACGAGTGGTGACGTACGGCGACATCGCGCGGTGGCTCGGCGCGCCGCGCGCTGGGCGAGCGGTCGGTTTCGCATTGCACCGCGCGCCGGGCGATGTGCCGTGCCAGCGGGTCGTGAACCGCTTCGGCGGTCTGGCGCGGGGCTACGGCCCGGCGGGCGAGCTTGGCCATCGGCTCGATCTGGAGGAGGACGGAGTCCCGGTAGGGAAGGACGGCATGGTGGACCTCGCGCGCTTCCGCTGGCGGCCGCCAGATGAGCCGCGGGCAGCGCGCGGCGACGGGTAGGCGACAGCCGACATCCGCGCCGGTTGCGCTCGCCCAGCACCCTACAATGCCACCAGCGGGAGGTGAAGCGGGCCGTGGCGATGCCTTCGACCTTCTCCATCGTCGCGCGCGACGCGGAGAGCGGCGATCTGGGCGTGGCGGTCCAGTCGAAGTTCCCCGCCGTCGGGGCGGTGGTGCCGTGGGCACGCGCGGACGTGGGCGCCGTGGCCACGCAGGCGCTGGCGAACGCTTCCTACGGCCCGCGCGGGCTGGCGTACCTGCACCGCGGGCACACGGCGGGCGAGACGGTCGATTGGCTCGTCTCCCGTGACCAGGGCCGGGATCACCGTCAGGTGGGTGTGGTGGACGGCCACGGCCGGGCGGCGGCGTACACGGGGGCGGCCTGCCTGGCGTGGGCCGGCCACGCGTTCGGCGATGGCTACGCCTGCCAGGGGAACATCCTCGCGTCGGAAGCGGTGGTCGGCGCGATGTCGGTCGCGTTCGAGGGCGCGCGCGGCGAGCCACTGGCGCACCGACTGCTGCGGGCGCTGGAGGCCGGCCAGGCGGTTGGCGGGGACCGCCGCGGGCAGCAGTCCGCGTCGCTGCTCGTGGTGCGGGCGGGCGGCGGCTACGGCGGCACGTCTGACCGCATGGTGGACCTGCGCGTCGATGACCACCGCACCCCGATCCAGGAGCTGCGGCGGCTGCTGGCCGTCCACGAGCTGCTGCTCGGTCGCACGCGCTCTCAGGATGAGCTGCCGCTGGAGGGCGAGCGGCTGGCCGCAGTGCAGGAGGCATTGACGCGGCTTGGCCACTGGGACGGCGCCGCGGAGTCAGGCTGGTTCGCCGCGCTGCTGCGCTGGGTCGGCGTCGAGAACCTCGAGGAGCGCACGGTCACGGCCGAGCGAATCGACCGGCTGGTGTACGAGCACCTGCTACAGCAGGCGGCCGACCGCTGATGCCCGGCCCCTCGCTGCGGACCATCGAGCGAGAGCTGCGTCGTTTGCTGCGCGAGCGTGGGCGGCCGGACCTCGCTGAGCGGGCGCTGGACCGCGTCGCGTTCACCAACGATGGCAGCACGCTCTACGTGCACGTCTTCGCGAGGCCGGACTGGCCTTACTATCGACCGGGCAAGGCCTACGCGCTGGCGCACGCGGACCTCGAGGGGCTGGCGCGCTGTAGCGATGTGCGTCTGCTGCTCGAGGACGGGCTGGCGATGGCGCACGACGATATCGCCTCAATTGTCCAGTGGTTCGAGCGCTGGGAGTTCAGGCAGCCTGGTGCGCGACCCGCGCGGGCAGGAGGGTGATGAGCAAGACCGCGGCCAAGCCGGCGCCCGCGGCTCCCATCGCGAACGGCGCCCACGCGCCGACGACCTGCCACAGGATGCCCGCGGTCACGCTGGCAATGAGGGCGGAGATGCCGGTCGCGGCGGCGAAGGTGCCGATCGCCGTGGCGCGGGTCTCGGCCGGCACCAGGTCGGAGATGAGCGCCTTGGCGACGCCGTCGGTCAGCGCGATGTAGCCGCCATAGACCAGGAACAGTGGCCAGACCCACGCCGAGTGCCGGATCACGGTGAAGCCGACGTAGACTGCCGCGAAGAGCACCAAGCCGACGGCCAGCACGTTGCGCCGGCCGATGCGGTCCGACGCGATGCCGGCCGGCAGCGACAGGATCATGTAGACCACGTTGTAGAGCACGTAGGCGAGGACGACGAGCGCCTCGCTCAGTCCGAGGCTCCGTGCCCGCAGGATGAGAAAGACATCGCTCGAGTTCGTCGCGGCGAACAGCGTGAAGATGCCAAGGAACACGGCGAACTGACGGCCGGTGATGCCGATGCGCAGCCGCTCGCCCGACCGCGACTCCCGGCGGACCTCGCGCAGCGGGAGAACCGCGAGGACCGACAAGACACCGGGGATGAGCGCCAGCCAGAAGATCGGCCTCAGGTGGTTGTGGAACGCAACCAGCAGGCCGACGGCGCCGAGCGGCCCGATCACGGCCCCGGCGGTGTCCATGCTGCGGTGGAAGCCGAACGCGCGTCCGCGGTCCTGCACGCGCGCGGAGTCGGCCAGCAGCGCGTCGCGCGGCCCGGTGCGCACGCCCTTGCCCAGACGGTCCACGAAGCGGGCGAGCAGCGCCATCGGCCAGACGACCGACAGGGCGAGCAGCACCTTGCCGACCGCGGTCGTCGCGTAGCCCAGGAAGACGAACGGGATGCGGCGGCGCGTGCGGTCCGCGAGCGCGCCGCCCAGGATGCGCGTGATGCTGGCCGTCGCCTCGGCCACACCCTCGATCAGCCCGATGGCGGCGACCGGCGCGCCGAGCGTCGTCTGCAGGAAGAGGGGGATCAGGGGATAGAGCATCTCCGACGAGATGTCGGCGAAGAAGGAGACGACCCCGAGCGTCACCACGTTGCGCGAGACGCCGAGGCGCCCTGGCCGGACCGCCTCGCCCGCATCGAGCGCGGCCGGACGAATGCGGCGCGTGTTCATACTGCTCCAGCGTAGCGGCACGCGACCCGCGGGTGCAGGGCGCCGGCCTGTCCCGGGCCGTGGTCGGCGGCTATTCTTGTGGCGAGGTGCCGTGTGCGCGAGCTCTCTGTCGTCCGTTTCTACCTGACTGACCGTGACACAGTCGGCGGGAAGGCGGCCTACCAGGCGCTGCTCGAGCGGCTCCGCGATGTGAGCGCGCTGCGCGTCGTCGTGTATCGCGGCATCGCGATGGAGGGCGCCGGCGAGGTGCACCGGGGCATCTTCGCCGAGCTGGCGGAGCCGATGCCGATCGTTGTCGAGTGGATCGACGAGCGCGTCCGCGTCGACCCGGTGCTGGCGGGCATCACGGCACTCGTCCCCGGCGCGCTGGTGGTGCGGGTCGAGGCGGTCGAGGTGCAGAGCCCGCCCGTGCGCCTGCACGCGCCGCCTCGCGGCCTGCGCGTCGATGAGGTGATGGTCCGCGACGTCGTGTCGGTGCGCTCCGAGACGCCCGTGTCCGACCTGGTGCGATTGCTGGTCCAGTCCGATTTCTACGCCGTGCCCGTGATCGACGAGGCGGGCCGACCGATCGGCATCGTGACGCGGACCGACCTTGTCGAGCGGGGAGGCAGCCCGCTGCGGGTGCAACTGGTGCGGGCGCTGGGAGCGGCGCCGGACGACCAGGCCGCGCCGGGGATGACGGCACGCGACGTGATGACAGCGGCGCCCCTGGTGGTGCGTGGCGAGACGCCCGTGCTGGATGCCGTACGCTTGATGGTCGCGCGCGGGGTGAAGCGCCTGCCAGTGGTCGATGACGCCGGCCGGCTGGTGGGGATCATCAGCCGGCTCGACGTGCTGCGTGCGGTGGGGGTGACACCCGCCGGCGAGGAGCACCCGGTCGCGGCGGCGGTCTCCGCTCGCGCAAGGGAGGTCATGGACCGCCGAGTCCCCGTGGTGCGCCTTGACGCACCGCTGGACGAGGTTGTGGCGGCCGTCGCCGGCTCGGCCCATCATCGCGTGATCGTGGTGGACGGCGAGCGCAGCCCCGTGGGAATCATCACGGACGACGAGCTGGTGGAGCGTTTGGCGCCGGAGCAGCGCGGTGGGGTGGTCCGCCGGTTGATGCATCTGCTGCCCGGAGGCGAGCCGGAGCGGCCACTCCCGGAGGCCCGCGCCCGGGAGGTGATGGCGTCACCGGTGGCCACGGTGCGTGAGGACCAGTCGCTGGCGGAAGCAGCGCGAGTGATGGTGGAGCATCATCGCAAGCTCCTGCCGGTCGTCGACGCGGAGGGACGGCTGGTGGGGGCGGTCGATCGTCTGACCGTGCTGGGCGCGCTGGCCGGTGCAGCGCCGGCCGCCGGATAGCGCCGCCGAGGTCAGGAGAGCGTCGCGCCTGTCTGCCCGGCCTGCGCGCCAGGCAGGCCGTCGAGCCGTGCCAGGAAGTCGAGCACCGCGTGGTTGAAGGCGTCCGGCTGCTCCCAGTTCACGCCATGCCCTGCTCCCTCGATCGACACCAGCTCCGCGCCGGCGATCCCCGCGGCGAGCTCCTGAGCGTGCGACAGGGGAAAGACAGGGTCGAGCTCGCCGTGGAGCACAAGCGTGGGCACGCGCACCTCGTGCAGCCGGTCGTGCATCTCCGGGAAGGACACCAGACCCGGCTGTGAACCGGCGAACCCGTGCGCCGTGCCGGAGGCGAGCACCGCCGCGCGTGCGGGCCCCGCGCCGTCGACCAGGTAGCGCAGCACTGTCATCGCGCCGTACGACAGCCCCAGCAGGACGGGCTGCTCCAACTCCAGTCCGCGGACGAGCTCCGCCAGGTCGGCGGCCCATGCCTTCGGGCTGTGCTCACGGGTGCCGCGCGTGCTGCGCCCGCAGCCGCGTCGGTCGTATGCGACCACCCGCGCGGCCCGGGCGAGCGCGGGAATGTTCGGCTGCCAGGAGCCCAGGTCGACCCAGCCACCGTGCAACAGGACCAGCGGTGTGCCCTCGCCGTGCTCCTCGTACCAGAGCCGCACATCGGCAGCGGTAACGTATGGCATCAGCGCGTCCCTTCCCCGCCCCGCTGGCCTGCGTCATCGTAGCGTGCCACGCGGACGAACACGCGCAGGTGGCGGCCCCGCGCAACGAGCTCGCCGGACTCCGCCCGTGCCTCGAGGCGAAACCAGACCTTGCGGCCTTCGACCGACTCCACGGTAGCGCCGCAGCGGACCTGGTCCGGAAGCGGCGCGAGGTCCGCGCGCTCCACCTCGATGCGCGCGCCGACTGTCTGCTCGCCCGGGTCGCAGAGCCCGGTGAGGAAGCGCCGAGCGCAGCGCTCCATCGGCCCCGCCAGCAGCCACAGGTCCGGGGCGTTCGCCGCGGGGACCGGCATGGGCTCGCCGTCCGTGTGTTGCATCCCGGGCTGAAGCGTGCCACGCATCACCGAGAGGGTATCGGGGGCGGCGGATAGTGGAAACCGGGGGCACGGGTCAGTCGCTCTGCTGGGTCTCGCCCGCGCTTTCCCCATGCCGTACCCGCTCGACCAGGACCGGCGCGACGCCTGAACGCACCATGCGGTCCGCGACCGAGCCGAGCGCCGCCCGCCGCATGCCCGAGCGACCGTGGGTCGTCATGCAGACGAGGTCCACCTGCGCCGAGTGAGCCCAGTCCTCGACGGCGTCGGCGGTGAACCCGCGCAAGGTGAGGTACTCGGGCGTCACGCCGCCGGTGGCGTAGCGCTCGACCGCGCCGGCCAGGTACTCGTCGGACGCACGCTCGATCGCCTCATCGACGCCGGGTGGGATGACGGACGGGATCCCGAAGGCGAACCACTGGGCGGTCCACGGGGCGACGTGCACGAAAGTCACCTTCGCCGCGAGGCGGGTCGCGAGCTCGACGCCGCGGCGCGCGCCGGCCTCGGCCTCTGGCTCGCCCGACAGAAGGACGGCGATGTGGCGGATTGCGGCGGGATCGGTGGCGGCCCTATCGACGCGTTCCTTCACGATCAGCATGGGCACCGCCGCCTGGCGGATCACGCGGTCGGCCACGCTGCCGAGGAAGAGACGCTGGAAGCCGCCGCGTCCGTGGGTGGCGAGCACCAGCATCGCGGCCGAGGCGGCCCGTTCGACGATGACCGCCGCCGGGTCGCCCTCGCGCTCTTCAATCGTGCCGCGAAAGCGAAGCTGGAGGAGCTTCCCGAGCAGGCCGCTGAGGTAGGTGGTCTCGGCCCCCCGAGTGTGGGCCCGTACGTGCAGCAGCGTCACATTGCCGTCGTAGGCGTGAGCCATCGCCAGGGCCCACGGGAGCGCGCACTCCGCCTCGCTCGAACCGTCGAGCGGCACCACGATCTCGAACATCTCCGGGAGTCCTCCTCCGTGATCAGTAGGTGACCTCGTCGAGCAGGTTCACCAGCGAAAGGTCGGCCTGCCGCGGCGGGTCTGCCGCCTCGGGGATGGGCGTGAGGCGGAGCTCGCCGCCGACCTCGCCCATCATGACGTCGGCGCCGCCTTCCAGGATGGCATGCACGGCGGCAGCGCCGAGCCGCGTGGCCAGGATACGGTCGCGGGCCGAGGGAGAGCCTCCGCGCTGCACATGGCCGAGCACGATCACCCGGTACTCGTGCGTCATGCGGGCGCCCACCTTCTCGGCGACCGCGAAGGCGCCGCCCTCCTCGTTGCCTTCCGCTATGACCACGACGCTGGAGAGCCGGCCGCGCTGGAACCCCCGCTGGATGCGTCGCGCCAGCTCGTCCAGGTCGGTGTGCTGCTCGGGGACCAGCACCGCGAAGGCGCCGGCGGCGATCCCCGCCGCGGTCGCGATCGCGCCGCAATGGCGCCCCATGACCTCGACGAAGAAGACGCGCCCGACCGCGTCGGCGGTCTCGCGCAGGCGGTCGACCGCCTCCACCGCGGTGTTCACTGCCGTGTCGAAGCCGATCGCCTCGTCCGTGCCACGGATGTCGTTGTCGATCGACGCGGGCACACCGACGATCGGGATGCCGTGTTCCATCGTCAGGGCGTGGAGGCCGCGCAGCGTGCCGTCGCCGCCGATGGCCACCAGCCCGTCCACCTGGTGCTCGCGGAGTTGCTCGGCGGCGCGGGCGCGCCCCTCGCTGGTGAGGAAGTCTTTGCTCCGGCCAGCGCCGATGATCGTCCCACCACGTTGCAAGATGTTGACCACGTCGATCCGCTCCAGCTTGCGGAAACGGCCGCGGATCATCCCCTCGAAGCCATCGCGGATGGCGAGGACCTCGAGGCCGCTGCGGGTTGCCGTGCGCTGCACCGCGCGGGTGCAGGCATTCATGCCGGGGGCGTCGCCGCCACCCGTCAGCACCGCCAGCCGACGCATCGCCTGCCGCTACCGCCCGATGAACTGCGGCTCGCGCCGCTCGAGGAAGGCGCGCATCCCTTCCTGGAAATCCTGGCTGCGGAACAGCGGCAGCAGGGCCAGGTACACGTGGTGCACGTTCGCCTCGAAGGTCTCGTCCATTCCCATGCGCATCATCCGCTTCGTCGCCTGGACGGCGAGCGGCGCGTTGGCAGCGATCTCGGTGGCGAGCGCGAGCGTCTCGTCCATCAGGCGCTCCTGGGCGACGACACGGTTGACCAGCCCCAGGTCCAGCGCCTCCTGCGCGCTGAGCACCCGGCCGCGGAAGGCGATCTCGGCCGCGCGCGCCCAGCCGACCAGCCGCGGGAGGAGCCACGTGCCGCCGGACTCGGGCAGCACCCCGCGGCGCGTGAACACTGCGCCCAGCTTCGCCTCGGACCCGAGGATGCGCATATCACAGCCGAGCGCGAGGTCGAGACCATAGCCGGCGGCGGGGCCGTTCACGGCGGCGAGGGTCGGTTTGTCCATGTTGTGCAACACGATCGGCGGGGCGTCGCGCAGGTCGAAGAGCCCGCCCGCGGCAACTTCTTCCGCGACCGACCCCTCGCCGCTGGACTGGTCCTTGAGGTCGAGCCCGGCGCAGAAGCCGCGGCCCGCGCCTGTCAGCACCACGACGCGCACCCCCGGGTCGCTGTTGGCGCCGACCAGCGCAGCGCTGAGCGAGCGCAGCATCGGCCCGCTGATCGCGTTCAGTCGTTCAGGCCGGTCGAGGGTGATGACGGCGACCTGGTCCCGCACCTCGTAGCGGAGGTCCTGGTAGGTCATGGGGTGCCTCCCGCGACAGCACAGTCCGCCGGCAGTGTTCCACGCGCTCCACAGGCCAGTCAAACGCGACGGAGATGCCGTTGGAGCGGGGCCGCCCCGCGCGGCTGTTATGCGGCGCGTACTATTAGCGTGCGCGGTGCGGCGGGCCCCGCGTGGGAGGAGGAGACCATGCGTAGCGGTTGGATCTCACGAAGGCGGGCAACCCGGCTCGTCGGGCTGCTGGCGGTGTTGGCGGCCCTGGCCGCGGTCGCCTGCCGTCAGGTCGGGTATGGTGACCTCCATGGTGCCAACGACCTCAGCGGCATCCCACGCGACAACACCTGGCTGCGGGCGTTCACCCCAGAGACCGGCGATTCGTGGCCGCCCACCGGCTATCTGAACCTGTGGGTGAAGGGCGACGACATCGGCTTCGCGTCGAACGCGTATCGGATGAACGGGTTCCTGTTCCTGGTGCACACCACGAGCGACTGCCCACAGGTCGAGGGCGGCCTCGAGGCCTTCCTCCTGAGCCAGGTTCACATCGCCGGGGTGGTCACCGTGGCGAATGGCTCGGCCAACCAGTTCGTCACGATCCAGGACACGCCCGCCAACCGCCAGCCGACGTGGGCGCTGATCGACATCGGCCCGACGCCCAGCACGGGCGGCGGCCACCGGATCTGGCGCTGCGGCACGGTGACCTGGTCGCCGTAAGGCGGCGCAGGTCCGTCTGTGGCGTCTGCAGCCGCGGGCAGGCCCGCGCGCTCAGCGGCTGGACTCGCCGATAATCCGCAGGGCACGCTCGACGGTGCGCGGCACGCGTTCGACGAACTCGGCCGCCTTCGGGTTGGCGGCGCGCCCTTCGAGGTAGAGGGCGTACAGGCCTTCGCCGATGATGGCCAGCTTCCAGACCGCGAGCACGACGTAGAACGTCACGTCGCGGACCGAGCGACCGCTCTTCTCGGCGTACATGGCGGCCAGCTCGCCGCGCGCGGGAAAACCCTCGCGCATGGTGAGCCGCTGGGCTTCGGTCAGCAGGTCTTCGGCTGGGAGTCCCGGGTCGGCCCAAGCGGCCAGGCAGTAGCCGAGGTCTGCCAGCGGGTCGCCGAGCGTGGACATCTCCCAATCCAGCACCGCGGTCAGGCAGGCGGGCGCGGTCTCCGAGAACAGCACATTGTGAAGCGCGTAGTCGCCGTGCACAAGCGTCGTCGGCCCAGACGCGGGTAAGCTCTGGCGCAGCCAGTCGGTGACCTCGTCGATGCCGGGTAGCTCGCGAGTGTGGACGCGCGTCAGGTCGAGCTGCCCGGCCCAGCGTCGCACCTGCCGTTCGAGATACCCCGCCGGCTTGCCCAGGTCCCCGAGGCCAACCCGCTGCCAGTCGGCCGCGTGGATCTCGACGAGGGCGGTGATCAGCTCTTCCGCGATGCGCCCTCGCTCGGCGGGATTGTCGAGCGCCGCGGGGATCTCCTCGCGGATCACGCTGCCGTGAACGCGCTCCATCAGGTAGAAGGGTGCGCCGATGACCGAGAGGTCGGCGCAGGCCGCGATCGGCCGCGGCACGCGGGCGCCGGTGCCGTACAGCGCGTGGATCACCCGCCACTCGCGCAAGACGTCATGGGAGGTGGGGAGCAGCTCGCCGCGCGGCGGCCGGCGCAGCACCCACTCCTGATCGCCGCACGTGACGAAGAAAGTCTCGTTGGACATCCCCGCCTCGTGCTTGTGCGCCTCGAGCGGCGGCTCGGCGCCTGGCACGTGCTCCAGCACGAAGCGCTGCAGCGCCGCCACATCGATCAGCTCCGTTGGCACCTCGGGTGCCGGCTGCGTCTCGGCCACGGCTCGTCCTCCCGTTCGGCGTGCTGTTCCCCCGGCATCACCAAGGCTAGCGCACGAGGACGTCGACGCGCTGCCGCCGAGCTCTGCCGGCGGCTGCCGCCAGGCGAGGACCGCGCCCATCGCCACGTCGACAAGCCGGCGTGGGTGCCGCGATGGTTGCGAAGCCGTTTCCGGCTTTGTTACGGTTGGATCGTGGGTTGGGGATTCGTCTAGCGGTAGGACAGCGGATTCTGGATCCGTATGCGGGGGTTCGAATCCTCCATCCCCAGCCAATACCTCGCGGCGCATTCGTCTAGCGGCCCAGGACACCTCCCTCTCAAGGAGGAGATCGCGGGTTCGAATCCCGCATGCGCTACCACGCTGAACGGGCGGAGCGGGCGGGCCACGCCCGCTTCTTGATTGCCGAGGGGGGAGTCGGCGGTGCGCGCGGCCCTGCTCTACGGACCCGACGACCTGCGCATCGAGGGGCTGGCCGCCGAGACGCCCGGACCAGGAGAGCTGGTCGTCCGCGTCGAGGCGGCGCTGACGTGCGCCACCGACGTCAAGATGTGGCGCCGAGGACACCCCGCGCTTGGCGCCTACCCGGCGCGCTTCGGCCATGAGTGGGCCGGCACCGTCACGGCCGCCGGCGAGGGCGCGCCGTTTCCCCCAGGCGAGCGAGTCGTCGTGGCGGACTCCGCGCCGTGCGGAACCTGCGCGATGTGCCGGCGCGGGCAGGAGAACCTCTGCCCCGACCTCCAGTACCTGTTCGGTGGTTTCGCCGAGGCGGTGCGCGTTCCGGCGCGCCACGCCGCGCGCAACACGTACCGCGTACCCGCTGACGTCCCGGCCGAGGTCGTGGCGATGGCAGACCCGCTGGCCTGCGCGCTGCGCGCCGCCGATGTTGCCGCGGTTCGTGCGGCCGAGCGCGTGCTGGTGCTGGGCGCCGGGCCGACCGGATTGCTGGTGACTTGGGTGGCGTCGCGGCGCGGCGCCAGCGTCACCGTGAGCGACCCGCACCAGGCGCGGCTGGCGCAGGCCGGGCGTTTCGGCGCGTCGGCCACCTATCCGCGCACCGGCGACGATTCCACGGACGAGGCGGCAATGCGAGACCTGCGTGGGGCTGACGGTCCGGACCTGGTGATCGAGGCGGTGGGCCGCCCGGCAGCGTGGGAGCAGGCGGTTCGCCTGGCGCGACGAGGAGGGCGGGTGTGCCTCTTCGGCGGCTGCGCGCGCGGCACCGTGGCGCGCTTCCCGACCGAGCGGCTGCACTACGATGAGGTGACGGTGCTAGGCGCGTATCACCACGCGCCGCGGTACTTCCAAGAGGCCGTCGCCGCACTGGTCGGCGGGCTGGTACCCGCCGACCACTTGCTCGGCGAGCGCTACCGGCTGGACGACCTGGCCGTCGCGCTGCGGAACATGGAGGCGACGCGCGAGCGCTCGGTGAAGCACGTCGTGGTGCCCTGAGCCGCGGGCGGAGCGCCTGCCTGCTGCAGGCAGGCGCCCCGCGGTCCCGCGATACGGACGCAACAGCCGCTCGGAGCCTATCCGTCGACTGGCGGCCGCCCACCAAGCGCGATCGACGGTCGCTACTGCTGCCCGTACGCGCGGCGGAGGTGAGGTTCATGGATCATCGTCATCTGGTGTCTTCGGGGTCCCCCTACGAGCCGAGAATCGGCTTCAGCCGTGCCGTACGGATCGGCGGTCGCGTCCTCGTCTCGGGCAGCGCGCCCATCTGGCCGGATGGGTCCTGCGATGCGGATCCGCTGGCGCAGGCCCGGCGGTGCCTGGCGATCATCCTGGAGGCGCTGGGGCAGGCAGGGGCAGAGGCGCGCCACGTGGTCCGGACACGGATGTTCATCACGAATGCGTCCTTCGCCGACGCGGTCGGTGCGGCGCACGGTGAGGTCTTCGCGCAGATCCGTCCGGCGGCGACCATGGTCGTCGTGGCCGGGCTGCTGGATCCGCGCTGGAAGGTCGAGATCGAGGCCGAGGCGGTGCTGGAGTAGGCCGCCGCGTTCAGGACACGCTTTGACCGCGCCCGCGTGCCGGTGCGACAATCCGTGTGCACATTTGACGTCACAAGGCAGGCGAGAACCGGATGTCCGGTCATTCCAAGTGGGCGCAGATCAAGCGCCAAAAGGGCGTGGCCGACGCGCGGCGCGGTCAGCTCTTCACCAAGCTCGGCCGGGAGATCATGGTGGCGGTCCGCCAGGGCGGGCCCGATCCCGAGGCGAACTTCCGCCTGCGCCTCGCGGTACAGCGCGCCCGCGACGCCAACATGCCGAGCGAGACGATCGAACGCGGGATCAAGCGGGCGTCCGGCCAGGGGCAGGAAGGTGTCGAGCTGGTCGAGCCGACCTATGAAGGCTACGGGCCGGGGGGGGCGGCGGTCCTGGTTCAAGCCCTGACCGACAATCGCAATCGCACCGTGGCCGACGTTCGGGCGGCCTTCACGCGGGCGGGCGGCAGCCTGGGCGAAGCGGGCTCGGTGGCCTGGCTGTTCGATCAGCGCGGAGCGATCTCGGTCAGTGGCGCGGCTCAGCGGCTTGAGGAGCTGGCGCTGGTGGCCATCGACGCGGGCGCGGAAGACTTCAGGATCGACGGCGACACGATGGAGGTCTACACCCAGCCGTCCGACCTCGAGCGGGTCCGTCAGGCGCTGCTCGACGCCTCAGGTCAGGTTGAGAACGCCGATGTGGCGATGGTCCCCAAGACCACCGTGCCGCTGAACGAGAAGGACGCGATCGGTTGCCTGAAGCTTCTCGACAAGCTCGAGGACCTGGACGATGTCCAGCATGTCTACTCCAACGCCGAGATCCCCGACTCGGTGCTCGCCGCGTACAGCGCCTGAGCGCGCGTGCGCGTCCTCGGCGTCGACCCCGGCCTGAACGTCACCGGCGTCGCTGTCATGGAATCGGAGGGCGGGGAGCCGCGCCTCGTGTGGGCGCGTGCGATCCGTCCGCCAGCGCGCGTGCCGTTGCCAGAGCGGTTGCGCCACCTGCGCGACGCGCTGGTGGACCTGGCGCGCGACTCCGGTGCAACCGAGGCCGCGGTGGAAGAGGTCTTCATCGGCGTCGACCCGAGGGCGGCCCTGCGGCTGGGCGCGGCGCAGGCGGCCTGCCTCCTTGCCCTGGCTGATGCCGGCATTTCCGTGCATCTCTACACATCGACGCGGGTGAAGCAGACGATCGCTGGACACGGCCGAGCGGACAAGCGCCAGGTACGTGCGATGCTGCGCGCGCGGCTGGCGCCGGGCGCGGTGCTGAGCCCGATCGACGCGTCAGACGCGGCGGCCGTCGCCGCGTGCCACCTGCTGTGGTCCGCCGTCCTGCCCTTGGTGCCGCCATGAGTCCGGTTCGGGTTCTGGCCGGCACGCTGCTGGAGGCGAGCGAGGATGCGGCGGTCGTCCTGGTGGGAGGCATCGGCCTCGGTTGCGCCATGACCCCGCGCGACCTGGCGGCACTGCCGCCGCCGGGCGGCGCGCTGCGGTTGTACAGTTCCCTCCACGTGCGCGAGGACGACCTGCGGCTGTATGGCTTCCTCGACCGTGCGGACCGCGACCTGTTCGAGCTGCTCCAAGGGGTGGCGGGTGTGGGCGCGCGGCTCGCGATCGCTTGCGTGAGCACCTTCGACGCGGCGGCCCTCGCGGCGGCGATTCGCGCGGGTGACGTGCACGCGCTCCAGGCCGTGCCCGGTGTCGGGCGTCGCACCGCGGAGCGCATCGTGGTCGACCTACGCGACCGCATGGGCGATGTGGCGCTGGCCGCCGGGGCGGCGGGCCGCCGGCCCGTCCCGTCCGTGGGCGGCGATGGGCCGGTGCGGGCGGCGCTGCAGGCGCTCGGGTTCAGCACGCCCGAGATCAACGAGGCCCTCGGGGCGCTGCCTCCCGAGACCCGCGCCGATTCGGACGAGGCACTGCGCGCCGCGTTGCAGCGCTTGGGCCGCTGAGCGAGGGCGGCGTCGGCTCGCCGTCTATTATGGACGTGGGCCGGTTACGGCCCGGGACGTCTTGCGATGCCGCCGTTTCGACTCGTCTCCGACTTCAAGCCCACTGGTGACCAGCCGCAGGCGATCGAGCGCCTGGTGGAGGGCATTCAGCGCGGTTATCGCGCACAGACCTTGCTCGGCGTGACCGGCAGCGGCAAGACGTTCACCATGGCCGCGGTCGTGGAACGGCTTCAGCGACCGACCCTCGTGCTCGCTCACAACAAGACACTCGCCGCCCAGCTTGCCAGCGAGTTCAAGGAGTTCTTTCCCGAAAACGCTGTGGGGTATTTCGTCTCCTACTACGACTACTACCAGCCCGAGGCGTATATCCCGCGGACCGACACGTATATCGCCAAGGACGCGGACATCAACGAGGAGATCGACCGGCTGCGGCACGCCGCGACGCGGGCGCTGTTCGAGCAGCGGGACGTGCTGATCGTCGCCTCGGTGTCGTGCATCTACGGCCTCGGCGAGCCAGAGGAGTACCAGTCGTTCGTCCTGCGGTTCCACAAGGGGCAGCGACTCGACCGAATGCGCGCAATGCGACGGCTGGTGGACATGCAGTACGAGCGGAACGACATCAGCACCACCCGGGGCACGTTCCGGGTGCGCGGCGACACACTGACCATCGTCCCCTCGTACGAGGACCTGGCCCTGCGCATCGACTTCTTCGGCGACGAGGTCGAGCGGATCGTCGAGCTCGACCCGATGACGGGTGAAGTGCTGGAAGAGCGCGAAGACGCGGCGATCTACCCGGCCAAGCACTTCGTGACCTCGCGCGAGAAGCTGGAGCCCGCCCTGCACGACATCGAGATGGAGCTGGAGGATCGGCTGACCGAGCTGCGCGCGGAGGGGAAGCCGCTGGAGGCTGCACGGCTCGAGGAGCGCACCCACTACGACCTCGAGACGCTGCGCGAGGTCGGCTACTGCTCCGGAGTCGAGAACTACAGCCGGCACTTGGCCCGCCGGCCAGCCGGGAGCACGCCTTGGTGCCTGCTGGACTACTTCCCTGACGACTACTTGATGTTCATCGACGAGTCGCACATGACCATCCCGCAGGTCCGAGGCATGTACCACGGCGACGTCGCACGCAAGCAGACGCTGGTGGACTTCGGGTTTCGCCTGCCGTCCGCGCTCGACAACCGCCCGCTGAACTTCTCCGAGTTCGACGACCACGTGAATCAGGTCGTGTTTGTTTCGGCGACTCCGGGGCCGTACGAGATGGAGCAGTGCCGGCAGGTGGTGGAGCAGGTGATCCGCCCCACCGGTCTGCTCGAGCCCCGTGTCGAGGTGCGGCCGACCGGGGGCCAGATCGACGACCTGCTGGAGGAGATCAAGCAGACGGTCGGTCGCGGCGAGCGCGTGCTCGTGACCACGCTCACCAAGCGCTTTGCCGAGAACCTCTCCGGCTACCTGCTGGAAGTGGGCATCAAGACCCACTACCTGCACAGCGAGCAGGACGCCCTGGAGCGGGTGGAGATCCTGCGCGACCTGAGGCTTGGCGTCTACGACGTGGTGGTGGGGATCAACCTGCTGCGGGAGGGGCTGGACCTGCCGGAGGTGAGCCTGGTGGCGATCCTGGACGCGGACAAGGAGGGCTACCTGCGGTCTGCATGGTCGCTGATCCAGATGACCGGTCGGGCAGCCCGGCACGTGGACGGTCGGGTGATCATGTACGCCGACACGGTCACCCAGTCGATGCGGCGAGCGATCGAAGAGACGGAGCGACGGCGGCGGATCCAGGAGGTGTACAACAGGGAGCACGGGGTCGAGCCACAAGGGATCCGGAAGGCGATCCGGGACATAACGGATCGAGTGCGCAAGGTGGCCGAGGGGCGGCAAGCGTACGGCACGCCGAGCGGGGTCCCGAAGGCCGAGCTTGCACGGCTGATCCTGGACCTGGAAAAGCAGATGAAGGAGGCCGCGCGGCACCTCGAGTTCGAAAAGGCGGCGTTGTTGCGCGACCAGATCGTCGAGCTCCGCCGCGAGCTGGTGGGCGACGAGGAGGGATTGCAGCACATCGCCGCGATCGTCGCCCCGCACGGCCGCGACGGGGCTCGCGAGGCATCCGGCGGTCGTTATCCGGGAAGGCGCGGGCGCGCGCGACCCGGGCCGTCGGGATAGCCCTCGCGGGAGCTAACGCCGCTCCGTTGGGCTGCGCGGCTGATACATGCTGGTCTGCGTAGCAATGCCCGATTGACCTTTCGAGCTGTGCACTCCTGCGTCGAGCGCTTGACGTTGTGCGCTCGCATCGTGTAATCAAGTGCTACACCGGTGCGGCCGGGGGGGAGGTTCGTGACGCGTGGCACTCCTCGAAGTGCAAGAGCTGACTATACGTTTCGGCGGGATTGTTGCGCTCGACGGGGTCTCGTTCACGGTCGGAGAGGACGATCTGGTCGGCCTTATCGGACCGAACGGGGCAGGGAAGACGACCGTCTTCAACGTCATCAGCCGTCTCTACACGCCCGATCGGGGCAGCGTCCGTTTCAGCGGGCACGACCTGCTCAAGGACCGCCCGGCCGGCATCGTGCGGCGGGGCGTGGCCCGGACGTTCCAGAACCTGCAGCTCTTCCCCCACATGACGGTAATGGAGAATGTGCTCGTCGGCACTCACTCGATCGGGAAGTCCGACGTGTTCAGCGCGGCTCTGGGACTGCCTCAAGTGGTGGGCGAGGAGCATCGGCTGCACGAGCGTGCTTGGTCGATCCTTGAGCTGCTGAATCTGACGGGCGTGGCCCGTCTGGTGGCGGGCGCCCTTCCCTACGGGGTGCAGAAGCGCGTTGACATCGCGCGAGCGCTGGCGAGCCGCCCCCGGCTGCTGCTGCTGGATGAGCCAGCGGCCGGCCTGAACCCGGCCGAGGTCGAGCACTTGGCTGAGCTCATCCTCGAGATCCGACGGTTCTCCAACGCGTCGGTGCTGCTGGTGGAGCACCACATGGCGCTGGTGATGCGCATTTGCCAGCGTGTCGTGGTGCTCGACTTCGGCAAGAAGATCGCCGACGGTACGCCGCAAGAAGTGCAGCGCGATCCCGCCGTCATCGCCGCCTACCTCGGCGAGACGGCGGAAGCGCACTGAGGCGACAGCAGGACCGCGCAGGAGAGGACGCATGGCTGACGCATTGCTTGAAGTTGAAGGTGTGGTGACGCAATACGGTCCCGTGATCGCGCTGCACGGCGTCTCATTTCGGGTGGACCGCGGTCAGATCGTCACGCTGCTGGGCGCCAACGGTGCCGGCAAGACGACCACGCTGCGGACCATCTCGGGCTTGCTGCGCTGCACGCACGGGCACGTCAAGCTGCACAGCGACTCGAAGGAGCTGGTGCTGAGCAAGATGTCGCCCGAGCAGATCGTGAAGGTCGGCGTGGTGCAGTCTCCGGAAGGCCGGCAGGTCTTCGCGGACCTGACGGTGGACGAGAACCTGGAGATGGGAGCGTACACCCGCCGCGACCGATCCGGGATCAAGAAGGACAAGGAGCGCGTGGAGGAGTACTTCCCGGTGCTGGGACAGCGGCGTGGCCAGGCGGCGGGCACGCTCTCCGGCGGCGAGCAGCAGATGCTGTCCATCGGCCGGGCGCTGATGGCGCGACCGCGGCTGCTGCTGATGGACGAGCCGTCACTGGGGCTGGCGCCGCTGATCACGCGCGAGATCTTCGACATCGTACAAACGATCAACCGCGAGGAGGGCATCACCGTATTGCTGGTGGAGCAGGACGTGTCACTGGCGCTGCAGGTTTCCCACCACGGCTACGTGCTCACCACGGGCACGGTGGTGCTCGAGGGGTCGAGTGAGCGCCTGCGCGCCGACGAGAGCGTGCGTCGCTCGTACCTGGGCTACTAGAACAGCGGGGAGACACCAGGGGGTTCGCGGATGCACTTCGACGTGCAACAGATCATCAACGGCATCGCGGTGGGCAGCATCTACGGCGCGGTGGCGCTGGCGCTGGTGCTGATCTTCCGGTCGACCGGCATCATCAACTTCGCCCAGGGCGAGATGGCCACGTTCTGCACCTACATCGGCTGGACGTTCATCGTCGCCGACCGGATGCCCTACTGGATCGGCTTCACGGTCGCACTGGCGTTCGCGTTCCTGCTGGGCGTGGGGATCGAGCGGGTGGTCATCCGGCCGGTGGAGCGCGCACCGGAGCTCGCCGTCGTCATCGTGACGTTGGGGCTCTTCACGATCTTCAACAGCCTGAGCCTGGGGGTGTGGCAGAGCCTGCCGAAGCCGTTCCCGACGCCGTTCAAGGGCGGTGCGATCCACGTGGGGAACCTGTTCATCAGCCGTCCGCACCTCGGCGTGCTGATCTCCTCGCTGGTGGTGATGGCGCTGATCTTCGCGTTCTTCCGCTTCACCAAGGTGGGGCTGGCGATGCGCGCCTCCACCCTAAATCCGACGGCCGCGCGGCTGATGGGCGTGAACGTGGACCGCATGCTGATGCTCGGCTGGGGGCTGGCGGCGGCGGTGGGCGGGGCGGCCGGGATCTTCACGGCGAACCTGATCCTGCTCGACCCCAACATGATGGGCGGCGTGCTGATCTACGCGTTCGCCGCCGCCGTGCTCGGGGGCCTGACCAGCCCGGTGGGCGCGGTGGTCGGCGGGCTGCTGGTGGGTGTGCTGGAGAGCCTCGCCGGCACCTCGTCGTTCATCGGGTCGGACCTCAAGACCCCGGTGGCGTTCGTCGTGATCGTGCTGGTGCTGTTGATCCGGCCCGCCGGCCTCTTCGGGCGCACCCGGGTCTCGCGGGTGTAGGCGCCATGAGGGACATCTCGACCCGCATCCCCGCCCCAGCGCGGTACGTGTTGAGCGGCATCCTGTCGTTCCTCGCGATCAACCTCTTCTATCAGGTGCTCGTCCTCGACGGCGGCACCAGCGTGGTGCTCGGCGTGCTGGCGGCGTTCGCGGTCGCTTGGTACCTGACGCGCGACCGGATGCGAAGCATCATCGGGGCGACCTGTGCTGTGCCGATCTTCGCGCCGTTCTTTTTCCCGGCGTACGACATGTCGCAGATCGTGGTGCTGGGCCTGATCGCCATCGGCCTGAACGTGGTGACCGGCTACGCGGGCCAGATCTCGTTGGGCCATGGGGCGCTGGTGGCGGTGGGCGGCTACACCACCGCCATCCTGATGCACGACCACGGCTGGGCATGGTGGCAGACGCTGCTCGTCGCGGCGGTCATCACGGCCATCG
>JAJYLG010000054.1 GCA_021787985.1 Chloroflexota bacterium
CCGGGTGGATGTTGGCGAGGAAGACGTACGGCGTGCGGCGGTAGTGGTCGGGCAGCCGCGGGTGGAAGTCCCCGTAGACGTTGAGCTCGGTGCGCAGCGTCTCGCGGGAGTTGAGGTCGAACCCATAGCGTCCGGCCCAGCGGAAGGTGCGGCCCGGCAGCCGCGCCAGGCCGGCCAGGTCCACCCCACGGCGGGCGAGGAAGTCGAATGCGTCCTGCGCCAAGTCCTCGCCGACCACCGAGACGACGCGCACCGGCGCGAACAGGCTGGCGGAGGCGGAGAAGAAGGTGGACGAGCCACCCAGCTCCTCCTGCACCGCGCCGAACGGCGTCTCGACGTCGTCCAGGCCGACCGAGCCGACGACCAGCACCGGCGCACGCGGCCCGGGGACGGCGGGAAGGTCGGGGGCAGGGACGGAGTGTGACGTCACGTGGCGGCCACCCCCTGGCTGGAGTGCGCCGGGAAGACGAGCGCGAAGCTGCCGGCCCGCAGCGCCTCGACGGCGGCACGGGCGATCTGAGCGGCGGTCGCTCGGTCAGCGGGGTGGCTGATGCCCACGTAGCTGACGATCGCGAGCGTCCGGCCGACCCGCGACACAAGGGTGTACGCCTCGACGGGCACCTTCAGCCCGGAGCGCGCATCCACGACCTGCGCACCGAAGTCCGAGGCCGCGGCCTCGTCGCCGAGACCCGCGGGCGGCGTGGCCGCCACGACACGCATCGAGGTAAGGCTGATGCTCCGCTGCTGTTGGGCCGCGGTGCCGATGGTCGCGCCGACGGCCCGGGTCTCCGTCGCGCGCTGGCGTGTAAGCTCGAAGCCGCGGCGGGCGCCGGTGGTGCTCGTGAAGCTGACCAGGTCGATGGTCACCTGGTCGAGCGCGGCCAAGCCGGCGCGCAGCCGAACGGCGGCCACCCAGCCGGCCGCGAGGATGCGCTGGGCTGTCTGCGCCGCGTCGGGCGCCTGGGCGTAGAGCTGTTGCGGGTTGATGGCGGCGCTTTGCAGCACTTGCGAGCCGGCGGGCAGCGCCTGGCGGATGCGGTCGGCCGCCTGCTGGAGGGCCGCGGCGTCGTGGGTCACCTGCCCGGGCGAGGGCGTGGGGGTGGCCGCGGAGCTGCCGCCGCCGCAGGCGGCCGCGAGCAGCAGCGGTACGAGCGGCACGATCCAGCGGCGCATCGTCACGCGAGGTGCCGCCCGATGATGGGATGCAGCCGCTCGAGGGTGGCGGGCGGGACGGCTGCGCGGTCGGTGATCAGGGCCGTGGCCAGCGCGTCGGGGCAGGGGCAGCTCGCGCGGGCGGGGAGGCGCGCGGCGAGCTGCCGCACGGCTTCACGCGCGGCGGCCACGTTGCGTCGCAGTGTTTCGACGATCATCGCTGCCGAGACGGCAGCTTCCTCCGCGCGCCAGCAATCGTAGTCGGTGACGGTGGCGAGCACCGCGTAGCAGATCTCGGCCTCGCGGGCGAGACGCAGCTCCGGGCTGGCGGTCATGCCGATCACGTCGGCGCCCCACGAGCGGTAGAGGTGGCTCTCGGCGCGGGTGCTGAACTGCGGCCCCTCGATCGCCAGGTAGGTGCCGCCGCCGTGAACCGACATCCCGGCGCCGGCGGCCGCCTCGGCGGCGGCGCGGGAGAGCGCCGGGCAGAAGGGGTCGGCCAGGCTGACGTGCGCCACGAGCCCTTCGCCGAAGAACGTCTGCGGGCGCAGGCGGGTGCGGTCGATGAACTGGTCGGGAACGACGGCATGGCCGGGAGCCATCTCGTCGCGCAGGCTGCCGACCGCCGAGACGGACAGCAGGTACTGAACGCCGAGCGACTTGAGGGCCCAGATGTTGGCGCGAGCCGGGATCTCAGTCGGCAGCAGGCGGTGGCCGCGGCCGTGGCGCGGGAGGAAGGCGATCCGCACGCCGTCCAGCGTGCCGATGGTGACGGCATCACTGGTGGGGCCGAACGGGGTGTCGACCGTGACGGTTTCGATGCGGGACAGCCCGTCGATCTGGTAGAAGCCGCTGCCGCCGATGACAGCGAGGGTCGCATCCGGCATCCGTTGGCTCCGGTGAGTCAGGGCGGCGCGGCGGCGGCCACGGCGCGACGGGCACAAAAAGACGCTTCCCGCGGACGAGAAGCGCGCCGAACCGCCACTCTCATCTTCCCCCAGACGGGGTCGGAATTGGCACCGCGTCCGCCGCCGATGGGCGAACCGGTTGCCGGGCTTCGTCGGGCCGGTCCCTCCGCCACTCTGGATAAGAGTTGCCGCGCTGTTCGATTGTCTTAGCCATGGTAGGGCGGGGTCATGGCAGGCGTCAATTCGCTGCGCCCGGTCGATACGTCGGAGCCCGTACGCCGGCCCGCGTCAGGTGTTGAAGAGCTCGGCTACCGGCGTGGCGATGCCGGGGAAGAGCGGACAGGTGAGCTCGGCGCCGGACGCCAGAGGCGGCTCCTGCGCGGTGTAGCGGTCGTCGGTGCGCGTGAACACCCGCACCGTCCGCTCGTCCGGGTCGACGACCCAGTAGTGGGGGACGCCGAAGCGCGCGTAGAGGCGGAGCTTGGCCCCCAGGTCGCGCTTGCGGGTCGTCTCCGACAGCACTTCGATGATGAGGTCGGGCGGGCCGTGGATGTTCTGTTCGGTGACGATGTGCAGTCGGCCCTTCGCGATGAAGAGCAGATCAGGCTGCAGCACCGTTGCGTCGTCCAGCACCACGGTGGTGAGGGCGAGGTAGGCGCGCCCGTGGCCGGCCTGCCGTGCTTGGGCCAGGAAGAGGGCGAGAGGCACGCCCCCCACCGCTGCCATCGGCCGCCACGGCGCGTCGTACCGCGCGGTCGCGCCCGCCTGGCCGGCAGACAGGCCCGCCGCGGCTTCGGCGGGGATTGCGACCGAACGGCGACCGGATGGCGCTTGACAGCCTCGGCGGGGGGGGGGGCGTAAGATTCGCATCAAGGGCAGGCGCGGAGAACGACTGGGAGGTCGGGGATGAGAGCCTTCCGATTCCCGCACGTCTCACTGCCCGTGGCCGTGACGGCGGTGCTGCTGCTGGTCGCCTGCGGTGGGGGCGGCCGCGGTGCGCAGACAGGCGCCAGCCCAACGCCCTCGGTGAGCCCGCCAGCTGTGACACCGTCCGCGAGCGCATCGCCCAGCGGCACGCCGCCAGCGGGCACGACCCCACTGCCGTTCGCCACCATCGTCACCACGCCGCCGCCCGGCCCCACGCCGATCGCCGGGACGGCGCCCTCGCCCTTACGCCTGGCGTCGCCCTTCCCGGCGGAGATCAACGGCGCCGTGCTCAACCGGCTGCCGCCCGGCCCGCTCGACTGCCCGGCCGGCTGGCAGAAGATCGCGCATCCCGAGTGGGGCTTCGGCTACTGCCTGCCCGCGGGCGTGCCGTACTACAGCGCCGCGTGGGGAGACGATCTCAACACCACCGGAACGGTCGCCGATTTCTCTCTTCTACTGCCCCTCTACGAGCCCGCACATGGAATCACGCCGAACTGCGCCGACGGCAGCCAGCCGGCTCCGGGCCGGGCCGTGACCCACCGCGCCCGGGAGCGCATCGGGGGGCGCGACTGGTCCATCTGCTACCGCGCACTGAAGGGAGTCGAGATGACCGCCTACGGCGGCTTCGTCGAGGCGCTGTTCGTGACCCCGACGGGGTACGTCGTGCGGGCATTGGCGGCAGTGTGCCTGCGCGACCTCCCGCCGACGCCGGAGTTCTCCGGATTGTCGGACGCGGTCTCCGCCGGGGCGCCGATCTGCGCGAAGTACCGACAGCATCTCGCCTGGCTGCGGGAGGCGGTGCTGCCAAGCTTGCGCGCGCTGCCGTGAGCGGAGGTGAGGGAACGATGAAGGAGCTACGTATCGCCCTTCTCTTCGGCGTTGCCATCGCCGCCCTGGTGCTCTCGCCCGGTCCGGCGGCGATCGGGGCGGACAACGCTCCCCCTGCGCCACGGAGCGACTACTGGCGCAAGTTCCCCTGGAGTCCCAACGGCGTCCACCACGTGACCAACGGCTACTGTGGGGACCCCGCGAATGAGGGCCACTGCGGCGCCTATCACGCGTTCGCGCTCGATTTCGACCTGGCCCGGAACGAGTCGCTCTTCGTCGCGACGGAGTCCCAGGTCGAGAGGGTGACCTGCGACGGTTATTGCGAGGCCAACCAGTGCACCACGACCGGCAGCTACCTCGGCAACTACGTGGTGGCGAAGTGGCCGGTCAGCTCGCCGACCAATTGGGTGACCTACGGCCACCTCAACTACTTCTACGGCGGGCTGCAGGTCGGCCAGACGCTCGCGCAGGGCGACTACCTCGGCCAGGCCGGCGACACGGGGACTACCAACGATGGCTATGGGCACTGCTTCTACCACCTGCACTACAACGAGCAGTCTGGCTACTTCGGCGGCAACAGCATCAAGCCCGAGCCCTTCGACGGCCAGTACAGCATGCACACCGGGGTGAGCTACACATCGCACAACGTCTGGATCGGCTTCCAGCCGTACCTCGGCAACTGTGGCGACCTGCACCGCGAATACTGGTACCAGGGCCACTGGCCGTCCAAGGACGCGACCGGCGTGATGGGGCCTCTCTACAATCGGCAGTACGGCCTGCCGCCCTACCAGCGCGGCGTGGCCTGCGCACAGGACGTGGACAACGGCGACCGCGGCTACATCAGTGACGGCGCCCACATCTTCCAGGGCACGACGCGGGCGTTCACGGTGCGGGCGACCATCTGGCTGCCGTACCGCGACCGCGGCGACGCTGGCGGCTGGCTGAGCTACCCGACGATCGAGGAGTACGACTACACCAACGTGTGGAACGGTGTGACCTGGCGGCGGCAGGACTTCCTCAACGGCTACATCTGCACCCGCCTGTCCGGGGGCACCCTGAGCGTGCTCGCACGGCAGTGGGGGCAGGACCCGAACGACGACTGCCGCTGACGCGCGGCCAGGGTATCGCGGACGACCGCCGGCTGGCTGAGCCGCGGCGCGCTGGGTGGCTTAACGCGCCTCGCGCTTCTCGCCGCGCGCGGTTCGCGCCTCAGGCGAACGACCGGGCGAGCTGTGCGTGACGCTTCAGCAGCGGCAGAACCTCCTCGGCCGGGGCGGGTGGTAGCCAGAAGAGGCAGCGCGAGACGCCGGTCGCCGCGTACTTCTCGATCGCCTCGGCCTCGGCGCGCGCGCCGAACACGGTGACCGGGATCGGCCCACGCCCCGCGGCACGCGCGAGCTCTTGCAACTCGGCAATGCGCTGGTCCAGCGGCACCGGGTTTCGGCCCGGGATGGGCATCCACCCGTCCCCGTACTCCACCACGCGCTGCAGCGTGCCGGGCGCGTCGCCGCCGATGAGCACCGGCGGGTGCGGCTTCTGCACGGGTTTCGGCCAAGCCCAGGCGCGGTCGAAATCGACGAACCTGCCGTGGAACTCGGCCTCGTCCTTCGTCCACAGCTCCTTCATGGCGAGGACCCGCTCGCGCAGGATGCGCCAGCGGAGGCGCGGTTCGGTGCCGTGGTCCTCCATCTCCTCGCGGTTCCAGCCGCCGCCGATGCCGAACAGGAAGCGCCCGCCGGAGATGAAATCCAAGCTCGCCACCTCCTTGGCGAGCACGATCGGGTCACGCTCGACCACCAGGCAGATGCCCGTCCCGATCTTCAGCGTGCGGGTCGCCGCTGCCACCGCCGCGAGGCCCACGAACGGGTCGAGAGTGTGAGAGTACTCGCGCGGCAGCTCGCCGCCGCTGGGGTACGAGCTACGCCGGCTGGCCGGAATGTGGGTGTGCTCCGGGACGAGGAGCGACTCGAATCCGAGGTCCTCGGCAGCGCGGCCCAGCTCGACGATGCCGATCGAGTAGTCCGTGGGAAACATGACGACGCCGTACTTCATGCCCGCCCTCCTCTACCGCCAGTTTGCCAGATGCGGTCGCCGCCGGGATCGGTGAGCAGGGCTTGCCGAGTGCTCCCGTATGAGAGATAATTCGGCAGGCGGGATTATCTGGAGGGCGTATGACCCCGAGCTGGACGGCGGACGCCGCGCGCGCTCTGCGAGCCTATCTGCGGGCCGTGGTCTTCGCCGAGCCGGTCCAGATCGCCCTGCTGGAGCGGTACGGCGTTTCGCTGATCGACCTGCGCGCCATCCGCGTGCTCCGTGACCTCGGCAGCGTTCCCATCAGCCGTCTCGCCGAGGAGCTGGCCATCCCCCGTTCGACCTCCACCGGCCTGGTCGACCGGCTGGAGCAGCGCGGCCTGGCGCGACGTGTTCCCTGCCCGACCGACCGCCGAGTCATCCTGCTCCAGGTGACGAGACTGGGGCTGACCGCGCTTCAGGATCAGGCGCTGTTCCGCGACAGCCCGCCCGGCCGGCGCATCGCCGCGCTCCCACGTGAGAAACAACGGCAGCTTGCGCAGCTCCTCGAGGAGCTGACACGAGACGAGACCACGCCCACCCCGACGGCCTCGGCCGCGGCAAGAGCAGACTGAGGAGCTGAGCTGTGGACAACACCGCCGCGGCCGGTACGCCGGCGGCCGCTCGACGGCCCCGTGTCGCGTACAAGTGGATCGCGCTTTCCAACACCACCCTCGGCATCCTGATGGCGATGCTCGACACGTCGATCGTCAACATCTCCCTGCCGGCCATCTTCCGCGGGATCAAGCTCAACCCCCTCGACCCGGCCAACGGGGCCTACCTGCTCTGGATGCTGATGGGCTATCTGGTCGTCACCGCCGTCTTCGTGGTAACGTTCGGCCGGCTGGGCGATATGTTCGGGCGTGTCCGCATGTACAATGCCGGCTTCGCCATCTTCACGCTCGGCTCGATCGCGCTTTCGCTCGTTTGGAGCACAGGAGCCGCGGGGGCAATGGAGCTCATCCTGCTACGCCTCTTCCAGGGCGTCGGCGGCGCTCTCCTGCTGGCGAACTCCACCGCCATCCTCACGGATGCGTTCCCGGTGAACGAGCGTGGCCGCGCCATGGGCATCAACATGGTCGCGGCCATCGCCGGCGCGTTCATCGGACTCATCGTGGGGGGTCTGCTCGCGGACATCCACTGGCGTCTCGTGTTCTGGGTGAACGTGCCGTTCGGAGTGGTCGGAACGCTCTGGGCCTACCTGATGCTCAAGGAGGTCGGCATCCGCACGCCCGCACGGATCGACTGGCTGGGTACCCTGTCGTTCGGGGCATGCCTGGTGATGGTGCTCGCCGGCATCACCTACGGTATCGAGCCGCGAGGCGGACACAGCACGGGCTGGCAAAGTCCTTTCGTCCTCAGCCTGCTCCTGGGCGGTACGGCGCTGCTGATCGCCTTCATCTGGATCGAGCAGCACGTTGACCAGCCCATGTTCCACCTGAGCCTGTTCCGCATCCGCGCGTTTACCGCGGGAAACATGGCGGGCATGCTCTCGGCCGTCGGCCGGGGCGGGCTCCAGTTCCTGCTGATCATCTGGCTGCAAGGCATCTGGTTGCCTCTCCACGGCTACAACTTCGCCGACACGCCGCTCTGGGCCGGAATCTACATGTTGCCGCTCACAGGTGGGTTCCTCATCGTCGGGCCGCTTTCCGGCTGGCTGTCCGATCGCTTCGGGGCACGGCCGTTCGCTACCGGGGGAATGCTGGTAACGGCCCTGAGCTTTGGACTCATGATGCTGTTGCCCGTGAACTTCCCGTTCCTCGCGTTCGCACTCCTGACGCTGCTGAACGGAGTCGGCATGGGTCTGTTCGCGGCGCCGAACACTGTCGCCATCATGAACAGCGTTCCACCCCGCAGCCGAGGCGTAACATCGGGCATGCGCATGACCTTCCAGAACGGCGGCATGGTGCTCTCGACGGGGATCTTCTTCTCCCTGCTGATCGCGGGCCTGAGCGCCGCGTTGCCGCACGCCATGTACGCCGGCTTGGTGCAACAGGGCGTGCCCGCGGTCGACGCGACCCGCGTGGCGAACATCCCTCCGATCGGCAGCGTGTTCGCGGCGCTTCTCGGGATGAACCCGATGCAACAACTTCTCGGGCCCAAGGTCCTGTCGGCGTTGCCGCCCGACCGAGCTCAGTACCTCACCGGCAAGACGTTCTTCCCCGGCCTGATCTCAGGACCATTCATGGATGGCCTCAAGGTGGCCTTCGCCTTCGCCCTCGTGATGTGCCTGATCGCGGCCGTAGCTTCGGCGCTGCGCGGCGGAATCTACCTGGACGAGGAGACGGCCGTGGTGGTGCCCGGACTGATCGCGTCGGACACTGCTGCCGAAGTGGGCGCCGAGTAGCGGTCCGACGCGTGGCCATGCGACGCGTGACTCGTCTCGCCGGAGCGGGTGGGCGGTCCAGCGGCCAGCGGGAGCAGCAAGCGGACCGCGGTGCCCTCCCCCGGAGCGCTGCAGAACTGCAGCGTGCCCGCGTGTCGCTCGACGATGGAGCGGGTCATGAAGAGGCCCAGCCCAGTGCCGGCCCGGCCTTTGGTCGTGAAGAACGGGTCCGTGGCTTTCGCCAGAACCTCCGCCGGCATCCCCTCGCCCGCGTCGCGGACGTCCACGACCACGCACTCCCCGCTGCTCGAAACCCGCAGCAGCAGCGCGCCGCCGTCTGGCATGGCGTCGAGCGCGTTCGCGACCACATTCAGCAGGGCGCAGCGGAGCTGCACGGGGTCGCCGCAAACGAGCGGGACTTTCCCCAAGTCCAGCTTCAGCGCCACCGGCGCCGTGTGCCGTCGGCCGTGGCGATAGGCCGGCACCAGCGCCGCGACCTGCCGGGCCATCGCAGCCAGGTCGATCTGCCGTTGCGCACTCCGCTCCGCGTTCTGCAGGAGACTGTGATACGAGTCAACGAGGCGGGTCGCGTCCGCCAGGCTGCTGCGCACCACCTCGAGGCCGGTTCCGATCTCCTCGCCGGTCAGACCGCCTCGTCGGGCTCGGAACAGCAGCACCTCGAGATGACCCAGCGCGATGCCGGTGAGGTTCCTGAAATCGTGGACAACGCCGGCGGCCATCGCCTCGACGAGGTGCGCTCGCTCGACGCGGTCCCAGTCCCGCTCCCAGCGCGCGGGTGAGTCGGGCGCGTACGGCATCGGAGGCCTCCCCTCGCTAAGACACACGTCTCAGTACACGCATTGGCCCGCGGCCGGGCCGGTGACTCGCGCTGGCCCGAAGGGGCGCTGACAGGAAACGACCGAAGTCCCGGCCCTGTTGGCCGCATCCGCGGTCGCCGGGAGCGCCTTACTCCCACACAAGAATACCGGCCGCGGCCGACGCCGCGTTACGTCGCGACCACCTGCCGCTTCCCGGGCCGCACGCTGCGGACGGGGCGGGCACGTCCCCGGAACGTCCGGCCCTCCACATGCGCACAGACCTGCGCGGCGCTTGCAAGCAGCGCGGCGCAGCCATCCACCACCCCCGTGAGACAGACCCCACGGTCTGTATGATGAAGGCGGCCGGTCCGTCCGAGGCGGATCGGGGAGGCGGCGCTCCATCGAGGCGCTACAACGCAACTTCTGGTTCCGGTCGCTGGTCGTCCTGGGCACGCTCTTCCTTGCCCTGCAGGTGGGGATGCTGCTGTGGCGGCTTGGCGCTTTTCTCGGCAACATCCTCCTGGTCTTCATCCTGGCGTGGTTCCTCGCGTTCCTCCTCAACCCGTTCGTCGATCTCCTGAGCTTCCGGCGCAAGATGCCGCGCCCGGCGGCCGCCGGCATCACCTACCTGGCGATCGCCGGCATGATCGTGCTTGCCGGCTTCTTCCTCGCCCCACCGGCAGTGGCCCAGGCGGAGCGGCTTGGCAACAAGCTCCCCACCTACACGCAGAACCCCCCCAGCGTCATCGACGACCTCCAGACGTTCCTCGACAAGCGCCACATCAAGCTCGATCTGCACCAGCTCGTGACGAGCGAGGACGCGAGCAAAGCGGCCAAGTGGCTCGGCGATCATCTGCAGCAGAACGCGGCGAACATCGCGCAGGGCGCGTTCCAGATCGGGCTCGACACGGTCCTCGTGGTGATCTTGAGCTTCTACATGATGGTGGATGCGCCCCGCATCACAGCCGGACTGCTGCGTATCACGCCGCTGCGCTACCGGGACGACATGCGCCGCGTCGTCCGCAGCGTGGACCATTCGTTCGGAGGCTACGCGCGCGCCTCGATCATGATCGCCGCGATCTACTGGTCGGCGACTTCTGTGACGATGGCCGTGCTCGGCATCCCCTTCGCCCTGCCCGTGGGCGGGTTCGCGGGGCTCATGCTGCTGATCCCGTTCGTCGGCGACGTGATCGCCGTGATCCCGACGATCGTCATCGGTCTGTTCACCGTGTCGCTGCTCGAGGTGGTCATCGCCACGGCGGTCATGATCGGGATGCAGCAGATCACACTCCAGTTCCTTCGCCCCAAGATCATGGGCGACAGCGTGGGGCTGCACCCGATCTGGGTGCTGGCCGCGTTCTTCATCGGGGCACAGGCCGCCGGCGTGTGGGGGGCGTTGTTCAGCATCCCGTTCGCGGCCATCATCCAGACGATCGTCCAACTCATGTACAGCCACAACGTCGAGGTCGGCGAAGAGCGAGCGGGCACCGGCGAGTACCTGGTGGCGGACGGCGCGACAGCGCCCCCCGCGCAGGACCACGCCGCCCAGACCTCGCGCGAAGAGGAGGTTCGCACACATTGAACGTACGCAAGGCGGTCATCCTGGCCGCTGGATTCGGCACGCGCATGCTGCCGGCGACGAAGGCCCAGCCCAAGGAGATGCTGCCGCTTGTCGACAAGCCGATCATCCAGTACGTGATGGAGGAGGTCGTCCGCAGCGGCATCGAGACGGTGGTGATCGTGACCGCCGCCAACAAGCGCGCCGTCGAGGACCACTTCGACCGCTCTCACGAGCTGGAGCGCATCCTCGAACAGCGCGGGGACCAGGAGCGCCTCGAGGAGGTCCGGCGCATCTCCGAGATGGCCGCCATCGTGTACGTCCGTCAACTTGCCCCCCTTGGCATCGGCGACGCGGTCCTGCGTGCGCGCCCGGCGATCGGCGACGAGCCGTTCGTCCTCGCGTTCCCGGACGACGTTGTGGACGGGGATCCGCCGGCAACCCGCCAGCTCCTTGATGTGTTCGAGAGCCGCGGCGCATCCGTGGTCGCCGTCGAGCGCGTGCCCAAGGACGAGATCTCCGCATACGGCGTGGTCAGCGCCGAGCCGCTCGACGACGGCGTGTTTCGGGTACGCGGCCTGGTCGAGAAGCCGGAACCTGACGAGGCTCCGAGCGACCTCGGGATCGTCGGGCGGTACTTGTTCACCCCTACGGTCTTCGACGTGCTGGCGGAGACTCCGGCCGGCAAGGGCGGAGAGGTCCAGATCACCGACGCGATGGCGCAACTCCTCGCACGCGAGCCGCTGTACTGCACCACGCTCAGCGGCCGGCGATACGACACGGGCCGCCCGCTCGGCTTGTTGCAGGCATCGGTGGAGCTGGCGCTGCGCCGCGAGGACATCGGGCCGGAGTTCCGACGATACCTCCGGCGGCTTGTCTCCGATTCGGAGGCGAGCTGAGCCGTCATGCGTGTCCTCTGCATCGGTTTCGGCACACCGCATCCGGACGCCGATAACTACTCGCTGCTTCGCGCGCCGGCCCTTCACGAGTACGAAGCTGTCCTCATAGACGTCGGGGCATGCGCCGATCTTGTGGCTCGCGTGGTGGCCGGTGAGGCGGCGGATACGACGCTGCACGACGAGCCCGTGGCCAACGGCCCGAGCGCGCTCGAACAGCTCGGCCTCTCGGATCTGCTCGCCGCACGCCAAGAGGAAGTGCGCATTCTGCTCGCGAACGGCGGCACGCTGGCAGTATTCGCGCGTCCCAACGCGGCCGTCCCTGGGGTACACGGACAGCCAGGCTGGGACCGGTACTCCCTGCTCCCGGCTCCCGCCGGGGTCGCCTACCGGCCGCCGTGGCTCTGGCCCGCCGCCGGGCGCAAGGCGTACGTGACTGACCCAGCTCACCCTTTCGCTCCGTACCTCGAACGCTGCGGCGACCGCGTGGCATACCGGGCGCGCTTCGACCAGCGCGCCCCAGGGTTGGCCGACGCGCTGCGCGTGTTCGGTCGCAGTGACGGCGGCGAACCGGTCGCCGTCGAGCTGCGGGTCGGCGCCGGGAGGATTGTCTTCCTACCACCCCTCGAGGAGCGTACCCGCGAGGAGCGTCGATTCGAGCTGGCAGAGACAATCGTCGAGTGCTTTCAGCGGGCGGCACGACGCGTCGAAGACGACGACGGCCCCGACTGGGCCGCCGCGCACACGGTCCCAGGCGAGCGGGAGCTGCGCTCCGCACTGGAAGAGGCACAAGCCCGCTGTGACGCCGCGCTGGCCAAGCTCGAGGGTGCGGAGGCGGCGCTCGAACCGGCCCGCCAGCTCCGCCGGCTCGTGTGGGCGGAGGGCCGCATCGCCTTGGGGCAAGCCGTGCGCCGGGCGCTGGAGCTGCTCGGGTTCCAGCCTGTGGACCCGGACCCAGCGGCGCCGCTGCACTTCCGTGAGGGGGAGCGCGAGCTGCTTGTGGAGGCCGAAGGGTCTCCGAAAGAGGTGGATTTGCTGCCGTATTTCCGCCTCACGCGCCGTCTGGAGCGCCTGCTGGCCGAGCGCCGTACCGTTGCGCACGGACTGCTGGTCGTGAATGGCCTTCGCCGTGAGGACCCGGCGGAGCGCGGCAGCCAGTGGAGCGAGACGCTGGAAGCGGCCTGTACCGCCTCGGGCTTCGCGCTGTGTACGGGCGCAACGCTGTTCGCCATGGCGATCGAGGCGCTCGGCGGCGCCGTACCGCAGCGGCTCGGCGTGCTACGAGCCGCGCTGCTGGACGCGCGCGGTCCGCTGACCGGACTGCCCTGAACGCGATACTCCCGCCGTAACGTACACTAACGGTGCAGGACGTTTGACATGCCGTTCACCGTCGATGATTTCCACAGCCTGGTCGAGCTGATCGAGCGACACCCCGAATGGCGTGCAGAGCTACGCCGGCTTGTGCTCACGGAGGAGCTGCTGTCGCTCCCTCAGGCGGTGCGAGACCTCACCGCCACCGTGCAGGAGCTGGCCGAGGCCCAACGCCGCACCGAGGTCCGTCTCGAGGAGCTGGCCGAGGCCCAACGCCGCACCGAGGTCCGTCTCGAGGAGCTGGCCGAGGCCCAACGCCGCACCGAGGCTCGCCTGGACGAGCTGGCCGCGGCCCAGAGCCGCACCGAACGCGAGGTCGCGAGGCTGGCGAACGCCGTGGCGGATCTGCGGGGCGAGCAGTGGGAACGGCACTATCGCGAGCATCCGACGTCGTACTTCGCTTCCTTGGCCCGGCGCATCCGGGTCCTGCCGCTGCGCGAGCTGCAGGAGCGACTCGATGAGGCAATCGCGGTAGGGCGTCTCTCGGATGACGAAGCCGACGAGATCGAGCGCGCGGACATCGTGTGGCGCGGTCGCCGACGCGAGGACCAGACGGTCACCTACGCCGTGGTGGAGGTCTCCGCTATCGTGCACGTAAGCGACGTGCAACGCGCAGTCGACCGGGCAGCGCTGCTGAGGCGGGTTGAGCCGGAGGTGATGTCGGTCGTGGCCGGCCAGTCCATCGCGCGAGAAGCCGCGAAGCTCGCGACCGAGCTCGGCGTCTTCCAGGTGCTGGACGGCCGGGCGGCCGACCCCGCGCTGGATTAGGCTGGCGCGACCTCATCCGCGAGCATGTCGAGCACCAGCGCACCCCACGTGAACCCTTCCGCCCCGTAGCCGGTTCCCTCGAACGGGTCCCAGTACTCTCGCAGCCCGCCGGTCTCCACCATCGTCAAGCTACGGGCGGCGAGCAGGCGTGCCAGCTCGCCATACCCATGGCGGCGCAGCCCGCGCCACAACAGCCAGTTGGTCGCCATCCAGCTCGGACCGCGCCACAGCGGCCCCGCCCCGGGCCGAAAGCTCGGCTCGCCGGGCGAGACGCTCGGCACCGGGAAACGCGGCCACATCGGCGAGCCGGGAGAGAGATGGACCGCGACCACGCGCCGGACTACCTCGGCGGGCACACCTTCGCAGGTGATGGGCACCAGAGCGGCGACGGTCAGGACTCGCTGAGGCTCCTCGCCTCTCCCCGCCAGGTCCCAGAAGCAGCAGGCCTCGTCATCCCAGCACTTCGCCACCAACGCCCGCGCGGTGGCCCGCGCCTGTTTCCCGGCCCAGTCGGCGCCGGCATTGAGCCCGGCTGCTTGGCACAGGCGCTCCAGGCTGGCGCAGCCGTCGGCGAAAGCGGCGTTCACGAGCACGTCCTCATCGAGGAAGGGCGGCTCGCTCCACAGCCGCGCCGGGTCCCAGCGCAGGTCAGTGAGCATTCCCAAGAGCTGCCCCATGCGGAAGAACAGATCTTCGTCCGATGCATCCGCCGGCAATCCCATCAGCCGATCGTATCGCGGGCTCGCGTCCATCCCGCTCTCATCAGGCTGGATGATCGCAACGAGGTCGTCGTTGTCCGGGTCGCGCACGTCCTTCCACCAGCGATAGAAACGGACGACCTGCGGCAGCGTCTCGTCGAGGAAGCCCTGGTCCGGCGCCAGCTCGTGCAGCCGCTCCAGCGCCTGGGCCAGCACCGGCGTCTGCGAGATGTCCGAAAGGTACGGCGAGCGGGTGAACTGCAGCGCCATGTGCGTCAGCGCATGCTCGTATTGGTCCCGCTCCCAGAGCGTCATGTGGCTGATCCGGCCGTCCGCGTGCTGGTTGACGAGCAGCGTGCGGATCTCGCTCCGCGCCCGCGGGGGGTCGAGATGAGCCAGGATCACGGCGTGAAAGCACGAGTCCCACAGCCACTGGAACGGGTAGTGCGCGGAGGACGGCGCGACGAAATCGAAACGCGCGTCGCTCCACGCGGCCGCGCCGCGCTGGCGGTTCTGATCGAATAACAGGCGGACCTGCGCACGAAGCGTCGAGACGCGGGCAGCAAGGTCACCCCCGGCTCCCTCGGGCTGCGCCATCAGTCCAGCTTCAGGACGGCCATGAACGCCTCCTGGGGGATGTCCACCTGGCCGATCCGTCGCATCCGCTTCTTCCCCTCGGCCTGCTTCTCCAGCAGCTTGCGCTTGCGCGTGACATCGCCACCGTAACACTTCGCCAGCACGTTCTTCCGCATCGCCCGGATCGTTTCGCGAGCGATGATGCGGCCGCCCACGGCCGCCTGGATCGGCACGTCGAAGAGCTGGCGGGGGATCACCGAGCGCAGTCGCTCCACCAACTGGCGGCCGTGCACCTGCGCCTTGTCCGCATCTGTGATCAGGGACAACGCGTCAACCGGCTGTCCGTTCACCAGGATGTCGAGCTTCACCAGCCGGGCTGGCGCGTAGTGACTGAACGCGTAGTCGAGCGAGGCGTACCCCTGCGTGGAACTCTTGAGCTGGTCGTAGAACTCCACCAGGATCTCGGCCAACGGGACCTCATACTCCAGCAGCACGCGCCGGTCACCGGCTTCCCCCACGGACTCCCCCAGCCCGTGCTCCAGGTACTCCATCTTCTTGAACGCGCCGCGCCGGCCGGTCACCAGATCCATGACCACCCCGATGTGCCTCGCCGGCGCGACCACCGAGATCCGCATCCATGGCTCGCGGACCTCGGCGATCGCTTGCGGCTCCGGCATGTCCGCGGGGTTGTCGACGACGACGTCATTGCCATCGGTCTTGCGGACGTGGTACTCCACCGACGGCGCGGTCACGATCAGCACCAGCCCGTACTCGCGCTCCAGCCGCTCGCGCACGATCTCCATGTGCAGTAGCCCCAGGAAGCCACAGCGAAAGCCGAACCCGAGCGCGGCGCTCGTCTCTGGCTGATAGGCGAGCGACGCATCGTTGAGCTGCAGCTTCTCCAGCGCGTCGCGCACCAACTGGTAGTCGTTGGGTTGCGTCGGGTAGAGGCCGGCGAACACCATCGGCTTCGCCGGCCGATAGCCGAGCAGCGGCTCGTGGGCCGGGTTGGCCGCGTCGGTCAGCGTGTCACCGACGCGACACTGACGCACGTCCTTCAGGCCCGTGGCCACATAGCCGACCTCACCTGTGAAGAGCCCCGGGACGGGCACAAGCTGCGGCCGAAACGTGCCCAGCTCCAGCGGCTCCGTCTCCCGCCCGGCGGACATCAGCAGCACGCGCTGACCCATCCGCACCGAGCCGTCCACCACGCGCACGTGCGCGACGACACCCTTGTAGGGATCGTACTTGCTGTCGAAAATCAGCGCGCGCAAGGGCGCGTCCGGCCGCCCACGGGGCGCGGGGATTCGCTCCACCACCGCTTGCAGCAACGCCGGGACCCCGGTGCCTTCCTTGGCGCTCACGAACAGGATCTCATCGTGGGTGAAACCGACGACATCGATCAGCTCCTGCGCCACACGCTCCGGCTCCGCGTTCGGCAGGTCGATCTTGTTCACCACGGGGATCAGCGTCAGCCCCTGGTCAAGCGCGAGGTAGAGGTTTGCCAGCGTTTGCGCCTGGATCCCTTGCGCCGCGTCCACCACGAGCAGCGCGCCCTCGCACGCCGCCAGGCTGCGCGACACCTCGTACGCGAAGTCCACGTGCCCGGGCGTGTCGATCAGGTTGAGCTCATACTCGACGGCGTCCGGAGCATGGTAGAACATCCGCACGGCCGTGAGCTTGATGGTGATGCCCTTCTCACGCTCGAGGTCCATCAGGTCGAGAAGCTGCTCTTCCATCTCCCGGCGCGACACCGTGCCGGTCAACTCGATGAAGCGGTCGGCAAGGGTCGACTTGCCGTGGTCGATGTGCGCGATGATGCAGAAGTCGCGAATGTGTGACTGGTCCACGATCTGAGCGTAACAGCCCGTCTGGCCCGAACGCGACGCGCGCCGGTGAGCCGCCGGAACTTGTCTCGCCCGGCCGCTCGCCGCGCGCCAACCCGTACGATGGAGTGCGAATGCACCTGGGAGGGGGACCATGCGCATCCTCGTCATGGGCGCCGGTGGAGTCGGCGGTTACATCGGCGGGCGGCTGGCGGCATCCGGCCACGAGGTCACTCTGGTCGCGCGCGGCGGGCACCTGGCCTCGTTGCAGCGGAACGGCTTGAGGATCGAGTCGCCGCTTGGCGACTGGTCGGGCGTCGTGCGCGCCACGGACGACCCCGCTGGCGGCGGACAGGTCGATGCCGTCATCAACACAACGAAGGCATACGATGTCGCCGCAGCGACGCGACGCTGCCTGCCGGCCCTGCGACCCGACACGGTCGTCCTCTCCCTGCAGAACGGGGTCGGCTCCGCCGAGGAGATCGCCGCCATCGTCGGTCCGCAGCGCACGCTGGCCGGCACCATCTGGATCCAGACGCACATCCCGCAGCCGGGCGTCGTCCGGCAGGACTCGCGCATGCAGCGCCTCGCCTTGGGCGAATACGAGGCGGAGCGCCACCCGCGGCCGGCCGCGCAGGCCCTCGCCGAGGCGCTGCGGTCGGCTGGTCTCGAGGTGGAGTACACGGCGGACGTCCGGCGCCTGCAGTGGGAGAAGTACGTCAGCATCACCGGGATGAGTGGGATCACCGCGCTGACCCGCGCCCCCGTCGGCGAGATCCGCCAGGTCCCCGAGGCGTGGGCGCTGATGGCTGAGCTGATGCGCGAGACCGCCGCGGTGGGCCGCGCTGCCGGGGTGCCGCTGTCGGAAGAGGCCACCGACCGGGTACTGCAGTGGCTCGCGACGGCGCACCCGGGCCTCAAGTCCAGCCTGCTCCGAGACATCGAGCAGGGCAAGCGCCTCGAGGCGGACGAGCTCGCCGGCGGCGTCGTCCGGCTCGGCGAGCGCTACGGCGTCCCCACGCCGGCGAATCGCGTCGTGTACGCCTACCTGAAGCTCTTGGAGCGTTTCCCCCAACCGGGAGTGTTGGTCGAGTCGGCGGATGGCTAGCCGGGCTGCCCCGTTCGCCAGGCATCGGCGCGGCCGGCGGGTCTACGGCCGCAGGAGGCGGGTGAGCGTTGCGGGCAGCTCGCTGAGGTCTCGCAGCTCCGCGGCTCGTGGGAGGTCGCTACGCTCGCCAAGGCGGTTGATCCACACCGCGGTCAGCCCAAGCGAGGCCGCTGGGGCGATGTCATGGAACACGCTGGCCGCCACGTGCACGTGACGGGCCCGGTCCACGCCAACACGCGCGAAGAAGGCGTTCCAGTGCCCATGAGCCGGCTTGTAGGAATTGGCCTCCGCCGCGGTGAGCGCGAGGTCCATCGGGACACCGATCTGCCGCATCGAGCCCGCCAGCAGGTCCGGGTCGGTGTTGGAGAGGATAGCAAGCCGCCAACCCTGCTCGCGCAGGGCGCGCAACGCCCCTGGCACCTCGGGAAACGCCGGCCACGAGGGAAGCGAGTCGGCGAGCGCAGACTCGTCCTCCGGGGCGAGGGGGAGACCCGCTCGCTCGGCGACCGCGCACAACGATCGCTTCAATACCTCGCGGTAGGGAAGACCCGCCTCCGTCTCGAAGGTCGGCTCGACCTCGTGGTAGAGGGCGAGCAGTCCTGACGATCCGGCCGTCGGCCACAGCCGCGCGAACGTCGCCCCGATCCCTTGCCGCCAATCGATCAGCGTGCCGTAGCAGTCAAACGTCACCCAGCGCTCGCGTGCGTTAGCCATCCGTATGCCCCGATGATGCTTCACTTCTCGACCTCGCCACGCCACCCAGCCCCCCGCCGGTGCGGCCGTATCGCGGCCGAGGAGCGCGTCGTGGGGACCGGGCCGTTCCGGGACTACGGCCAGGCGTAGCCCGCCGCGCGCGTCCTCGCGGTCGGTTCCCATGTCCGGTGGCCGGCGTACTCTTGCTCGCGCAGCAGCTCAGCCAGCCCGGCCAGCACATCGTCAAGGCCCCAGCCCTGCTCGGCGGAGACCAGGTACGTGTGCGGCTGGTCGGCCGCCAGCGCCCGTGCCGCCTCCGGCAGGTCGTCGAGCGACCGAATTGGCCGGCCAGACTCGTCGACCAGCCGGTCGACCTTATTCAGCACCGTCAGCCGCGGCCGGTCGCCGATCTCGAGATCGCGCAGCGTGCGCTCGACCGTGTCGAGCTGTTCTTGCGCGTCGGGATGCGTGATGTCCACCACGTTGACGAGCACGTCCGCCTCCTGCAGCTCCTCCAGCGTGGCGCGGAAGGCCGCCACCAGTTGCGACGGGAGCTTCTGGATGAAGCCCACCGTGTCCGTCAGCAGCACGTCGCGCTCGTCCGGCAGCCGAAGCCGGCGCGTGACCGGGTCGAGCGTGGCGAAAACCCGGTCCTCGGCGAGCACGCCCGCGTGCGTGAGCCGGTTCATGAGGGTGCTCTTGCCTGCGTTGGTGTAGCCGACCAGCGACACGACCGGGACGCCGGCGCGCTCGCGTCTGCGCCGGTACAGGCGGCGATGGCGGCGCACCTCATCGAGCTGTCGCCGCAGCCGCGTGATCCGCTCGCGCACGAGCCGGCGGTCCGTCTCGAGCTGCGTCTCGCCGGGGCCGCGGGTCCCGATGCCGCCGCCCAGTCGCTCGAGGTGGCTCCACTGCCCGGCCAGCCGTGGCAGCAGGTACTCGAGCTGCGCCAGCTCGACCTGCAGCCGACCCTCCCTGGTCCGCGCCCGCGCCGCGAAGATGTCGAGCACGACCGCCGTCCGGTCCAGCACCTTCACCCCCAGCGCGCGCTCCAGGTTGCGCTGCTGCGACGGCGACAGCTCGTCATCGAACACGACCAGCGTGTAGCCGGTCGCATCGCGAGCCGACTGGACTTCCTCCAGCTTGCCCTTGCCGACGTACGTGGCCGGATGCGGCGATTCGAGCCGCTGCAGCGTCGCGCCGACGACGACCGCACCGGCCGTGTCGACCAGTTGCGCCAGCTCGTCGAGCGACGCCTGCGCCGTGAACCCGTGCCCGTTGCGCGCGGCGACACCGACCAGATAGGCGCGCTCGCGCTCGGGCGCAGTGCTGTGCACGTGGGTTCTCGCGATCGGTCACCTCCGCGCTGACCTCGAATCCAGTATGCCACGTGAAGAGCCGGCGGCTTGCGCCTGCGCGGCGCGCCCGTTCCACTGCCCACAGGAGGTGTCGTTGCATGTCCGAAGTGCTCTACGAACAAGACGGCCCGGTCGTCACGATCACGATCAACCGTCCCGACGTGATGAACGCGGTCGATCCCGCGACCGCGCGCCAGCTCCACGACGCCGTGGTTCGTTTCCGGGATGACTCGTCGGCCGCGGCGCTCATCCTTACCGGCTCCGGCGAGCGCGCCTTCTCCGCCGGCGGCGACCTGAAGGCGATGACCCGCCACGAGCGCTTCACGCCCGAGACCCGCGGGGAGCCGTACCGAGCCTACATCGACGCGGGCACCGGACCCCTGGGCTTCACACGCATCACCGACGTCTACAAGCCGACGATCGCCGCTGTCAACGGCTATTGCTTCGCCGGTGGACTCGAGATGGCGTGCTGGTGCGACCTGCGCATCGCCGCCGAGCATGCGGAGTTCGGAGTGCTCAACCGCCGCTACAGCGTCCCGCTGGTGGACGGCGGGACTCAGCGGCTCTGGCGCATCGTCGGGCTCGGCCACGCGATGGAGCTGGTACTGCTCGGCAAGCGTATCGACGCCCAGGAGGCCCGGCGCATCGGGCTCGTCAACGAGGTCGCGCCGGCCGGCCGGCTGCTCGCCCGCTGCCGTGAGCTCGCGGGCCAGCTCGCGTCGTTCCCACAGGAAGGACTCCGGGCGGACAAGCAGGCCACGGTGTACGGGCTCGGCCGGCCGCTGGACGAGGGGCTGCGCTGGGAAGCGGTACTGGGGCTCTCGGTGATGGGCACCGAGGACAACCGCCAGGGACCCGAGCGCTTCGTGACCGGAGAGCGCTGAGGTCTTAAGCAGCGCCGGGACTCATCCGATAATGAAAAGACGATAGTGCACAACGAGAGGCGAAGCCGTGCGCAAGCTGGCAGTTGGATTCATTGTGGGGATCACCCTCGCACTGGCGGGCACCGCCGCCGCGCGCGTGGCCGTCCACCCCGGGCCGCCTCCGGCGCAGCAGCGCGTCGCGGCGCCGTCGGACCAGACACCCGGCACTCCCGGTCAGCGCGCGACGACTGCCGCAGCGTCCGAGAACCGGGGTCAGCAGGTCAGCTCGGTGGCCCGTGACAACTACGGTCACGGGGCGGGCGACCAGATAGCGGGCGCCCACGGCCGGACCGTCGCGGCGCTGGCCAGCGGCGGGCGCCAGGCCACCATACCGATCTCCGGCACGGCAAGCCCGGAGGTCAAGGAACCCAGCGCCACACCGGAACCGAAGGCGGCGCCCGAAAGCGAGCACGACCGCCACACGCGGGCCAGCGAGAGCGAGACGGAGCACGCCCCCGAGACCGACTGAGGTCGGCGCCCGCCGCCTTGACCATCGATCCGGCCACGGGCACACGTCAGGACGTCCGGCCTATCGATGCTCCGAGAACCGCGGACCGGCCGTCGGGAGCAGCGAGCCGCGGTCAGCCGCGGGCCGTGGCCGCGTGCCACGCCGTCAGCCGGCGGAGCCCTTCGTCGACGCGGTCGTCCGGCGTCGTGACGGACAGTCGGACATAGCCCTCACCTTGCTGGCCGTACCCGATACCGGGCGTCACCACCACGCCGGTCGCGTCCAGCAGCCGCGCGGCAAACGCGATCGACGTCTCGCCCTCCGGGACCCGCGCCCACACATACAGGCTGGCCTTCGGCGCCTGTACCCGCAGGCCGAGCGACCGAAGCGTTTCGATGATGCGGTCGCGCCGCCGGCGGTAGACGGCGTTGTGCTCGCCGACACACCCCTGCGGCCCGCTCAGCGCCGCGATCGCCATCTCCTGGATGGCCTGCGGCACGCCCGAGTCCAGGTTCGACTTCACGCGGGTCAGCGCATCGATCACCCCGCGGTTGCCCGCGGCCGCGCCTATCCGCCAGCCGGTCATGTTGTACGTCTTGGAGAGCGAGCTGAACTCGACGGCGACGTCCCTCGCACCCGGCACCTCGAGGAACGACGGAGGGCGATACCCCTCGTAGGCCACGTCGCTGTACGCCAGGTCGTGGCAGATCACCAGCTCGTGCCGCCGGGCGAAAGCAACCGCCCGTTCGAACAGCTCGAGCGGAGCCACCGCGCCGGTGGGGTTGTTCGGGTAGTTCAGCCACAGCACCGTGGCCCGCTCCAGGACCCGCTCGGGCACCGCGTCCAGATCCGGCAGCCAGCCGCCCTCCTCGTCGAGCGGCAGCGGATAAACCTCGCCGCCCGCGAACATGGTCCCCACCGCGTACACGGGGTACGCCGGGTCCGGAATCAGCGCGACATCGCCCGGATCCACCAGGCAGAGCGCGACGTGCCCGATTCCCTCCTTGGACCCGATCAGGCTGACGACCTCCGTGTCGGGGTCGAGCTCCACACCGAAGCGACGCGCGTACCACCGCGCGACGGCGCTCCGGTACTCGGGCAGGCCCTCGCTTTCCGGGTAGCGGTGGTTCACCGGCTTCTCAGCGGCCGTGTGGAGCGCCTGGAGGATGTGCTGCGGCGTGGGCAGGTCCGGGTCGCCGATGCCGAACGAGACCACGTCAACGCCCTGCGCGCGCTTCTCCGCGATCTTGCGGCTGATCTCGGCGAACAGGTAGGGCGGAAGCTGGGCAACGCGGTCTGCCAGGCGCACGGGCGGTGACTCCTCTCCCCCAGGTGTGACGGCAGCGGCGGGTCAGCGCGACGGCCGGTTCGGCCACTCGCCGGCGAAGACGTCGGCGGCCGGGCCGGTCATGAACACCTGGCCGTCACCGTCCCACTGGATGCGCAGTTGGCCGCCCGGCACGTCCATCAGCACGTCGCCCGACAACAGCCCGCGCAACCGGCCGGCGACGCCGATGGCCGAAGCCCCGGTGCCGCACGCGAGCGTGAGCCCGGCGCCGCGCTCCCAATGGCGCGCAACCGCCCGACCGGCCGCGAGCACGCGCACCACGTGGAAGTTGGTTCGCTGGGGAAACGCCGGGTGATGCTCGATCCTCGGGCCCACCTGATCGAGCGGAAATCCGGTCGGGTCCTCGTCGACGAACAGCACCGCGTGTGGGTTGCCCATCGACACGCAGGCCACGTCGTAGCGTGCACCATCGACCTCCAGGTCGAAGTGGCGGACCGGCCCCGGCGCGGGCGCCCGCACCGGGATCTCGTCCGGCTCGAGCCGAGGCCGACCCATGTCGACCCGCACCTGGTCCGGCAGGCCGTCGCCGTCCCGATGCGCAACGCCGCACGTCAGCCGCCCGGCGAGCGTATCGACGGAGACCTCGGCAGCGTCGCTGGCGACAAGCCCGTGGCGTGCGGCGAAACGCACCAGGCAGCGGATGCCGTTGCCGCACATCTCCGCCTCGGAGCCATCCGGGTTCCACATCCGCATACGCAAGTCGGCCCCGCCAGATCCCGGCAGGAGCAGGATCAGCCCATCCGCACCGACGCCGAAGTGACGGTCGCACGTGGCGCGCGCCAACGACGACCAGTCCCGCTCGCCCGTGTCGCGGCCGTCAAGCATGACGAAGTCGTTGCCCGCCCCGTGGAGCTTCTCGAACCTCACGCGACCAGTGTACGAAGCGCGGCTACGCCGGGCCAGCGATGCGGCCGGCAAGTCGATCTGCCGCGGCGTCGCGGCCCAATCGCAGAGCGACCTCGGCCACGGCATCCGGATCCCCGCTCCCGGCGACCCAGCGCACCGGGAGACCATGGCGCCGAAACCAGTTGTCCTGCACGCGCGCCAGCCGGTGCGTCGCCAGGCATGCCCGCCGGATCGCGTCCTCCAGGCCGCAACGGCCCTCGAGGTAGTCCAGCGCCTCCCGATAGCCGATCGCGGCGCGCGGCGGGGCGCCCTGCGGTGGGTCCAGCGCACGCAACGTCCGCGCCTCCTCGAGCAATCCGCCGGCAAACATTGCCGCGGCCCGGGCGTCGATGCGCCGGTAGAGCTCGGACCGCGGGACGTCGATGCCCAGGACGATGGGCGCGAACCACGGCTCGACCCGGCGGCGCTGCTCCGAGAAGGGCAGGCCCGTGCTGGCGATGACCTCCAGCGCTCGCACGAGGCGCCGCACGTTACGGGGGTCGATTCGCGCTGCGGCGTCCGGGTCGCGCTCGCGGAGCTCACGCCAGAGCACGTCCCGACCATCGCGTCGAGCGCGTTCCTCCAGCTCCGCCCGCATGGCTGGATCGGGCGGCACCGCCGGAGGCGTCCAGCCCTGGACCAGGGCGGTCACGTACTGCCCCGAACCTCCGACCACCACCGGCGTCCGGCCCGCGTCGAGCACCTCCCGCAGGAGCCCCGCCGTGTGAGCCAGCCACTCGCCAAGCGAGACGACGGCGCACGG
>JAJYLG010000137.1 GCA_021787985.1 Chloroflexota bacterium
AAGCTCCAGCACGCGCCGCTCGACCCAGCGGCCGAGCGCCACCACCGGCACGCCGCGGCCGTCGCGCCGTTGCGGCGGCGGGGCGCCGTCGTCCTCCCACACCAGGTGGAGGGCGACCAGCCGGTAGCGCCGGTCGCGCTGGTGACCGTGGAGGAAGTAGTCGGAGGCGCGACGATGGACCTCCACCGCGCCGCGCAGGGGCGTCGCGGCGCCCACCTGCACGCAGGCCCCGAGGAAGTCCGGCCCGGCCGCCCGGTTACGGCGGCCGCGGACGAGGACGCGCAGCGGCTCGCCCTCGCGGGTCACCAGCGCCGCCGGCAGGAGCGCGCCGCGCTCCCACCACGACTGCACGGCCGACTCGGGCGGCGGGTTCATGCGCGGCCCTTGGAGGGTAATCTCCCTGCCGCCGACCGTCCCGGGTAGCGCCGAGCGGGCGACGAGGCGGCCGCCCCGTCCGTGGACGGGCCGGCCTCGGCCAGCTCCAGCAGCCGCACGGAGGCGCCGCGCGGACGGTACTGGCCCGTCTCCCACTCGGACACCGTCTGCTGGCGCACGCCCAGGGCCGCCGCCAGCCCGGCCTGCGTCAGCCCGAGCCGCGAGCGCAGGGCGCGCACCCGCGCGCCGTCCCAGGGGGCAGCGACCTCGCTCATGCGCCTATCGTACACGGATCCGTGTAGCGGGTCGTGCCTCGCGCCGCGCCTCTACCGATCGGCCAGGCCCGCCGCGATGCCGACGTCGGCGTGGACGCCCGGGCGCGGCGCGCCCTCGCGTGGCATGCAGTGCACGGTGGACGCAGGCAGGACCACGTCCCATTCGCGCCGTTCGTGCACGCGCATGACCTGGTAGGGGTGGTCCGGCACATCGCACTCGAGGTGCGGGCCGTCCGATCCCACCACCGCCAGCTCGAGCGTGTGCCAGGGGCCGAGCGCTTGCTCGTCGACGATGCGGCAGTGGAGCACCGTGTCGGTCCGCTGGGAATCGCGTTCCGGGCGGACGAGCAGGACGCGGTCCGGCCGCACCGCCACGTCCACCGGGTCGCCGGGGGCGAACGGGCGCGGTGCGGCGCGCAGCGGTCCCCAGGGCGTGTTCACCAGCAGCGTGTCGGCGTCTGCCGAGCGTACGGTAGCGCCGACGAGATTGCGCCAGCCGGTGAGCAGGGCGACGCGCGCCGAGACGGGGGTGCGGAAGACTTCGTCCCGCGTTCCCTGCTGCAGCACCTGTCCGTCGCAGAGCACGGCCACGCGGTCGGCGAGGTTGTACGCTTCCTCGCGATCGTGGGTAACCATCACGACCGTCAGTCCAAGCCGATCTTTCAGGCGGCGCAGCTCCTTGCGCAGCGCGACCCGCACGGCCGGGTCGAGGCTCGAGAACGGCTCGTCCAGCAGGAGCACGTCGGGTTCCGGGGCGAGCGCTCGGGCCAGCGCCACGCGCTGCTGCTGACCACCCGAGCACTGCTGCGGATGGCGGTCGAGCAGCGGCACGATCCCGAGCAGCTCGGCGAGCTCGGCGACGCGGCGTTCCCTCTCAGCGCGTCCGACCAAGGTGGACGAGCGGAGGCCGTAGGCGATGTTCTGGCGCACCGTCAGGTGTGAGAACAGCGCGTACTGCTGCGGTACCCACCCGACGCGGCGGCGCTCGGGCGGAAGCCAGACGCGCCGCTCGCTATCCGAGAGGATGTGGTCGCGCACGGTGACGCGCCCGCGCCGCGGGCGGACCAGGCCCGCCAGGACCTGCAGCGTGAGCGACTTGCCCGCCCCGGTGGGGCCGTAAAGGACGAGCACGCCCGAATCGGCGTCGAGGCGGATGTTGAGCTCGAAAGCGCCGATGGTGAGCGAGAAGTCCGCTTCGATCACGTGTTCCTGCCCTCGACGCCCGTCGCGCGAGACGGGCCGCCCCTTCAGGGTACTTCGCGGCCGGGCGCCGTTCCTGTCGGTGCCCGCCGCGGCCGGCTGGGCAGCGGCCGGCCGCCCGCGAGCGCGCTGAGCGACAGGAACAGGAATGCCGCCAGGAGCGCCACGACGACCGGTGCGATGGTCGCCGGCAGGCCGGTGCCACCGAACTGGACGTAGGTGTACACCGGGAGCGAGTAGGGATGATACGCCACCATCAAGGTGGCGCCGAACTCGCCGAACGCGCGCAGCCAGGCGAGGAGAAGCCCCGCGCGGACGCCGGGCCAGGCGAGCGGCAGGCTGACGCGCAGGAAGCGCGCCAGCGGCCGGTCTCCCAGCGTGGCCGCGACCGCCTCGAGGGAGGGGTCCACGGCGGCAAACGCGGAGCGCGCGGCCACGATCAGGAACGGCGCGGCGACGAACGTCTGCGCCAGCACGATCCCGACGAACGAATCGGTCAGCGCGCCCCCGAACGTCCGTCCGATGACGGTATATGGGCCGATCAGGAAGAGCAGCAGGATGCCTCCGACCAGCGGCGGGAGCGCCAGCGGAAGCTGGACCGCGACGCCCAGGATGTCCGACCGCCAGCCACGGGCACGCGCCAGCAGGTAGGCGAGCGGGATGCCACCGAACGCGATCAGGATGCTCGAGACGGTGGCCGCCGTGGCCGAGACGCGTAACGCCGACCACAGCGCGGGCGAGTGCAGATCGGCCCAGGTCCGCGGACCGAGCCGCGCAGCGAGGGCCAGCACGGGCGCCAGCAGGTAGGCTCCGAGCAGCGCCGCCAGCCAGGGAAGCGGCCCACGAAGGTGGCCGGTCACCCGCTACGGCTCCAGCAGCGGGCGCAGCGCCGGCGGCAGCGCGGCCGGATCGCCGCTGAGGGTCGGTTGCAGCAGCGTAAGGCCGTGCCGCTTCAGGATCGCCTGGCCCTGGCTGCTCAGCAGGAACTGCACGAAGGCGGTCCCTCCCGGCGCATTCGGGGCATCGCGGAGGACGGTGACGGTGTAGCTGGCCCGGAGCATGATGGCGTCCGGCGGCGTGATGTCGGGGATGTGGGCCTCCGCGGCCTCGTTGGAGTAGAAGAAGCCGGCGTCGAGCTGGCCCGCCTGCAGCCGACCGACCAGGGTCTCCTCGGGGAACACCTGGGCCGGGTTCTCGGACGAGCCGAGGATGCGCTCCGCCAGGCCCGGTTGATGGTAGTAGTCTGCCGCCTGCTGCACGAGCTTGATCGTGAGCGCGCCCTTGGGGTCGAGCTTCGGGTCCGTGCGACCCAGGCGGAAGCCGGGCTCAGTCATCACCTCGTACCACGGCTTGCTCTTGAGCGCCGCGGCGAAACGGCTGTTGGGATTGTAGCCGATGACCAGCGGAGCCTCGGCGAAGGTGAGGTACCAGCGGACCCAGTCGCCGTGGTCCGGCCCCATCAGGTTCGAGTTCACCTGGGGGACCGCGCTGATGAACACGTCCGCGCGGCGGAGCTTGCCGCTGATCTGGTTGGCGAGCGCCAGCGAGCCGCCGGCGAAGCCTTGGAAGTGGTAGGGGGTGGCGGAATCGAAGCCGGGACCGAGGTCGTGCTCCATCAGATTGACGAGCGAGCCGGCGTAGAGCACCGCCACGCTGCCGCCGGTGGGCTTGCCGCTGCCGGTGGCGGAACGGGCCGCGCCACAGCCGAGCAGGGCGGCGGTGAGCAGGGCGAAAAGAAAGGCAGAGCGCATGCGCGAGTCGCCTCTGGAGTCGTTTATTCTGATTCCGAATAATCGGCTGATGACCTCTCGCTGTCAAGCTGACCGCGGCGACCCCGACCCGCGCAAGCCCTTCGGCTCAATCGCGCCGCGCCAGCCCCCGCAGCCAGGCCAGCGTCGCCTCTGCCGCCGTGCGCTTGCTCTCCCACACACCCGCCAGATAGCTGCCGGGTGCGGCGTTCTCCGCCGCCCGGCGCACGCGAACGGCATACGCCTCGCACTCGGCCGCCTGCGCGTCGACCAGACGTCCGACGGCGCGGCCGCCGATCCGCTCGGCGAAATAGAGCTTGCAGAGGAAGTCGAGCCGCACCTCGCGCATCCGCCGGACCGGCGTTGCCAGCCAGTCGTCCACCGCGCGCTCGCCCGATGGCGTGAGAACGTAGACGGTGCGCGGCGGGCGGGCGCCGACCCGTTCCACGTGCCCCTCGACCAGCCCCTCCTCCTCGAGCTCCTTGAGCAGCGCGTAGACGGCGCTCGTCTCCACGGTCAGGACAGCCCCCAGCCCGGCCGGGTCGCGCAGCGCTCGCGCGACGTCGTATCCGTGGCGCGGCCGCTCACGCAGCAGCGCCAGGATGGCAGGTTCCGCGGCGGCGTGCTCCGGCCGGGGCATCAGCGACGCTCGTGCTCCTGCGCGTCGCTCTCGTCGTCGCGGTGCGGGCCGTCGGACGCGTCGTGCGCCTCGGCGCCTGCCCCCGCGGACTGGCGGAGGGCGTCTCCGCCGGACGGCGAGCTGGCCACTGCCGGAGGCGCGCTGTTCCCGCGGGCCGCGGCGTCGCCGCCCTGACCTGGCGGCGGGCTGGCGCTCTGTCCAGGGGGGTCAGACGGCGTGTCGGGCCGGTTGGCAAGTCCCGGCGGCGTCGCGCCCTGACCTGGTGGCGGGCCGGCGCTCTGTCCAGGGGGGTCGGACGGCGTGTCGGGCCGGTTGGCAAGTCCCGGCGGCGTCGCGCCCTGACCTGGTGGCGGGCCGGCGGGCTGTCCCGGAGCGCGGTTGGACGCGCCCGGCTGGTTCGGCTGGCCCGCGGCCGCGCCGCTGCCGTCTCTCACCCCCTGCTTGCTGCGACTGGGTCCGTTGCTGGGCGAGCCCGCCGGGGCCGCACCATCGCCGGGTGGAGCGCTGCTCGGCGCCGAGGGTTCGGAGCCCTGCGCCGGCGGGGTGGCGACCCGAGCGGGCTGCGTCGCGGGCGGGCCGGACGGCCTGTGCTTGGCCGATCCGGGCGCGGCGTCCGGCGCGGGCGCAGGGCCGCCGTG
>JAJYLG010000138.1 GCA_021787985.1 Chloroflexota bacterium
GAGCGGGTGATGTACGCCATCGCCACCCGGCTCAACGCAAAATGGGAGGCCCGCCCGCTCCCTCACTTCAAAAGTCCACACTCATCTTGACGTTACCGAGGCTCAGTCCAGCTCCGCGCCGAACGGGGGCTCCTTCTGCGCCCGATGTTGGACCGCGCCTGCAACGCGCTCCACGAGGTACATGCCCGCGAACGACGGGACGAAGCACGCCACAGCGACCAGGCCCCAGAGGTAGGCGCCGGCCAGCAGCAGCAGGATTCCCACCGCCAGCGCGAAGGACATGGCGATCACGGCCGCGATACGGCCGACGACAATGTAGCCAGGGACGCCGCTGTTCATGTGAACATTGTCGCAGAGCACGCCTGCCGTGGCTCAGATGACGTATCGCTCTTCGCGCACCTCGCCCCGCGCGAAACGTCCCGGGTCGAAATCCGTGAGGTCGTCCCGCGTGCGGCCGGTGGTCAGCAGCTCGGCCATTGCCATGCCCGCCGCGGGAGCGTGCATGAAGCCGTGGCCCGAGAAGCCACAGCACAGCCACAGCCCCGGCAGCGGCGTCGCGCCGATGAGCGGCTTGTGATCCGGCGTGACCTCGTACAGCCCACCCCAGCCGCGGTGCACGCGCGCCTCCGCCAGCACCGGCACGCGTGCCACGGCCGCGTCCACGAGCCGCTCGAGGAACTCCGATGTGGTGGATGTGTCCCAGCCGCTCGGCTCGTTCGGGTCGTCCATGCCGAGGAGGAAGCCCGGCGGCTCGGGCCGGATGTAGAAGCGCGTTCCGAAGTCGATGGTGAACGGCATGTCGCGGGGGAGCCGGTCGAACGGCTCCGTCACATAGACCTGGCGGCGGTAGGGCAGCACCGGCACGTCGAGCCCGGCCAGCGCGCCCACGTCGCGGCTGTATGCGCCGGCGCAGATCACCACGCGCTCCGCCCGCGTGACCGCGCCAGGAGTCACCAGGTCCCAACCTCCGGCGTCGCGATTGATGGCGGTCACGGGCGTGTCGCTGTAGGTGCGCACTCCCTCTTCGCGCGCGCCGCGCAGCAGCCCGTCGAGCGCCGAGCCGGGGTCGGCGTAGCCGTCCCACGGGCAGTAGGTCGCGGCAAGGACGCCTTCGAGGTCGACGTCCGGTACGAGGCGACGCGCTTGCGTCGGCTCAAGCACGACGGTCGGCACGCCGAGGGACTGCTGGAGCCCGGCGGCGCGGGCGAACTCCGCAACGTCGGTCGGATTGGTGAGGAGGAAGAGATAGCCGATCTGGTGGAGCTCGACATCCACGCCCAGAATGCGCTGGGCGTCGCGGTAGAAGGCGATGCTGCGCAGCGATAGTCGCACGTTCGCTGCCAGCGAGAACTGGTGGCGCACGCCGCCGACCGCGCGCCCGGTGGAGCCGTCGCCATAGCGGCCGCGCTCCAGCAGCAGCACGTCGCGTATCCCCGCCTGGGAGAGGAAGAAGGCAACCGACGCTCCCACGATGCCGCCACCGACGATGCAGACCTCGCAGCGCGCCGGCAGCGGCCCGAGCGTCATCGGGTCACTCTCGGCTCGAGATCGCCGCCGACAGGACGTCGAGGATGAGCCGTGCGGCGATCCGCTGTGTCACGCCGGAGACGTCGTAGACGGGGTTCACCTCCGCCATGTCGAAGGCGACCAGCCGACCGCGCCGTGCCACCTCCATCGCGAGCTGCCGCAGGTGGTAATAGGAGAGGCCGCCCGGCTCCGGGTAGCCGGTGCCCGGCGCACCGGCCGGATCGAGGACATCAATGTCGATGGTCAGGTAGACGCGCTGCCCGGCGAGCGGGATGCCGTCGAGCACGGCGTCGGCCCCCTCGCGTAGAACGCGCTCAGCCGAGACCAGGTGGACGCCGTTGCGGACCGCGGCCTCCCACGGCTCGACCCACTCCAGCACGCCGCGCAGCCCGACGGTGGCGATGCCAGCGACGTGCGGCAGCTCGTGGCAGCGGCGCATCTGGTTGTCGTGGCTGTAGCGCACGCCGTACTTCTCGTCGGTGTAGTCCTGATGCGCGTCGAACTGGACGATGAAAAGCGGCTGGTCGTCGAAGGCGCGCACGAGCGGGAAGGTGATCGCGTGGTCGCCGCCGACGAACACCGGGAATGCGCCGAGCGAACGCGCGCGGCGAGCGGCCCGGGTGATCGTCTCGAAGTTCTCCAGGATGCCGACGGTGCGGATGTCGGCGTCGCCGAGGTCCGCCATGCGGACGCCGCGCAGGATGTACTCGCCTCGTTCGACGTCGAACCAGCCGTTCTGGAACGGGCTGTGGTAACGCATCGAGGCGTCGCGCACGGCGCCCGGGCCGAAGCGGGCGCCCGGCCGGTCGTTGGTCGTGACGTCGATGGGCACGCCGAGGAAGATGACGTCCGCCTGCAGGTTGGTGAGGTCCTCGACGACCGGGGCGCCATAGAACGATGTCGCCCCGTGACGGATGATGCCGTCCGCGCCGTGGGGCGCGGCGTCGGTTGCGCGGCCCGAGAAGCGGTCAGGCATCGTCGTCCGTCTCGAGGTCGATCTGCGCGCGCTGCAGGCGACCGGAGTAGTCGATGTACAGCGTCTTCCACTCGGTGTAGGTCTCGAGGGCCGCCTGCCCGGCCTCGCGATGGCCGTTACCGGTGGCGCGCGTGCCCCCGAATGGGAGCTGGATCTCCGCCCCGATCGTCCCCGCGTTCACGTAGACGATGCCCGTGGTGATGCGCTCCAGCGCGCGGAACGCCTTGTTGACGTCCTGCGTGAAGACCGAGCTCGAGAGCCCATAGATGACGCCGTCGTTGATGGCGACCGCTTCGTCCAGGTCGTTGACGCGGATGGCCGCCGTGACCGGTCCGAAGATCTCCTCCTGGGCGATGCGCATCTCGGGCTTCACATCGACGAAGATCGTTGGCTCGATGAAGTAGCCGGGTGGCAGACCGTCGCGCTTGGCCGGGCCCCCGCCCACGGCCACGGTCGCGCCCTCGTCGCGGCCGATCTGCAGGTAGCTCAGCACCTTCTCGTACTGCGGCTGATTCACAACCGGTCCCACGTCGGTGCGTGGGTCCAGACCATCGCCCAGCCGCAGCGTCTTCACGCGGTCGACCAACCGGTCCAGGAACCGGTCGTGCACGGCGCGATGGACGAGCAGCCTGCTGGCGGCGGTGCAGCGCTGGCCGCTCGTGCCGAAGGCGCTCCACACCGCGCCGTCGATGGCCAGGTCAAGGTCGGCGTCGTCCATCACGATGATGGCGTTCTTCCCACCCATCTCGAGGTGCACCGACTTCCCCAGCTCGGCGCAGCGCACACCCACCTTGCGCCCCACGGTCGTGCTGCCGGTGAACGAGATGTGGTTCACCGCGGACGCGTCCACGAGGGCGGCGCCCGGGACCGCTCCCTCGCCGAAGACGACGTTCAGGACTCCCGGCGGCAGCCCCGCCTCTTCGAGGACGCGCACCAGGTTCCAGGCTGACTTCGGCGAGAACTGCGAGGGCTTGAAGACCACCGTGTTGCCGGCCACCAAGGCGGGCATCAGCTTCCAGCAGGGGATGGCGATGGGGAAGTTCCACGGCGTGATCGCCCCGACCACGCCCTTCGGCACCCGGACTGACATGGCGAACTTGTTGGGCAGCTCGCTCGGCACGGTCTGGCCGAAGAGCCGGCGGCCCTCGCCCGCCATGTAGAAGGCCATGTCAATGCCCTCTTGCACGTCTCCGCGCGCCTCGACCAGGACCTTGCCCATCTCCTGGGTCATCTCGCGGGCCAGCTCCTCCTTCCGCTCCAGCAGGAGCTGGCCCGCTCGGAAGATGAGCTCGGCGCGCCGCGGGGCGGGCAAGGCCCGCCAGCGCCGGGCAGCCTTCACGGCCGCCGCCATGGCGTCCCCCACGTCGTCGGCGCTGCTATCGGGAAAGTAGTGCAGGATCTCGCGCGTCGCGGGGTTTTCGTTGGGAAAGGCCTTCCCGGAGCGAGCGGGGACCCATTCACCGGCGATATAGTTGTAGAACGTCGCCGCCATGAAGAACACCTCCTGGGTGAGCTGAATAGCAGGCGGCCAACGACGGTCGATCTGCCCCTATCCTACACCGCGCTGGCACGGTGCCTTTCCGCGGGTCCGGGAGGCCTGGAGATGACCGCTGAGGGCTGGGACCACCAGTACGTCGAGCTGGCAGGCGTGCGCTACCACTACGTGCGGGCCGGCCAGGGACCGCTCGTCCTGCTCGTCCACGGCTGGCCCGGCTTCTGGTACGAGTGGCACCGAGTCATCCCGGCCCTGGCCGAGCGCTTCACCGCGGTCGCTCCCGACATGCGCGGCTTCGCCTACAGCGACAAGCCGGACCTCCCGCCGGAAGAGGGCTACACCGACGTCGTGATGGCCGGCGACCTCGCCGCGCTGCTCGACGCCCTCGGCCAGACGAAGGCGGACGTCATCACCCACGACTTCGGCGCAGTCTGGGTGCAGCGCTTCGCGCGGAGCTTCCCGACTCGCCTGCGGCGGCTGCTGCTCATGGATCCGCCGTATCCGGGCATCGGCCGCCGCTGGTTCGCGCCCGCTCACCTTCAGGAGGTCTGGTACCAGCTCTTCCATCAGCTCCCACTGGCCGAGGAGCTGGTTGGCAGCAGCCCGACCGCAACCGCCGCCTACCTCCGGCACTTCCTCAGCCATTGGAGCGGCGACGCCGAATGGCTGACGCCGCAGGTGCTCGAGGAGTTCGTTCGCGCGTTCTCTCAACCGGGCGCGCTGCGCGCCGGCTTCAACTGCTACCGTGCGGCGTTCGCGACACGTGGCCGCGGAGCGTTCGCTGCCGAACCGGTGCAGCAGCCCACGCTCGTTCTCTGGGGCACGCAAGACCCGATCCTGCCCTATGAGTGGTCCGACAACTTGGGCCAGCAC
>JAJYLG010000139.1:0-1362 GCA_021787985.1 Chloroflexota bacterium
CGGCGTGGTCATCGTGCCCGTCCCCCGGCTGGACGACCCCCGGACCGCCGCCTTGCTCGAGGAGACCCGGCCGGTCCTGTTCGTGGCCCGCTCCGGCCGCGTGACGCGCCGTGACCTGGTCGCCGCGGTGGAGACGCTCCGCCGGCTGGGCATCCCGTGCTCCGGGGTGGTGCTCCACGGCGAGGGCGCGGATGACGACTCGAGCGGCTGAGGGTGTAGCCGGCCTCCCCGCCGCTGGTTGGGGGGTGCCCCGGATCCCATCCCTGACCGGAGTGCGGCTCCGGCCGGCCACCGCCATCCGCGCCGCACTCCTGCTCCTGGTAGTGGGGAACCTCGGCCGGTTCCCGATCGGGGCCATCGGCGCCAAGGACGCGCCCATCCTGTTCAACGACCTGGTGGTTCTGGCCGTGCTCGCGCTGGGAGCCGCAGCCGCATTGCGCGCCCGCGCCTGGCGCCTGGACTTCCCCGCCGCGCTGGCACTCGGGTTCGCGCTCGTGGGCGCGATCTCGGCCGTCCTGGCGGTGCCCCGCTTCGGCCTCTCCGGCACGGAGCTGGCGTTCAGCCTGGCGTACCTGGCGCGGTGGCTGGCGTACTTCGGCATCTATCTCGTCGCCATCAACACCGTGCGGCTCGAAGACGTCGGTCCGGTGTGGGACGCGCTCGAAACGGCGCTGCTGGTCCTGGCGGGCTTCGGCATCTTCCAGTCCCTGTTCCTGCCGGGCTTCGCCCAGCTGGTCTATCCTGAATCGGTGCGGTACGTAGACTGGGACCCCCAGGGCCACCGGCTGGTCTCGACCATCCTGGATCCGAACCTCGTGGGCAGTCTCCTCGTCCTGGGACTGCTGGTCATGCTGGCCCGCCTGTCGGTCGGTGCGCGGACAAGGCTGTGGAAGCCGCTGGTCCTGCTCACGGCGCTGGTGCTGACCATGTCGCGCGGCTCGCTCCTCTCGTTCGTGGCCGGCGGGATGGTCATCCTGGGCGCCCGCGGCCTGTCGCGCCGCCTGCTGCGGTGGGGCGCGCTCGCCGGCGTGCTCGCCCTGCCCTTCGTCCCCGCCCTGATCCGCATGGCGCTCACCTACCACCGGATCGCGGTCACCGACCCGTCCGCAATGACGCGGGTGACCGACTGGATCAGGGGCATCACGGTGCTGGCCGGGCATCCGCTGATCGGCGTCGGCTTCAACACCTACGGGTTCGTGCAGCGGGCCTACGGCTGGACGCCGGGCGGCAAGGGAACGTTCGGGCTCGCCGGCGGCCTGCTGTTCGCCGCCGTGATGACGGGCATCGTCGGCCTCGCGCTGTTCGCGGCGATGGTGGGGCTGGTCCTGCGCCGGTGCCAGAGGATCTGGCGCGACATGGACA
>JAJYLG010000139.1:1372-4816 GCA_021787985.1 Chloroflexota bacterium
GTCGGGGTCGCGGCGGCCACGGTGGCCGTGATGATCTCCAGCCTGTTCACCAACGGGCTCTTCTTCCCGTTCATCATGGAGCCGCTGTGGGTCCTGTGGGGGCTGAGCTTCGTGGTCGGCGCGGCCGCGCGGCGGCGGGAGCCGCGCAGGCAGCTCCCCGCTCCCATCGTGGTTTCGCTTCCGTCGGCGTCGGGACCGCACGAGTGAGGCCGGAGCGCCGCGTCGCGCCCTCGCTGGTCGTTGACGCCCGCGCTCTGCTGTTGGGAGGACTCGGCCGCTACCTCCGCGAGGTCCTCGGCCACCTGCTCTCCGCCCCGGTTGCGGACCGCATGGTGCTCCTCGGGCAGGAACCCGCGCTGCGGGATTTCCTGCGCGGGCGCGCTGCGGCGGCGCCAGTCGAAGTCGTGCCCCACGGCGGGAAGCTGTACTCGCTCAGGTCGCAGGGATCCTGGATCCGGCGCCGCCTTTCCGGGAGGGTGCCGGGCGGGCTGGCCTTCCTGCCGCACTGGGATGGCCCAGTCGTCGCGCGCGCGCGGCGCACCGTCGTGACGGTGCACGACTTGAATCACTTCCGGCTGGCCGACGCGTTTCCACCGCTGCGCCTGGCGGCGGCCAAAGCCGTGCTGGGCAGGGTCCTGGCGGGCGCGGCGCGGATCATCGTGGACTCCGAATCCACGCGACGCGATCTAGCCGAGTTCTTCCCAGGCTGCGACGCAAAGACCCGCACGGTCCCTCTCGGCGTGAGCGCGACCTTCGGGCCGCCGGGCCCCGGCGAGAAGCTGCCCGCCGGCGTGCGCGAGCCGTTCCTCCTGTGCGTCGGAAACAAGAAGCGCCACAAGAACCTGACCGCCGCCGTCGAAGTGCTGGCGCGGCTGCTCCCGGAGCGACCCGGATTAAGGCTCGTGGTGGCGGGCCGGACGTACCCGGGCTGGGACGCGGTGCTCGCTCGCGCCGCCGCCCTGGGGAGTCAGGTGCGAGAGGCCGTCGTGGACTTGCCGGTCGTGCCGGACGACAGCCTGCGGGTCCTGTACGGGCGCGCGGAGGCCCTGCTGTTCCCGTCGTATTACGAGGGATTCGGTCTCCCCGTGCTGGAGGCGATGGCGTGCGGGGCGCCGGTCGTGGCCGCGGGGGCGGGCTCGGTTCCGGAAGTCGCCGGCGACGCCGCGTTGCTCTTCGAGCCCGACGACGCGGCCGGCATGGCGGAGGCGGTGCGCCGCCTCATGGCGGATCGGGAGTTTCGGGGCCCTCTGGTTGATCGGGGTCTCCGGCACGCCGCCGGCTTCACGTGGGAGCGGACGGGCCGGGAGACCGCCGAGGTGCTGCGGGAGGCGGCCGAGAGTTGAGCGCCGGCCTGTGGACCATCGTGCTGAACTGGAACCAGCGCGATCTCACGGCGGCCTGCCTGCGATCCCTGGCCGGCTCGGTTGCGGCCGATCACCACGTCGTAGTGGTGGACAACGGCTCGACCGACGGGTCCGCCGAGGCGCTGCGGGCCGAGTTTCCGTGGGCGGAGTTGATCCTGAACGGCGCCAATCTGGGCTTCGCCGAAGGGAACAACGTCGGGATCCGGCGGGCGCTGGCCGGCGGCGCCGACCTGGTCTGGCTGCTGAACAACGACACGGAGGTCGCGCCGGACTGCGTCGCGGCGCTGCTGGCCGCGGCCGGCGCCCACCCCGAGTACGCGCTGTTCGCGCCGAAGATCCTGTTTCACGACGCGCCCCGGACCCTGTGGTACGCGGGGGGCGAGGTGCGGCTCAGGCGGCCGGCGGGCACGGCGCACACGGGGATGCTCGAGGCCGACGGGCCGACGTACGACCGGGAGCGGCGGATCTCCTTCGTAACCGGGTGCGCATTCCTGATCCGGCGCGGCGCCATCGAGGCGATCGGCGAGCTGGACGCCGGCCTGTTCATCTACTGCGAGGACCTGGACTGGAGCGTCAAGGCGCAGCGGCGGGGACTTGCTTCCCTGTTCGTGCCGGGGGCGCGGGTGTGGCACAAGGTGAGCCGCTCCTACGCATCCGCGGATGGCCGGGTCGTGCAGACCTACCTGGCCGCGCGGAGCCGGTTCATCGTGCAGCGCCGGCACGCGTCGCGGGCCGGCACGGTCGCACTCATCCCCACCTTCCTGCTGGGCGGGTTGGCGCGTCAGGCCTACCGGGCCGCCGCGCGCGGCCGTTTCCGGCCGCTCGTCGCGCTCGCGTGGGGCGTGCGCGACGGCCTCACCGGGCGCGCACGGCGCTACCCGTGACGCCCGGAGGCCGGTGCGCCTCTCGCCACGTATCAGGCATCCCCTTCCACACCTCGATCTCGGAGAACAGCGACGCCTCCACCGGCCCCCGGGCCTTCGCCCAGGCGGCCATCCGGCGCAGGCCCGCCTCGAGAGGGACGTCGCCGGTCGGGGGTCCGAACACGCGGCGTGCCTTCTCGTGCGACGCGTACGCGTCCACGACCTCGGCGCGGGCCGAGAGGTGCCGCACCCGGAGCGGCACCCCCATGGCCTCAGAGACCGCCCCGGCAAGGTAGTTCACGGAGTACGGTGTATCCCCACCCAGGTTGAAGACCTCGCCGTACGCCGCCGGCATCTCGCACGACCGCGCGATGACGGGCGCCACGGCACCGACGTAGCTGAAGGCGCGGCGCTGCTCGCCGTCGCCGAAGATGGTCAGCGGCTCGCCCCGCATGGCCTGGTTCATGAAGATGCCGATGACGTTGCGGTAGCGATCGCCCAGGTTCTGCCGCTCGCCATAGATGTTGTGAGGCCGGAAGCAGACGAACGGGAGACCGAACACCCGCCGGCTGACCTTCAATTCCTGCTCGACGGCGTACTTCGCGATGCCATACGGGTCCTCCGGCGCGGGCGTCATGTCCTCCGTCATCGGGACCCGGTTGGCGCCGTACACGGCGATGGACGACGTGAAGACGAAGCACTTCACGCCGCCGGCGTTGACCGCGGCGTTGAGCAGGCTCACGCTGCCCAGCACGTTGTTGGTGTAGTTGAACCGCTTGATGAAGTGGCTCAGCCCCTCCGCGGCGTAGGCGGCGAGGTGGAACACGTAGTCGAACGCGTGCGCCTCGAACAGACGCCCGACCAGCGCGGCGTCGCAGACGCTGCCCTGGACGAACTCGGCGCCCGTGGGGACGTTCTCCCTGAAGCCGCCGCTCAGGTCGTCGAGCGCGACCACGCGGTGCCGCATCGCGAGCAGCTCGTCCGCCACGTGCGAGCCCAGGAACCCGGCGGCTCCGGTCACGAGGGAAGTCGGCATGGGCGTGAATATAGGGGCGCCGGTTCCTTCCGGCACGGGAGCGGTGTATGCTACGCGACCATGAGCGTCAGGCCTCTGGCCTTCCTCGCCCTCGCGGGACTTGCGGCCCAAGGCTGCGGCCGGTGCGCGGGCGTGCTCGGATGCACCGGCGACCCGCGGCTCAGCCTTGACGGGCAGTTGA
>JAJYLG010000055.1 GCA_021787985.1 Chloroflexota bacterium
CTGACTTCGTGTCAGCTTTTGCCTGACACGCGCGGCGGCCAGGCGTGACCGCGTGTCCACCCGGTACTCTGAATCACGCAGGACCGCGGTGAGGGGGGCAACACACTGGCAGCGCACGACGACACGGCGGGGCGCCCTCTGCGGAACGGCGGCTGGCGGTGAGCGGCCCGGTAGTCGCCTGCGTCGTCGCTCATCCCGACGACGAGTGTTACTCGGCGGCGGGCGCGCTGGCGCTCGCGGCGCGGTCTGGCGCCACGGTGTATGTCGTCTCGCTCACGCGCGGCGAGGACGGCAAGTGGGCCGAGTCTCCGCCTCCCGGCGGGCCGCCGCTGGCCGAGGTCCGCGCAGCCGAGCTGACCTCGGCCTGCGCCGTCATCGGCGCGCGAGCGCCGACGGTGCTCGACCTGCCCGACGGCCTCCTGGCAGAGCACGACCTGGTCGAGGGGGTAGCGGCAGTGGTGCGTGTGCTACGGGCGCTCCGGCCCGACATCGTGGTCACTCACGGCATGGACGGCGGCTACGGCCACCCGGACCACGTGGCGACGTGCAAGCTGGTCACCGCCGCGGTGCCCAGCGCGGGGGTGGCAGCGCGCTTCGACGCGTCCTTCGGCCCACCCCACCAGGTGGCCGAGGTGCTGTTCCTGGCCTTCCCGCGCGGGCTGATGCGCCCGATGTACGACCACATGCTGCGCGGGCGCCACGCGGGGGGCGTGCGGCACACGGACCCGGCGCAACTCGGCGTCGGTCCGGCGGACCTGGCGGTGCGCGTCGACGTTCGCGAGGTCGCCGACCTCAAGCTGCGCGCCATCGCCTGCCACCGCTCTCAGCTACGCGAGGGCGACCCGCGCACGCTCCTGCCGGATGGGATCGTGGACCGACTGCTGATGGAGGAGTGGTTCGTGCGGGCAGGAGGCAGGGTTGGGCGTGCGCGTCGTTCGCTGCTGCCTGCCGGCTAACCGATCGCGCGCGGGCCACGGTCCGCTTCGCTGCGCCGTGGCCGCCATGACGGAGACGAACATCAGCGGCGCGGTCGTGCGCCCGTTACGGGCGATCCGGCCGGAGACGGGGACGCGCTCCCGGGGCCCTCAGGGGCTCGCAAATGAGACCTTGACGTCCGCTCGCGCTTCCTCCTCGGCTTCGAAGAACTCCGCGGGCTGGAAGTTGAACATGCCGGCCATCATTACGCTCGGGAAAGTGGCAATCCTGGTGTTGTAGGCGAGGACGTTGCTGTTGTAGAACTGGCGCGCGAAGGCGATCTTCTCCTCGATGTCGCTGAGCTGGGATTGGAGCTGCAGGAACGTCTGGTCGGCCTTGAGGTTGGGGTAGTTCTCGGCCACGGCGAAGAGGGAGCGCAGGGTCTGGGTGAGCGCGTTCGACGCCTGTGCCGCTTCCTTGGCGCCGCTGGCGGTGTCGAGCTGCGCCCGGGCCCGAGTCACCGCCTCGAAAACCGAGGACTCGTGGGCGGCATAGCCCTTGACCGTCTCGACCAGGTTGGGGATGAGGCTCGAGCGGCGCTTGAGCTGGACATCGATGCCGCTCCAGGCCTCTCTGACGCGCAGGCGCGCCCGGACCATGCCGTTGTACATGCCGAGCACGACCAGCAAGAGCAGGACGATGACCCCGACGACGACGAGGAGGGCGATCAGGGTGGCCATGGCGCCTCCTGGGAGTCGCGCGCTTCAGTGCGCGGCTTCCTTGCAGTGTAACCCAGGATCACCTTCCGTGAGCGCGAGCGGAACCCTGGTCCCGCGGCCGGGGGGCCCGGTCGCGGGCGAAGCGCGTCAGGCGCCGGACCCGCCACCGCCCGCCGCGTTGCCGAGCTCGACGCCCAGCGCGGCCGCGAGCTCGTGGTCGCGCGGTTCGATCAGCGTCGGCCCACCGTCGATCACGATCGTGGGCACGGAACGTAGCCCGCGGTTCATCTCCACCACGCTGCGCGCCGCCGCGCGGTCGTGGTCGATGTCGATCTCCTCGAACGGGATACCGTGCCGGCGGAGGAAACGGCGGCTGCGAGCGCAGTCAGAACACCAGGTGGTCGAGTACATCGTAATGCGCGGCCAGGTCTGCTCACTCACGAATCACTGCTCCCATGCTTCCCGGTGTCGGCGATGCCCACACGGTGAACGGTGAGCAGGTTCGTCCGGCCCGGGGTGTTGAACGGGTAATGCCCCAACACCACCAGTGTATCGTCCCTGCCAGCCATGCCGCGCTTGACCGTCTCCTGCTCGGCGACCTGGACGACGGACGCGATATCCCGGATCTCGCCGCAGAGACACGACCACGTACCCCAGAGCAGCGCGCATTGCCGGTAGACGGCTGGATCTTGGGTCACCGCCAGCACAGGCACCGCCGGGCGCTTCTTCGACACGAGACGCGCCGTGTAGCCGCTGCGCGTGAGCGCGACGATCGCCGCCACGCCATCGAGCGCCTCGACTACCACGCGCGCGCCCAGGCTGAGCGCGAGCGACGGGTCGTTGAGCCGCTCGCCCTCCGCGGGCGCGTGTTGGTGCAGCGGATCGCTCTCGGCCGCACGGACGATGCGGTCCATCATGGCCACGGCTTCCACCGGGTAGCGACCGATGGCCGTCTCCTCCGACAGCATGACCGCGTCGGTGCCGTCCCAGACGGAGTTGGCCACGTCCGAGGCCTCGGCGCGCGTGGGGCGCGGATGCTCGACCATCGATTCGAGCATCTGGGTGGCCGTGATGACGGGTCGAAGGCGGGCGCTGGCCGCCTCGATGATTCGCTTCTGCCAGATCGGCACTTGCTCCGGCGGGAGCTCGACTCCCATGTCGCCGCGGGCGATCATAACGGCGTCGGCCGCTTCGAGGATCGCGTCAAGGTGCTCGAGCGCGCCGGGCCGCTCGAGCTTGGCGACGAGCCAGGCGTGCGAGCGGGAGGCGTCCAGGGCGCGGCGCGCGGCCAGCACGTCGTCGGCGGACTGCACGAAGCTGACGGCGACCAGGTCGGCGCCCTGCTCGACGGCGAAGCGCAGGTCGTCGAGGTCCTTCGGCGTCAGGCTGGTGGCGGAGAGGCGCACGCCCGGCGCGCTGATCCCCTGGTGGGCACGGAGCACGCCGCCGGTCACCACACGGCAGACGATCGCGTCGTCGCTCACGGCCGTGACGCGGAGCTCGATCTCGCCGTCGGCCAGCAGCAGCCGATCGCGCGGGTGGAGGTCGCGGGGCAGGTCACGGTAGTCGGTCCCCACGACCTCGGCGGTCGCGGCGACGGGCCGGGTGGTGATGGTGACCGCAGCGCCCTCGCGCAGGGCGACAGGGCCGGCCGCCAGCGGACCAGTGCGGATCTTGGGCCCTTGCAGGTCGGCCAGCACGGCGACCGGCAGCCCAAGTCGCTCGGCGACCGTGCGGACGGTCGCGATCGCCTGGGCGTGCTCTTCGTGGCTGCCGTGGGACATGTTGACACGCGCCACGTCCATGCCGGCGCGCACCATGCGCTCGATGACTTGGTCGTCGCGCGCGGACGGACCGAGCGTGCAGACGATGCGCGCGCGGCGGGCCGGCGTCACGGCTGCCTCCGCCGCGGTCCGAGGTCGATGTGTTGGACGTGCGGCACACCGCCGTTGCAATCGAGCAGGGCCACCCAGCGCCGGCGGTGGAAGCCCACGCGACCGGCGGCGCCCGGGTTCACCCACAGCCGGCCGTCGCGCTCGTCGACCAGCGGCGCATGCGAGTGGCCTACCACCACCACGCGCGTCTCGGCCGCGGGGCGGGCGTCCGCCGCGCGGTGGACGAGGTGCACCCGGCAGCCCTCGAGATCAACGTCGTGGCGCTCAGGCAGCTCGGAGAGCGGCGGGGTGCGGTCGTTGTTGCCACGCACGGCGAGGACCACACCGACGCGCGCGAGGAGCGAGAGGACTCCGGGGTCGCCGATGTCACCGGCGTGGAGCACAGCCTGGCAGCCGGCCAGCGCCTCCAGCACATCGGCGTCGAGCGGCCCGTGGGTGTCTGACACGAGACCAACGCGCACAGCGGCCTCCCCGTCCATTCTGGCAGGATGGGGGCGGCTGGTGCAGGATTGCACGTGGAGGGGCGCATGCTGACGAGGGAGTTCCTGGCAGCGGTGGAGGAGCAGGTGCTGCCGCGGCTGCCGCGGCCGCCGGTGGGTACGGTGATCCGGGCGAGTCTGCTGCAACTGCACTGGGGCGTGCCTGCCGTCCATTACGAGGTGTGGGTGCAACGGCGGTCGGAGCGGGTGGAGGTGGGGCTGCACTTCGAAGGTCCCACGGAGTTCAGCCGGGCGGCGCTGGCCGGGCTGCTCGACGAGCGGCCGCTGTTGCTGGCCGAGCTCGGCCCGGGGTGGGAGGCGGAGGACTGGACGGTGAGCTGGTCCCGCGTTCACCGCACGGTGCGCGCGGCGACGCTCGACGGAGGCGCCGTGGAGGAGTGCGCCGCGAGCTTGGCTAGGCTGGCGGGCGCGACTCTGGAGTACGTGACCGCGGTCGGCGCCCCGGAACCGGCAGCGCGTGGCGATAGCGCAGGACGAAGGCGTACGTCATCACCACACCGACGGCGACGAGGACGGCTGATGCCTTGAAGGCGGCGGTGGCACCCCACTCGACGGTGATCTGACCGCCGAGCGCCGGCCCGATCGCGAGGCCGACCGCCTGCATTGCCGTGACGGCACCCACCAGCAGACCCCGTGTCTCGTCGCGCGTCTGGTCCATGACGAGCGCGCTCGACGCTGGCAACACCATGCCGTAGCCGGCGACCACCAGGATGGCGAGCCCGCTGGCGATCCAGCGGTCATCCGTGGCGCTCAACCCCCACAGGAGGAAGGGGCTGAAGGTCACTCCCGCGAGAACCGGGATGATACGGCCCAGCCGGTCAGCCATGTAGCCGGCGGGCACCAGGATCGCAACCGCGATCGCTGCCGGCGGGATGAGGAAGAAGACGAAGGACGAGAACTTCGCGAAGTGGAGGTGCTCGCTGTACGGTTTCAGCGCGGGGAGCAGCAGGCTGACGCCCACCGACAGCATCACGATGACCGCCACCAGCATGCGCACCGCCGGGTTGAAAGCGCCGCGCAGCTCTCCCAGTCGCTGCCGGAAGCCGCCCTCCAGCCGCGCGCCGCGCACATCGTCCGGCTCGATGACCACGGATGCGAGTGCCAGCGCCTTGAGCAGGAACGCCGCGCCGAAGGCTGCGTCGAAGGAGACGTGATCGATGAGCCAGGCGCCGACGACGATCCCCGCGCCGTTGCCGAGCACCGTGGCGAGCTGCACCGTGCCCAGGAGTCGCCCCTGCTGCCACGGCCGAAAGCGGCCGCCAATGATGGCGTACACGCACGGCCAGACGACCGCCACGGTGACGCCGAAGAGGCCGGAAAGGATGACGAACGTCCAGGCGTGGCGCACGGTCGCCATGGCCACGATGGGCGGGAGGCTGATAAGCACGCCGAGCAGCAGCACGAGCTTGGCGCCGTAGTGGTCGGCCAGCCAGCCGACGACCGGCTGCGAGGGCAGCTTGGCGAGGCCGTAGGCGGAGACCGCGAAGCCGGCGTACTCCTGGCCGACGTGCAGGCGGGCCACCGGGTACTGCTGGGCGATGGCGAACATCAGGCAGGCGATGGACGCCTCGGTCAGCAGGATGGTCGAGATGAGCGGTGCCGCGCGCAGCGCGGAAGGCGTCGCCGCCGTGGGCTCCGGACGCGCCTCTATCTGGGCCACGGGGCGTGGACCTCCTGGAGGTGGGGTGCTCACATATCCCCGCCTAATATTCTAGGTCCGCGCCTCGAACGCCAGTAGCGCGGCGCCGATCGCCGGAGAAGCCGTCCCCAGCGCCGCGGTGGTGATCGTGCAGGCGCGCTCGGCGCTGGCAAACGCGCGCTCGGCGACGACGGCACGGGCCGGCCCCAGCACCAGGTCGCCCTCGAGCGAGACTCCCCCTCCCACCACGATGCGGTCCGGGTTGAACAGGTGAAGCACGGTCACGAACCCCTGGCCGAGCCACCAACCTGCCCCGCGGTAGATGCGCCGGCAGTCCGGGTCGCCCGCCCGGGCTGCTCGCGCGACCATCTCCGCATCCACTGGCTGGCCGGGCGGGCGCAGCGCGCGCAGCCCCGGAGCGCCACCGCGCGCCAGCGCGGCGCGTGCCCGGCGGGCGATCGCCGTGCCCGAAGCGAGCGCCTCGAGGCAGCCGCGATTGCCGCAGCCGCAGCGCGGTCCGCCGCGTGGTTGCAGCGGGATGTGGCCGACTTCGCCCGCCACGCCGTTCACCCCACGGTAGAGTCGGCCGTCGAGGACGATCCCGCCGCCGATGCCGGTTGAGATGGTGATGTAGACGAGCCCGCGGCCGCCGCCGCCCGCTCCCACCCGGTACTCAGCGTAGGCGGCGCAGTTGGCGTCGTTCTCGATCAGCACGCTGGCGCCGAGACGGTCGCTCAGCCGGCGGACCAACGGGAAGCCGTTCAGCGTCGGGAGGTTGGGCGCCTCGACGATCACGCCGGCGGCGGTGTCGACCGGGCCTGGGGCACTCAGTCCCACGGCGGGCAGCGCGCTGGGCCGCGTGTTGGCCGCGGTCGCCGCCTGCTCGATCGCCTGAACCAGGCTGTCGGCGATCGCCTCGGGCGGGCGGCGGGGGGCCGTCGGCAGGCGCGCCTCGCCCCGTATCTCACCTTCCGGGGTCAGGACCGCCGCGTAGATCTTCGTGCCGCCGAGGTCGATGCTCCCGATCAGCGTCATCGCGGCGCCCGCGCGCCACGGGCGGACACAGCGGCGGCGTACATCTCGGCGTAGGTGCCGGCCGTATTGTTCCACGAGAAGTCGCGGCGCATGCCGCTGCGCACGATCTCCGCCCAGGCAGGCGTTCCCCAGGCCACCAGCGCGCGTTCGAGGGCGTGCCGGCAGGCGTCTCCGGTCGCTTCGTCGAAGACGAACCCGGTGCCGTGAGTCGGGTCCTTGTTCACGTCGAGCACGGTGTCGGCCAAGCCGCCCGTCCGCCGAACGACGGGGACCGCGCCGTAGCGCATGGCGATCATCTGTCCGAGGCCGCACGGCTCGAAGCGCGACGGCATCAGGAAGATGTCGCCGCCGCCATAGATGAGCTGCGCCAATGCCGCGTTGAAGCCGGTCTCGACGGCGGCGTAGCCGGGGAAGTCGCGTGCCAGATCGCGCACCAGCGCCTCGTCCTGCTCGCCGCCCGAGCCGAGGATCACGACCTGCAGCCGGCGCGCGGCGAGCATCGGCCGCATCGCCTCTGCCGCCAGGTCCACGCCCTTCTGCGGGAAAAGCCGTGACACCATGCCGACCAGCGGCAGGTCGGTCGCGGCCAAGCCCATCCGCCGCCGCAGTTCGACGGTGTTTCCGCGGCGCCGCTGCCAGCGCTCGACGTCGTAGTGGGACGGCAGCGCCGGGTCGCGGTCCGGGTCGAGCTCGTCGACGTCGATGCCGTTGAGCACGCCTTGCAAGACGTCGGAGCGCGGGCGCAGGAGCGAGTCCATGCCGGCGCCGTATTCCGGCGTGAGGATCTCGCGCGCGTAGCTCGGGCTGACGGTTGTGATGCGGTCGGCCCAGAGGATGCCCTGGGCCATGCCCGAGTAGGGGCTGGCGGGGAGGTCCGTCGGGAAGGCCTCGTCCGGCAGGTCGTAGTTTCGCACGAACTCCTGGCCGAACCCGCCGTGGATGGAGAGGTTATGGATCGTATAGGCGCGCGCCGCTTCGGCGAGCGGGTGCTCGGCCGCTACCAGGCGGGTGAAGCAGAAGGCGGGGTGCCAGTCGTGGACGTGGAGCACGTCCGGCTGCCAGCCGGTCCGCGGCAGGAGCGCCAGGATGGCGTCGCTGAACATCAGCCAGCGGTCGGCGTCGTCCGGGTAGCCGTAGACTTGCTCACGGTCGAACAGCGGGGGGCAGTCAATCAAGTAGCACGGCACGCCATCGACCTGGGCCTGCCAGAGCGTGGCCTCGCATCCGCGATGCAGGGACACGGGGCCGGCGACGCGGCGCGCGCCGAGCAGTTCCAGGTCAACGGAGCGATGCCGCGGCATCACGACGCGCACGTCGATCCCGCGGTGACGGAGCGCCTTCGGCAGGGACCCCGCCACATCGGCAAGGCCGCCGACCTTGGCCAGCGGGGTCATCTCGACCGTGCAGAAGGCTACCTGCATCACACAGCCAGCGTACGGCGGGCGGGCGGGCCGCCTCAACCTCCGGCCTGCGCGGCGGCCGGCGCGGCCAACAGGTCAGTTCTGGGCAGACCAGATGGTGTGGCAGTTCTCCCCGCCGATGGCGGCGATCTCGGCCTCGCGCTCGAGCCTGACGAGCGATGCCCACGCCTCCTCGAGCTGCGCACGCCCGTGCGGATCGCGCTCGGCGCGCGCCCCGATGTGCCGCCAGGTGCCGCTTGCACGCAGGAAGCCGACGCTGTGTGGCCAGAGGAAGAACATGAATCGCTCGGGAGGGCCGAAATCCGGGCGGAGCCGGCCGAGGGTGAAGAAACGCTCTTGGATGCTCGACGCCGGCTCGACCAGGCGAATCAGGACGCCGTGGTCGCCGCGGATGCGCGTGTCCACCAGCAGCCGCTCGGGGAAGAGCCGGAAGCCGATGGTGAAGACATCGGCGTGCTCGACGACGCGCCCGACGTCGTCCAGGTCGATGACCAGTCCGTTCTCAGTGAACATCGTGGCGCTCCGAAGCTCCCGGGGCCCCGGTATCCGGGACCCCGGGAGCGCTGCGGATCAGTACATCGGCGGCGTGGGCGCGGCCGCCTCCTTCTTCTCCGGGATGTCGGCCACCAAGCAGTTGGTGGTCAGCACCATCGCGGCGATCGAGTTGGCGTTCTCGAGCGCCGCGCGCGTGACCTTCGCCGGGTCGATAATGCCCCGCTCGATCATATCGCCGAACTCGCCCTTGAGCGCGTCGTAGCCCCAGTTCGGCTTGGTCGCGCGCTTGACATCCTGGACGATGACGGAGCCGTCCTGGCCGGCGTTGATTGCGATGCGACGCATCGGCTCCTCGAGCGCGCGACGCAGGATGGCGGCGCCGGTGAACTCGTCACCCGCCAGCTTGAGCGTGTCGAGCGCGGAGACGGCGTTGACGAGCGCCACACCACCGCCCGGCACGATGCCCTCTTCCACCGCGGCGCGGGTCGCGCTGAGCGCGTCCTCGACGCGGTGCTTCTTCTCCTTCAGCTCGACCTCGGTGGCGGCGCCGACCTTGATAACGGCCACCGAGCCGGCGAGCTTGCCAAGGCGCTCCTGGGCCTTCTCGCGGTCCCAGTCGCTCTTGGACTCCTCGATCATCTTCTTCACCTGCTGGACGCGGCCCTGCACTTCCTTCGCGTCGCCCTTGCCCTCGACGATGGTCGTCTCCTCCTTGGTGACGATCACGCGGCGGGCGCGGCCGAGGTCAGCGATCTGGACGCTGTCGAGCTTGCGCCCGAGCTCCTCCGAGATCACCTGGCCGCCGGTGAGCACGGCGACGTCGCCGAGGTTGTCCTTGCGGCGGTCGCCGAAGCCCGGTGCCTTGACGGCCACGACGTTGATCGTGCCGCGCAGCTTGTTCACTGCCAGGGTGGCGAGCGCCTCGCCCTCGACGTCGTCGGCGATGATCACCAGGTTCTTGCTGACCTGCAGCAGGCGCTCGAGCAGCGGCAGGATGTCATTGACGGCGCTGATCTTCTTGTCGGTGATGAGGATATAGGGCTCCTCGGTCACCGCCTCCATCCGCTCCGGGTTGGTGACGAAGTAGGGGGAGATGTAGCCGCGGTCGAAGGACATGCCCTCGACGTACTCGGTCTCCGTGCGGATGCCCTTCGACTCCTCGACGGTAACGACCCCGTCCTTGCCGACCTTCTCCATGACCTCGCCGATGAGGTCGCCGATGTCGGGGTCGGCGGCGGAGATGGAGGCCACCTGAGCCATCTGCTCGCGGGTGGTCACCGGGATGGCGTCCCTCTTGATCTGCTCGGTGACCGCGTCCGTGGCCTTCTCCAGGCCGCGCTTGAGGAGCATCGGGTTGGCGCCGGCGGCGACGTTCTTCAGGCCCTCGTGGACGATCGCCTGGGCGAGCACGGTCGCCGTGGTGGTGCCGTCGCCGGCCACGTCGTTGGTCTTCGAGGCGACTTCCTTGGCGAGCTGCGCGCCGATGTTCTCGAAGGGGTCCTCGAGCTCGATGTCCTTGGCGATGGTGACGCCGTCGTTGGTGATGGTGGGGTTGCCGAACTTCTTATCGAGCACCACGTTACGGCCCTTGGGGCCGAGCGTGATCTTTACGGCATCGGCGAGCGCGTCGATGCCGCGCCGTAGGGCGTGGCGTGCGTCTTCATCGAAGAGCAACTGCTTCGGCATAGGCGTATCCTCCCGAATCGTGCGCTGTTAGCACTCTCTGATCGCGAGTGCTAAGTTAGCACTCACCCGGAGCGAGTGTCAAGCGTGCCTGAGGGATCGGCGCTCGCTGCCCGCCGCGCGGCGAGCCCGGTCCCGCCCGTCGGCTCACCAGAGGCCGGGAAAGGTCTGCGCATCGACCCGCAGCAGCGCCGCGTAGCGCCGCGCGCGATCCAGCATGCGCTCGTCGCCCGTGCGCCGATACTCGTTGAAGGCGTCCAGCAGCTTGTCCGCGATCACCCGCATGTCGAAGCCCAAGATGTAGCGCTGGCTGGCCTCCGTGAGGGCGTCCACGTAGACCTCGAAGTAGGCGCTCAGTTTGGCCAGGGTGTCACGCAGATGGGTGAGCTCGGCCAGGTCCTGCTCGGACGCGAGGCGGTAGAACGTCTTGCCGTTGGTGATGAAGTGGGACAGGCCGGTCAGCCCGCGGGAGCGCGGGCGGGTGAAAGCCCGCTGGAAGACGCCCGCCAGGAAGAGCGACGAGTCCGCAAAGCCGCGGTACGCCTCGAACAGGTTCTGCGACTGCACGCTCGCCGGGTTCTGCAACGCCTCCCATAGGTCGGACAGGGAGACCGGGTGTGTCGGGCCGCCGGCTGAGGCGGGGAACAGCTCGCGCGTGAGCAGGTAGCGCGAGAGCATGCCGCCGAGATACTCGACGACGGAGGCGTCGCGACTGCGCCGCTCCACGTACAGCGTCTTGATGACGAAGAGGTCGAATACGGACTGGACGGGGAAGCGGGCGATCGTCTCGATGTCGTCGTAGAGGGCGCTCATGAGCGCATCGACGCGCTCCTCGAAGCGGCGATCGGCGGCGTTCCGGCCGTCATTGAGGCGGATGACGTACTTGAGCTCGTTGACCTCGTCGGCAAAGGTGCGCATCGGCGTCCCCCGTGCTCCCCGCCTGGATTCTACGTAACGCCCGCGCGAAGGGTTGTCAACGGGGAGAAGTCGCAGAGGCTGGCCGGGTAGGCGGCGGCGGCCTCGGCTCGCGGCGCCGGCCCTACGCCTTGAGGAACGGCGGGTAGAGCGAGTCCAGCTCACGCCGAACCGGGTCACCGGGTGGGAGGAACTGCGAGAAGTCCGGCGTCGGCTCGATGCGGTGGCGCTTGCCCGCGATGGTCTCCTTGCGGATCTTCTCCTGGAGCATCATCAGGCCGACCAGCAGCGATTCGGGCCGGGGCGGGCAGCCGGGCACGTACACGTCCACCGGGATGATGCGGTTCACTCCCGGCAAGGTGCTGTAGCCGTATGCGAACGGCCCGCCCATGATGGCGCAGCCGCCCATCGCCAGCACGTACTTTGGCTCGGCCATCTGCAGATAGACGCGGCGCACGGCCGGCGCCATCTTCCACGTGACCGTGCCGCTGACGATCATCATGTCCGCCTGCCGCGGCGAGGGGCGGAACAGCTCCATCCCGAAGCGCGCGATGTCGTAACGCGAGGTCGCGGTGGCGATCATCTCCATGGCGCAGCAGGCGAGCCCGAACATCGCCGGCCAGAGCGACGAGCTGCGCGCCCAGTTCATGATGGTGTCCACCGACGTGACCAGCAGGTTGTTCTTCAGGTCCTCATCGACGTCTACCGGGGGCGGCGGGAGCTCGCGTCCGATGACCGGTAGATCGAACGATTTCTCCATAAAGGACCTCGCAAACCGGCGCTTGTGTGCCTCGTCACGAAGTGTAGCACGCACTCCCGCGTGGGGCGCTTCGCTCAGCGGCTGGTGGGCGCGAGCGCGCGGAGCCGTTCGACGGCGCCCGGCAGCACGGCCAGCAGGCGGTCGATCTCCTCGTCCGTGCTCTCACGGCCCACCGTGAGTCGCAGCGAGGAGCGAGCCAGCTCGGGCGGCACGCGCATCGCCGTCAGGACGTGGGATGGCTCGAGCGAGCCGGTCGTGCAGGCGCTGCCGGACGAGGCGGCGATGCCAGCAAGGTCGAGCTGCAGCAGCACCGACTCGCCCTCCACGCCTTCGAAGCAGAACGAGGCGTTGGATGGCAGACGGCGGTCGCGGTCGCGCGATCCTGTGATGTGGGCGCCGGTGACGGCCCGCGGCAGCTCGTCGAGCAGCCGGTCGCGCAGACGGCGGCAGTGCGCCGCCCGGCTCGGCATCTCGTCCGACGCGAGCTGGAGGGCGGTCGCCAGCCCCACCGCGCCGGCCACGTTCTCGGTGCCCGCGCGTAGCCGCTGCTCCTGTGACCCACCGAGGATGAGCGGCTGGATGGGCGTCCGTGGCCGGACATAGAGCGCGCCTACGCCCTTCGGGCCGTAGAACTTGTGTGCCGCCATGGTCAGCAGGTCCACTCCGAGGTCGTCCACGTTCACGGGCAGCAGGCCGACCGCCTGGACGGCGTCGGTGTGGACGGCGCAGCGCGGGTTCGCGCGCTTGACGACGCGTGCCGCCTCGGCGACCGGCTCGAGCGTGCCGACCTCGTTGTTGGCGAGCATGATGCTCACCACCACAGTGCGGTCGTCCACCGCGCGCTCGAGCTGTTGGAGGTCGATGAAGCCTTCCGAATCCACATCCAGGTAGGTGACCCGCCAGCCCTCGCGCTCCAGCCGCTCGCAGGCGTGCAGCACGGCGTGATGCTCGATCCGCGTGGTGATGACGTGGTCGCCGCGACGTCGCGATGCCTCGGCCACGCCGCGAATCGCCAGGTTGTCCGCCTCGCTGCCGCCGCCGGTGAACACCACCTCCTCGGGCTGGCAGCCGATACAGGCGGCGACGCTGCGACGCGCGCCTTCGAGGCCACGGCGGGCCGCCTGCGCCTCGACGTAGACCGAGGATGGGTTGGCCCAGTGGTCGGCGTAGTAGGGGAGCATCGCCTCGATGACCCGCGGGTCAGGGCGGGTGGTGGCGGCATGATCCAGGTAAGTACGGCGCTCCATCGTGGCCTCCGTGGAGGGTTACCGCCATGCTAGCACCGCTGAACGGTGGGTCGGTCAGAGCGAAGGGAACGCCGGCCGGTCTCCTGTCTCGTGCACGAGCAGCAGCAGCCCGTGCTCAACCGACGCGCCGCCCATCGGCTCGACCAGCCGGTTGCTGACACCGAGGCTGTCCGCACGCAGGAGCCGCGCGCCGCGCAAGGGGTACAGCAGGCCGGTGGTGGTGACGCCCTCGGCCGTCTCGCTGAGCGGAAGGAGGCTGACGTAGTCGCCCGGACGGCCGCGCACGAGCTTCTCGCCGCGGACCAGCCACGCTTCGGCGTGCCGGCCGAGGAGGCAGACGCCGGCGCTTTCGAGCTCGGGCAGGGCGAGCAGCAGCACGTGGTTGATCGCCTGGTCCAGGCGCGGCGCGAGCACGCCAGTGATGGTGACGTGGTCGGCCCCGCGGCGGCGGGCCTCCAGCAGCGCGACATGGCCGTCGGTCCTGAGCCCGGGCGCCGGGTGCGGCAGCAGTGGCACGCCCGCCGCGGCCAGGCGCTCCGCCGCTTCGGGTGGAAGGCTGTCGTAGTCGCCGATGACGGCCCCGGGCAGCAGGCCGGCCGCCAGCAGGGTGGCGGCGCCGGAGTCGGCCGCCAGCACGAGATCGTGCGCGCGCGCCAAGCGCCGGAGAATGCGCCGGCGCGGTGGCTCGCCGCCGGCAACGATCAGCGCGCGCATCAGGAGAAGGTGAACGCCTGCAAGTCGGCGGCGACGAAGGTGTTCGGCCAGCCGGGCGGGCGCAGGTCGGCGTCGGTGTGGGTGAGGATGAAGGGCGTCGTCGGGGAGATGGCATCACGCAGGCGCGCGACCTCGTCGAGGCTCATGTGCTCCGGGAGGTGCGCGCCCGCGGGGTAGGTGGCATCGACGAGGAAGACTCGGGCGTCGGTGCCAAGCGGGACGAGGGCGTCGCACCATTCGCTGTCGCCGGTATAGGCGAGCACGCCGCCGGGCAGGTGGACGCGGAAGCCGAGCGCGAGCAGGCGCTCGCCGCCGTGCTGCACCTCGACCGACTCCACCAAGAGCGGCCCGACCGAGGCCCTGCCGCTGCCCTCCAGCTCGACGAAGCGGAGCTGATACCCGCGAGGGCGATCGAGCAGTCCGGGGTAGGCGAGCCGCAGCAGCGTGAGCGTGTTCGCCTCGATGCCGGGCGGGCCCACGATCGTGAGCGGGCGTTCGCGATGCGTGCGGTAGGCGTACTCGAGCAGCAGGAAAGGCAAGCCGAAGTAGTGGTCGCCGTGGAAGTGGGAGACGAGCACCGTGTCCAGCGCCGCCAGGTCGGCCCCGAGGCGCTTCAGGGCGTACAGCGCGGTCGGTGGCGCGTCGAGCAGCACGTGACCGTCCGCGAGCGCGCCGCTCCAGCAGCGGCCGTTGGCGAAGGCGCTGCCCGAGCCGAGCATCTGCACGAGGATTGATGACTGGGGCACCGTCTGCGATCGTCCTCCTGGCGATTGTAACCGCGCGTCGGTGCCTGTTGGCGGCCCGGCGACCGCGACCGCGCGAGGGACCGCCCTGCCGGCGGCGACGGTGGTGGGCGGCGGGACGTCAGTCCTTACCGCAGAACATGGCCTCCAGCCCTCGCCTGATGAGAGCGTACTGCGACTCTGTCAGTTGACCGACGGTCCCGGTTATCCGGTGGTAGTCGATGCACAGCAACTGGTCGAGCAAGACGGTGCTTGATGCCGGAACGCCGCCCGCCCGTCGTGGAATGACGACGCAAAGCGGCCCCCGGCGGCGGTCCAGCGGTCGTCATCGGGGCCACCAAGAGGACAGGGAAGCGTGTCGGCTGCAGGGGGCTGGGGTCGGCCACCAGGACGCATGATCGGTGGCCCGACTGCTCGTGGCCATCGGGGTTTCGAGTCGGGAGGTCAACCCACCGGACGCTTCCGACCGCCCTGCCCGGCGCGCTCAACGGGCCCGCTCCAGGACGATGCCTTTCCCTGGGACATACCGGGCGGGTCGTACCGCTCGCTCCATCGCCTCGAGCCAGTCGCGTAACGTCGCGGGCGCCGCCGTGGCTTCGATCCCCTCGATGCGCCCTGCCGCTTCACCAAGCGCGAGCTCGCGCCAGGCGCGCACGCTCTCGCCCTCTTCGGCGTGGTTCTCCCACGGGCCGCGATGGATTGCCCCGTCCGAACCGTGCCTTGGTGTGGTGTGCCGCCGGGAGCTCGGGGTAGCGCCGTCCGAGCGCTTCGTCGCACTCAACTCGTCCAGCGCCTCGCGAACGCCGTCCGGGTCGAGCATGCGGTAGTACGCACGCCGGCCCTGACGGGCGACGTGCACCCGTTCCAGAATGCCGCGTGCTGCCAAAGGCCGGAGCGATGGAAACCAACCGACTCGCTGAACCACCCACGTTCCAGCAAACCCGTGCTCGCCACAACGTGCAGCCTCTTCGTGGGCCGCACGGACGACGGGGATCCAGTTGGGGTTCTCGCGTGCGAGCTCCATGACAGCCGCGTAGCCTGTCCGCGGCATGGGTCCATCCGTCCTTGCTGACGCCGCCGAGATGATCACCGGGGCACCACACATCGTGATGCATCGTGATGACCCTTGGTCACGCGAAGACGGACCCGCCTGCTTCCAACGAGCCGTGCGCCCGCAGAGGGCTCACGGGCGCAACGGGCTGGCGCGGTCCCGCTACGTCTTGGGCGTGACGCGGTATTCCAGGCGCTTGCCGATCGCGAGCCGGAACTGCGCCTCCAGGGCCGGCAGCGTCGACATGAGCAGGCTGGTCACGGGCAGGAGCGCCCAGTGGACCGCGTCGTACAGCCGGTACCACCAGGTCCAGCGTTGCGCCCGCGGCGGCCGCAGGCGCCGGTTCGTGTAGATCATCACGGCGTAGGGCAGGAGGCACGCGGTGAGCAGCACGCGCGCCGTCGCCGGCAGCCAGGTGGGGGACGCGCCGACGCCGAAGAGATGCGCGATCACGTCCGGGATGAACCAGCCCAGGCTGAGGATGAACCAGTGGGTCGCCCACGTGATGTGGTTGCCCGTGAGCGCCATGGCGCGCCGGAAGCGCTTCCAGCGCGGGATCTCTGGGTGCAGCACGCTCTGGACCAGCGCGTACGGGATATCGCTCGCGCCCCATGCGTGCCGCACGTGCTGCTGGTACGCGCCCTTGAGCGTCCCGACGAACCTGCCGGTGTTCACCGCGTCATTGCCGGTCGGTAGGAAGATCGGCTCCACCTCGACGTCGCCGCGGAAGGCGTAGAAGCACTTGAGGAACATGTGCCAGTCCTCCGGGACGACGTCTGTGTCCCAGAAGCCGACATCGACGGCCATGCGAAACGAGAGGGAGTAGGTGCTCTGCGGGAAGACCATGCGGTCTCGCTTGACCAGGTTGGAGAGGATGTGCAGGCCGGAGAGGCTGCTGGGCACCCGCAGCGGCGCCGGCACCTGCCAGATGTTGTTGTAGAGGAGGATCGGTGACTGCCAGAAGCGGCGGTAGCGGTGCAGGTCGGTCACGAACTTGTACGTCAGCGCGGAGAAGTACTTCGGGTGGAAGACGGTGTCCGCGTCGCAGGAGGTGACGGTGAGACGGCGTACGTCGTAGAGGCCGTTCATACACAGGCGACGGTGCGCCTCGCGCGCGGCCCACGCCTCGTTGCTCGACTTCCCGGCGATCTCGCCCGGCAGGCCGGCCGGGTGGAAGGTGGCGAAGATGTCGCCCATCCGCCCGCGGTACTCCCGCAGCAGCAGCTCCGCCTTCTCCCGTGCGGCCGGGTCGCGCTCCTCCATCGCCAGGACGACGATGCACTGGCGGGCGACCTCCTGCGCGACGATGCTGTCGAGCGTCCGTCGCAGGATGCCGATCGGCTCCTTGTAGTTGGGGATGATGATGACGTGGCGCACATCTTCCCAGCGCAGGTGGACCTGCCCGAAGACGGCGGCAGCGCGGTATTGCCGGTGGAAGTCGGTGCGCATCGCTGACTGCATCCGCCTCGCGCCCACGAACGAGCGATAGGCGTTGCTCACCGATAGGTACAGCCAGTAGGCGTCGAAGGTCAGCACGGCGATGGCGAGCGGCAGCGGCAGGAAAGCACCCGCCCAGAACGGCGAGGTGATCACGGCCAGCGCAATCAAGCCGGGCAGTACCTCGAGGCTCCGCCAGAGCAGCCGGCCGAGCAGCCGGTGGCGCGCCAGGGCGCCGTGGAGCTCGCGGATGCGCGCGGGCGCCAGCGACGGCTCGGCGCGCTCGGGGATGACGACGGGATAGCGCGTAGCCCTTTCGGTGACGGGAGCGCTGGCGCCGCGGAACGGGGCGCCGACGGCAGCGGAGGCTTCGAGGACTACACCTTGAGTCAGGGCAACGTCGTATTCGCTAATGGGTGGCTCCCTTCGCGCGCGACTGGCAGGTCGCGAGTCCGGTGCCGGGCCCTTGCCAGACAAAAGGGCCGGCTCGGGAGAGTCAGCCCTTCCTACGCCTGCGAGGTTAGCTGTCGGGTTCGGGCTGAAAGGTAGCCCTTCCGCGCTTTGGCGGATTCACCCCCGGTGGTGGGTCCCCCGCTCCGCTGGGCCGGATTCGGCGCTGTCCCAGGCACTCTTCGCTTGTAACCGCCGGTAGCGTACTTGCGGCACGCCGGCCTGTCAATCGAGTGGTGGGGTAGGCCGCACGTCCCTGCCGCCCACCCCACCACTGCTGCCGCCGGGCGCTACTTGGTCAGGATGTGGATCGCGCAGGCGGAGCCGAGGCCGATCGTGTGCGCGAGCCCCGCCTTGTGGTTGGGGACTTGTCGCTGGCCGGCCTGGCCCCGGAGCTGCCAGACGATCTCGCAGATGTTCGCCACGCCCGTGGCACCGATGGGATGGCCCTTCGACAGCAGGCCGCCGCTGGTATTGACCGGAACGCGGCCGCCCAGCGCCGTCGCGCCCGAGTCGATCAGCCTGCCCGCCTCGCCCTCGCCGCACAGCTCCAGGTTCTCGTAGTGCAGCAGCTCGGCGGTGGCGAAGCAGTCGTGGAGCTCGACGGAGTTGATGTCTTGCGGTCCGAGACCCGCCTGCTCGTATGCCTGTCGTGCGCAGTTGCGCGTCATCGTGTTGACGTCGGCGAGCGCCAGGTCGCGCGGCGTGAACGGATCGGTGGTGAGGGCGGAAGCGGCGACCTTGATCAACGTGCCGCCGCCGGCGAGCTGGCGCGCCTTCTCGGGCGAGACCACGATGGCCGCGGCCGCGCCATCCCCGGTCGGGCAGCACATATAGAGCGTGTTCGGGTAGGAGACCATGCGGCTGTTAAGCACGTCCTCGAGGCTGAGCTCCACCTGATACTGGCTCAGCGGGTTGTAGATGGCGTGCTTGTGGTTCTTCACCGAGACCTTGGCGAACTGCTCGATGGTGGTGCCGTACTTGCGCATGTGCTCCATGCCGGCCATACCGAAGACGCCGGGCATGAGGCCCGTTCCCAGCACCCCCTCGGGGCTGGTCGACGGGTCGCGCGGCGCGCCGAGCAGGCCCATCTTGCCCATCTGCTCGGTCCCGACGGCGAGCGCGATGTCGTACGCGCCACTGGCGACCGCGAAGTAGGCCTCGCGGAAGGCGGTGGAGCCGCTGGCGCAGGCGTTGGCCACGTTGTAGACCGGCACGCCCGTCATGCCGATCTCCTTGAGGACTCGCTGGCCGGACATGTTGGTCTGGTACAGGTTGCCCGACGCGACCATCTGGACGTCCTTGATGCTCAGGCCGGCGTCTTTCAGCGCCAGGTGGACCGCCTGCCCGCCCAGCTCGCCGATGTCCATCTCCGGGTAGCGGCCGAACTTGATCATCCCGACGCCGACGACATAGACGTCACGCATGTGAGCGCAGCTCCTTCCGTGATTCGCCCGGCTACGCGGCAGCCGGCCGGAACTTGTAGGCGACGATCTCGTTGCCCTCGCGGTCCTGACGCACGACCTCGAAGAAGAGCTCGAGGGGCATCCCGAAGCGCAGGTTCTCGGGCTTTGGCTCGATCCCCTCGACGTTCGCGCGCAGGCTCACGCCCTCGGGGAGGTCGACGATGCCGGCGACGTAGGGCACGTTGATGCCGGGCGCCGACTGGTGGACGATCGTCCAGAGGTAGAGCTCGCCTCGGTCGCTGAGGCGGATCTCTTGCATCTGCCCTGTCTCGTAGCAGCGGGGGCAGGAGCGACGGGTGCCCACGTACACCTGCCCGCACGCCTTGCAGCGGCTGCCGACTAGATACGGTGTGCCCCCGCCCTCCGGGAGCTTGATGAACGGTACGATGGGACGCTGCATTCCGCCGGTTGCTCCTCCGTGCAGGTCTCCGGCCCCGCGCCCATAGGATTGCGCAAACCGCGATTGAGGGTGCCGGGACACTGCCAGTGCTATCACACCCTCACGTGCGGGTCAACGCATCGCGTTGCCCGCCGGACCGATGGATGCGCGGGCGCCTGCGCCATCAGGATCGAGCAATCCATATACTCTCCTGATATTGTGAACCGCACACGCTGGCTATACTAAAGCTAGCTAGCTCAGGCAGTCGTTGCCTCGCAGGAAGGCTTAGCCTCTTCTGCAGCGGCTAGCGGTGGCGCAGATCCTTTGGGGAGGGCTCGAAGATGACTACCGCCATGGACACCACGACCCTCAGCACGCAGCTTGGCGACCTGACCTATCAGATGCTGGTGGCTGGCGCCAACGAGTCGGCCCGCATCCAGCTCACCATGCCCCAACTGAAGGTGCTCCTCCTCCTGGGCGCCGAGCGGAACGTCCCCGTGAGCTCGATCGCACAGCGGATGTCCGTCTCTCCGCCCAACGTGACCGGGATCCTCGACCGGCTCGAGGTCCGCGGCTACATCCAGCGTCAGCAAGACCGGCGTGACCGGCGCGTGGTCCGCATTGTGCTCACCGAGGAGGGCGAGCGCATGTTGCACGAGTTCGCCGCGGCCGGCGCAGCCTCGCTCAGCGGCACGATCGATCGGCTGACTACGAGCGACCGGCACGCGCTCTCGCAGGGGATCGCGGCGCTGCAGCGGGCGCTGTCGACGGAGTCCGGCGCCTGATCGCCGTCGCCCGACGGTGACGGCGGGGTTACGGGCTCTCGCGCCGGCGGCCGGGGCGCGCGGCGGTGACGTCAGCGGGCGTGTTCAGGTCCACCAGGTAGGCGGGGTCGCCCGTTTCCCAGCGATCTTCCTGGTCGGAGTGGGCGCGCACGACAGCGCGCAGTCCCTCATCCGCTTCGGATACCGCGGCGAGCTCTGCCGCTAGCCGTCCAGCGAAAACGACCGGATGACCGCCGCGGCCGCCCACGGTCGGCCGGGTGACGGCCGACGGCTTGGCGCGGTGACGCCCGATGACGGCGGCGATGGCAGCGGCGGAACGGGGCTGGTCCACGTTCAGCACGACCACGGCGTCCAAGCCCGGTGGGAGGGCCGCCGAGGCCGCGCGCACCGACGTCGCTCGGCCGGACCGGTAATCCTCGTTGCGGACGACGACCACGGGCAGGCCGGCCAGCGCGGGCGCGATCTCGCGGGCCCGGTGCCCGAGCGCCACTACTACTGGATCGCAGCCCGCCTCGATGAGCGCCCGCGCCTGCGCGCGGACGAGCGGCTCGCCGTCCCAATCCAGCAGTTGCTTCGGCGTCCCCATGCGCCGCGACTCGCCACCCGCCAGCAGCAACGCCGCGACGCGCATCTCCGCTAGCCCGCCGGCCGTCCGAGCGACCGCAGCACCCGCTCGGGCGTGAACGGCATGGTGTCCGGCACGACACCGAGGGCGTCGCGGATGGCGTTCGCGATCGCCGCGCCGCCGGGCACGATCGGCGGCTCACCGACGATGCGCGCTCCGAACGGCCCCTCCTCGCTCGGCACCTCGACCTGGATGTCCGTGATGTTGGGCACGTCCAGCGCTGTCGGCATGCGGTAGTCGAGCAGGGTGGGGTTGCGTAGCCGGCCATCGGCGTCCCACTGCAGCTCCTCGAACAGGCCGATGGCGATGCCCTGAGCGGTGCCGCCCTGGATCTGCCCGGAGACGTTCAGCGGGTTGACCGCGAAGCCGACATCCTGCGCCGACACGAAGTCGATGACCGTCACCTCACCGGTTTCCGTGTCTACTTCCACCTCGGCGACCTGGGCAGCGAAGCCGGGCGCCTGCCGCCGGGGCGCCATCGCGCCGCGGCCGATGACGGGCATGTACCGTGAGCCGAAGCCGGTGCACGAGGCGGCGATGCGGCGCATGGCCAGGCTGCGATCCGGCGAACCCTTGACGCGGACCGTGCCGTCGATGATCTCGAGGTCGTCAACGGTGACCTCCATCTGGTCAGCCGCGATCTCGAGCACCTGGTGGCGGGCCTCCTCGGCCGCACGGGCCACCGCGGTCCCGACGGTGTACATCGTCTTGCTGCCGGCGCTCATGCCGGCGTAGGGCGCGGTACGCGTGTCGCCCTGGGAGACGCCGATCTCCTCGATGGGCACGCCGAGCACCTCGGCCGCGATCTGGCGGAAGTTGGTGTTGACACCGGTGATGTCGGCCGAGCCGACCAGCACATTCCAGGTCCCGTCGGAGTTGAGCGCAACCACCGCGCCGGCCGGTTGCAACCCGCCGAGCCAGCCGCCGGCGGCGAGACCGATGCCGCGTGCCTTCGCGCTGGCGGCTCGGGCGCCGGCGCGGCCGCGACGGCGCCACAGGTCCGAGTCGCGCACGGCCTCCAGCGCCTGACGGAGGCCGATGCGCGGGTACGCCTGGCCGGTCGGCATCAGGTCGCCTTCGCCGACGGCGTTGCGGAGCCGCGTCTCGAGGGGATCGAGTCCGAGCTGGGCGCAGAGCTCATCGAGCGCGCACTCGATGGCGAAGGCGGCGTTGTGGGCGGCCGGCGCGCGCAACGCGCCCACGCTCGCCTTGTTGGTGAGCACCTCGAATCCCTGGATGTCGAGGTGCGGGCAGCGGTAGGAGCCGCCCAGCAGCATCGCACCTGCGACCATCGCCGCGCCGGGGAACGCGCCGGAGTCGTACACGAGCCGCGCCTGGATGGCGCAGAGCTCGCCGTCGCGCTTCATGCCCAGCTTGAGGTCGACAACCGCCTGCGGCGCCGGCGTCGCGGCGAGCAGGTCTTCGCTGCGCCGCCACGCCATCCTCACCGGCCGGCGCACGCTCATCGCGAGTGCGGCGACGAGCGATTGCTCCAGGTAGATCTTGCCGCCGAACCCGCCACCTAGCTCGAGGGCGACGACCCGCACGCGGGTCTCCGGGATCCCCAGCAGCTTGCTGACCTCGTTGCGAACGTGGAACGGCCCTTGGGTAGCGGTGTAGATGGTGAGCTCTCCGTCCGGGTCACAATCGGCGACGGTGACGTGAGGCTCGATGTAGCCCTGGTGCACCATGCCGGAGCGGTAGCGCCGCTCGACGACCGCGTCGGCCTGGGCGAGGCCGGCGGCCACGTCGCCGCGCTGGAAACGGATCTGGCTGGCGATGTTGGTTGGCTTGCCCACGTTCTCCTGCTCGTTGACGGAGAGCGTGACGTGGCCGCGCTCCTCGGACCGGTCCGACGCCTCGGCCACCGGCTCGCGCACCAGCGGCGCGTCCGGCTCCATCGCCTCGAGCGGGTCGATGACGTGCGGGAGTGGCTCGTATTCGACGCGGACCAGCTCCACCGCCTCCTCGGCGGTCGCCTCGTCCTCGGCCACCACCGCAGCCACCGGCTGGCCCACGAAGCTAACCTCGTCGCGCGCCAGCAGGTGATGGGTGCGGTTGCTGGGGTTGAAGTGCTCGAGGCGCAGGTTGGCGGCCGTCACCACCGCGACCACCCCCCGACGGGCGAGCGCAGCCGACGGGTCGATCGCGCGGATGCGCGCGTGGGCGTGGGGGCTGCGCACCAGCCGGGCGAACGTCATACGCGGCAGCTTGAGGTCGCCCGTGTAGAGGGTCGTGCCGGTCACCTTGGCCCGGCCCTCGATGCGGGTGTACGGCTTGCCGACGTACCGATAGCCCACGGCGCGTTCGTCAGCGGTGGTCGTCATGCGGGGCTCCCTTCTTCGACGGGCGACGGAGCCGCACCGCGGAGCGCGGCCGCAGCGTCGAGGATGGCGGTCACGATGCGGGTGTAGCCGGTGCAGCGGCAAAGGTTGCCGGCGATCGCCGCGCGCACCTCGCGTTCCGTCGGCTCCGGCGTGCGCTCGATCAGCGCAGCGGCGCTCATCAGCATTCCGGGGATGCAGAAGCCGCATTGCACCCCTCCGTGCTCGATGAACGTGCGCTGGACGGGATGCAGCTCGCCGTCCGGGCCGGCCAGCCCCTCGACGGTGCGCACGGCGCGGCCGTCCGCCTCGCCGACCAGCATCAGGCAGCTCGTGACCGGGCGGCCGTCGATGAGGACCGTGCAGGCGCCGCAGTCGCCCGTACCGCAGCCCTCCTTGGCACCGGTGAGATCCAGCTCGTCGCGAAGGAGCTCGAGCAAGGTGCGGTGCGCCCCGACGGTCCGCGTCATCTGAGTCCCGTTCACCGTCAGGGTGACCGTGATCTGCTGTGTCATGCCACTGTCTCCTCATTGCGTGCGCGCGCGGCGGCGCGTCGGATCATGCGAGCGGTGAGCACCCGCACCAGCTCGCGGCGGAAGGTGGCCGAGCCGCGCTGATCGTCGATCGGGCTGCTGTCCTCCGCGGCCGCCGCCGCCGCTCGCCCGGCAGCCGCCTCGTCGAG
>JAJYLG010000140.1 GCA_021787985.1 Chloroflexota bacterium
CGAATAGCCGCTTGAAGTGCTCGATCCCGCCGGTGAAGGAGCGTAAGGTCTCGTAGTTCTCCAGGTCGCCGATGTGATGGCTCAGAAAGGCACGGTTACCCTTCGCCAAGCAGAAGGTGTTCTTCAGCTCCGCCCCGCACGCGAGCAGTGGTCGGCCGACCGGGCGCGACAGCACCAGAGGCTCGGGCACGTGGCCGCGCGAGCGCCTGACGAGCCGCTCGCCACCCGCGACCACGCGCGTCACCGAATCGTCGCAGCGCATGTGGACCGCGCGGTTGTGCATCACGAAGTAGTCCGCGATCCCCGCCAGCCGCCCCAGCGCATCCGCGTCCTCATGCGCGATCGGCTCGTCCGAGAGGTTGCCGCTGGTCATCACCAGGACGCGCTTGACGGCCCGCAGGAGAAGGTGATGCAGCGGCGTGTATGGCAGCATGACGCCGAGGTAGCGCTGCCCGGGCGCGACCGCCGAGGCGATGGAAACGCGCTCCCGTGCGCGCAGCAGCACGATCGGCCGCCTGGGGGAGAGCAGCAGCGCTCGCTCCGCGCCGTCCACCTCACAGATCGCTTCGACCGCCGCCAGGTCGGGAGCCATCAGCGCGAACGGCCGGTGCTCGCGGTGTTTGCGACCCCGCAGCCGGCTCACCGCCTCCGTGTCGGTCGCATCGCAGGCGAGATGAAAGCCGCCCAGGCCCTTCACGGCAACGATAGCTCCCGCGCTCAGGAGGCGGGCGGCGGCGGCGATGATGTCGACCTCCTCGACCGGGCGACCCGTGGTGTCCACCAGCGACAGCTTCGGGCCGCAGCGAGGGCACGCGTTCGGCTGCGCGTGGAACCGCCGGTTCTCCGGGTCTTCGTATTCGGACCGGCACTCGGGGCACATGGGGAAGACGCTCATGGTGGTGCGTTCGCGGTCATAGGGGACGTCTTCGACGGTGGTGAAGCGCGGGCCGCAGTTCGTGCAGTTAGTGAATGGGTGGCGGTAGCGACGATCGCCGGGATCAAGCACCTCGCGCAGGCAGTCGTCGCAGGTCGCCGTGTCCGCCGCGACCAGCGTCCGCCGCATCGCGCCGGCACGGCTCGTCTCGATGCTGAACGAGCGGTAGCCGACCGCGGGCAGGACATCTCGGCGGACTGTTTCGACTCGTGCCAAGGGCGGTGCCTGCGTGCGCAGCGCGTGCGCGAACTCCGCCAGGGCAGCCACGTCTCCTTCGACCTCGATCAGCACGCCGGCCGAGTCATTGCGCACGTAGCCGACCAGCCCACAGCGCCGCGCCAGTCCGTAGACAAACGGGCGGAACCCCACGCCCTGCACCACACCGTCGACGGCAAGCCGGTGGCGTTCGGCCATCACATGACGGCGGAGCCGGGGCAAGCGTCCGCGCTGCTCCCACTGCTCGCCATCCGCCTCCCCTCCACCCCACAGATTACTCGCGCAGCGCGTTCCCCATCCGTTGCCGCATCAGCGGCGCCGGGCCGGGACCGGACCTCTTCCCCTCCCCGACCGATGCGGAAATGGTGAAGGCGGCGGCGGAGTGTCTGCGCCGCGACGTCGCGCTGCTCTCCTGCCGCGCGGGCTGAATCGCCTGCGGCCCGGCTCGCCCCCGGCCGCTCCGCGGCGCCGACCCCGATCCCCGAGCCCCGTCAACGAAACAGTGCTGCCCCGCGGGTGCGGGGCAGTCATCGCTGGTTATCGCTGCTGGAGGCGACGAGCGGATTCGAACCGCTGATAGGGGATTTGCAGTCCCCCGCCTTAACCACTTGGCCACGTCGCCGCGATTCAAAGCTACCATGCCACCGCCGGGCCCGGCAACGCGCGGCCGTGCGACAATCGAGCCGTGCCCCTGCGCACCGCCGACTTCGACTACGCCCTCCCGCCGGACCGGATCGCCCAGCACCCGGCCGAGCCGCGGGACGCCGCTCGGCTTCTTGTTCTGCGCCGCGACCATGACGCGCTCGAGCATCGCGTCGTCCGCGACCTGCCGGAGCTGCTGGCGCCCGGCGACCTGCTCGTCGTCAACGACACGCGTGTCCGCCGAGCCCGCCTGCGCGGGACGCTCGCCGACACGGGCGGGGCGGCCGAGCTGCTGCTGCTCGAGCTGGTCGACGGCGGCGCCTGGCTCGCGCTTGGCAGGCCGCACCGCAGGCTGCGCCACGGACGCGTCATCGATCTCGACGGCGCGACCGCGCGGATAGCCGACCGCGGGCCGGACGGGACGCTCCTCGTCGTGCTCGACCCGCCGGACGCCTATCGCACGCGCGGCGAGATGCCGCTTCCGCCCTACATCCACGAGCGCCCGGCCGATCCCGAACGTTATCAGACCGTCTACGCGCGCGACGAGGGCAGCGCCGCGGCGCCCACGGCGGGGCTGCACTTCACGCCCGAGCTGCTCTCCCGCCTGCGGTCCGCCGGCGTCGAGACCGCCGCCTGCACCCTCCACGTCGGGCTCGACACGTTCCGCCCGGTGACCGAGGACGACCCGGAGCAGCACCGCATGCACTCCGAGTGGTACGAGCTCCCCGAAGCGACCGCCGCCGCGGTGACGGCGGCCCGTGCCCGCGGCGGGCGCGTCGTCGCCGTCGGCACGACGGTGGTGCGCGTCCTCGAGGCGGCTGGGGGGCTCGCGTCCGGTGCGGGGCGGACCAGGCTGTACATCCGGCCGGGATACCGCTTTCGCGCGGTGGACGGGCTGCTGACGAACTTCCACCTGCCACGCACGACGCTGCTGATGCTGGTCAGCGCGTTCGCCGGCCGGGAGCGCGTGCTGGAGGCGTACGCGGAGGCAGTGCGAGAAAGCTACCGATTCTACTCCTTCGGCGACGCCATGCTCATCCTCTAACGCGTTCAGTAGGATCGCGGCAGGCCCAGCTCGTGCTGACCGATGAAGTTCAGCACCATCTCCTGCGTCACCGGCGCGATCCGCATCACCCGCACCTCGCGCCAGTAGCGCTCCACGTCGAACTCCTTCGCGTAGCCGAAGCCGCCGTGCACCTGCAGCGCGCGGTCCGCCGCCTCGAACCCCCATTCCGATGCCAGGTACTTCGCCATGTTCGCCTCGGCGCCGCACGGCAGCCCGTGGTCGTACAGCCAGCTCGCCTTGCGGATCATCAGCTCGGCCGCCTGCAGCTTGGCGTGGCTGTCCGCCAGCGGAAACTGCACCGCCTGGTTCTGGCCGATCGGCCGCCCGAACACGACCCGGTTCTTGGCGTACTCGGTCGCCTTCCGCAGCGCCACCTTGCCTGTCCCCAGCGCCTCGCCGGCGATGAGGATCCGCTCCGGATTCAGACCGTCAAGCAGGTGGTAGAAGCCGCGTCCCTCCTCGCCGATCACGTCGCGGGCATGCACCGGCAGATCGTCGTAAAAGACCTCGTTGGAGTCGACCGCGTTGCGGCCGAGCTTCGGGATCTCGCGGATGGTCACGTACTTGGGGTCCAGCTCCGCCATGAAGAGGGTCATGCCGTCGGTGCGGCGTTTCACCTGGTCGAGGGGAGTGGTGCGCGCCAGCAGCAGCGCCTTGCTCGCCTCCTGCGCCTTCGAGGTCCACACCTTCTTGCCGCGGATGATGTAGTAGTCGCCGTCGCGTACCGCGCGGGTGGTGATGGAGGGCGTGTCGGAGCCGGCATCCGGCTCGGTGACGCTGAAAGCGACGTGCAGCGTGCCCTCGGCGGCCGGCACCAGCACGCGGCGCTTCAGGTCCTCCGTCCCGTGCTTCACCACCGGGTTGAGGCCGAAGATCGTCAGGTGCAGCGCGGTCGAGCCGTTCATTGCCGCGCCGGACGCGGCCACCTCCTCCAGCAGCAGCGCTGCCTCCGTGATGCCCAGGCCGGCGCCGCCGTACTCACGCGGTATGGCGATCCCCAACCAGCCGGCCTCGGCGAACGCCTGGTAGAACTCCCACGGGAAGCGATGCTCCGTGTCGCATCCGCGCCAGTACGCGTCGTCGAAGCGCGCGGCGACCGCGCGGGCCTGCTGCCGGATCGCCTCCTGCTCTTCGCTGAGGCTGAAATCCACGAGCCACCTCCACCGGCTGCCCGGGAGCGGGCCGTCTCACCTGCATGATGCCGCTGCCCCGCGACACGGTCACGCGGTCGCGGGCGGCGAGCGTCTTCCGGTACGATGCGCGGCAGGAGGTGACCATGGAGGGGGTCGAGTACCGCCACATCCGCGAAGACGAGGTCGAGGCGTTCTACCTGCTGAGCTCCTACGCCTTCGCCTACCCCCCATCGCCGGCCGGGCTGGAACGCTCGCGAACGCTGATCACGCCCGATAGCGCCTGGGGCGCCTTCGCCGACGGCGAGCTGGTCGCCAAGGTCAACGTCATCCCCTTCCAGATGCGCCTGAACGGGTCCGCGCTGCCGCTGGGCGGCATCGGCGGGGTGGGCTGCTACCCAGAGCAGCGCAGGCGCGGCCACGTGGGCCGCCTGCTGCGCCTGGCGCTCGCTGAGATGCGCGATCGCGGCCAGCCGCTCTCGGCGCTCTACCCCACCTTCTACGCGTTGTACCGGCGCTACGGCTGGGAGCTGGCGGCCGAGGTGCGCCGCTACAAGGTCGACGCCGCCGACCTGCACCCGGCCCATACCGGCGACGCGTCCGGCCAGGTGCGGCGTTGCGGCGCGGACGATTGGGCCGCCCTCCACGACGTCTACACCCGCGCCACCACCCGCGCCAACGGCCCCATCGAACGGCACGAGCAGTGGTGGCGGCAGCGCGTCCTCAGCGACCCGTTCGGCGGCGACCCGATGGCGGCCCTCTGGTCGGACGACGGCGGTCGGCCCCAGGCGTATGCCCTCTACCGGCT
>JAJYLG010000141.1 GCA_021787985.1 Chloroflexota bacterium
CTTTCCCTCGGGGGGTCACCTGGTGTGTCGGGTCAGATCATCCGGCAGGCTCCCCGCCGCTGTCGACGTCTCCATTCAGCGCGGCCATCACCAGCCGGTTCATGCCCATACAGTCATGCCGCCAACACTCACGGAGTCCAAGTCGGAGCGCCGCCGGCTCGGCCGAGCGCCACTCGGCTTCGGTAGATGACATGGGGCCGCTCCCTCGCATATCCGAGCCGCCCACGGCCGCTCGCGCCGTGAACAGCATAGCAGTCTTCTAATCTTCCATGCAATAGTTGACAAAGAAGCGCAGGGCCGCTACCGTGTCTTCGAACGCTCCTTAGAACAAGAGAGCAGCAACGAGACAGGAGGTCGATATGACCCACATCGAGTACCGCACGGAGCGGATCAGCACGGACGGCAAGGGACTGTCCGCGGTCGCGGAAGAGCTGGCGAAGCTGGGCGCCGAGGGCTGGCAGGTCGCCGCCACGGAACGGCAGGCGGGCTGGACGCCCGGGACAAGCGCGGTCACGGTGCTCCTGCAGCGCCCCGCCAGTGACACGGAGTCCGGCCGCGGGGCGGTGCGCGCCGCCTGAGCGGCCGTCTTCCTTGGTGACATGCGTCGCGGCTGGCCCCCTGCACCACGGGTGACCCTGCCGCGCGCACTTTCGCACAGCGCCGTGCGCGCCTTGACGTGCACGGCGCTGTGTCGCATCCTGAGCCTCCTGAGCCCGCGGCCGTTCCATAGAAGAGTTGAAGATGGCTGCTGACCGTGTCCACCACTCCACAACCGATCGCGCCGCGAAGGACGCGCTCAACGACCAGTTCGCGCGCATCGGCAAGGCGTTCGCCAGCGGACGCCGGATCGAGTTGCTGGATGTGCTCGCGCAGGGGGAACGGAGCGTCGAGGCACTCGCACTCGAGCTCGAGGTCGGCGTCGGCTCGGCGTCGGCGCACCTGCAGGCGCTGCGCGCGGCCGGCCTGGTGACGACCCGCCGCGAGGGGACGCGCATCTTCTATCGGCTCACCGGTGACGACGTGTATCGCCTGCTCGCCGAGCTGCGCGAGGTGGCGCACGGCCGGATCGCCGACGCGGAGCGCGCCGCACGCGCGTACCTCGGCTCCCCCGATGGCCTGGAGCCCGTGGGCCGCGACGAGCTGCTGCGCCGGGTTGAGGCGGGCGACGTCGTCGTGGTGGACGTGCGGCCCGCCGCCGAGTACGCCGCCGGCCACATCGCGGGCGCCATCTCGCTCCCCCTCGATGAGCTCGAGGCGCGCCTGGCCGAGCTGCCGCCCGAGCGCGAGGTGGTCGCCTACTGCCGAGGCCCGTTCTGCGCGCTAGGTGGCCGCGGGATCGAGGTACTGCGGCGCCACGGTCGGCGCGCCCGGCGCCTGGTCGATGGGCTCCCCGAGTGGCGCCTTGCCGGCTTGCCGGTCGTGAGCGGAGACGCGGACCGGCGGCGCGCCTGACGTACGGTCTCCGCGAGACGACCGAGCGCAGACGTTAGCATCGCCGCTGCGGCCCCGACGCGGGGCGCGAACATCCCCGTGTGCGGGGCGTCGATTGGCCGCCCGACATCCTCGCGTTACAGCTGGATCAGATCAGGCCGCGTTCCCGCTCCGCCCCGGGCGGGGTGGCGCAGGTACCGTGTCCCGGCCGGAAGCGCCGCTTGGGCATGACGCAACCGACGGCGACCACGAAGCCTGGTTCAGTGCCCCTCCTGATGCGCTCCAGGCAGGCGGTGCTATTTCGTCGCTCTGCGGCCGTAGGTCTCCGGTTCGAGAGCGGCGAGGTCTGAGCCGGGTGAAAGGGGACGACGTTCCACAGGATGGTGCGCTCTTCCAGCCCGAGTTCACCAAGGCACCGTGGACGATCGTCGCCGACGGCTCCCGCCAGCCTTCCGGCCTCACCGACGACCACTGCGATTGGGGCAGATAGCGTTCGCTCCGGAGCCTGGTCGTCCGCCAGTCAACAGCGCCACGCGAATGTCGCGCGCGTCCCGCACCTGCCGCTACCAGCGCCGCCAGGCTCTTGCATTCCTCGCGGGTCTTGTACGTACTGCTCGGCGAGCCCGTTTGCGGGCTGACGCCGGAGGCGGAGGTGCAGCAACGTGGACCCCAGTACCCTGGCCGGGATCCTCATCGTGGCGGCCATCGCGCTCGCCGCCTGGACGCGCGGCGCCAAGGACTCACCGGCTGACGATCCACCCGCCCGAAGGGTCGTCGTGGAGGAGCTCGACCCTGCCGGGCGCGTCACTCGCCGGGTGGTCCTGTAGCGATGGACCCCTACCGGGTGCTCGGCATCTCCCCTTCCGCAAGCCCGGCCGAAGTGCGCGCGGCGTACCGGCGCCAGGCTCGCCTACGACATCCCGACCACGGCGGATCGACCCAGGAGATGGCGCTGCTGACCGCCGCCTACGCCGCCCTCCGTCAGGACCCGGCCGGTTGGGCACGCGCTGAGAAGGAATGGGCCGGAACCTCCGCACAGGGCGCCCCGGCGCGCCGCAGCGAGCCCGATCATCGGCCTGCCGGGGCAAGCACTTCGGCCACTTGGTGGCCAACCCAGCAGCGTCTGGACCGGAAGGCCGAGGTCGTTGCCTGGCTCGTACTGCTCGTCGCCGCCGGCGTGCTGGTGCGGATCGTCGCGGTCCTGCTGGGACCGCCCCTCGACAGCTCCTACTTTCTCCAGCTCTGGGCGGCCGTCATGGTCGCCTGGCTGGCACAGGACGAATGCGGCCGCCTGTGGCGCTGAGCGCGATGGATCGATGCTCCTGCATGGAGCCCGGACGCGGGGGCTGGCCCGCCTCCGAGGCCGGGTGCCCAACGCTCGCCGGAGTGACGGACATTCCGGTGCGGGGAAGCACCACAACGCTTGACCGGAAGGCGCTCCCGCCGACACTGTCGCGTGCCTTCCAGCGACGACCTTCAGCTCGCACCCATCTCCCCCGAGGCCGACTGGCTGCGCCCCGCGCTGACCCAACCGGGTGAGATGGTCGCCGTCCGCAGGCAGCGCGAGGATCGCCCGCAGGGCTGGACAGATCCGGAATCCTGCCCAGAGTCTCACCATGAACGACCCCGAGTGCCCCATCCTGCTCTCGGTGGAGATGGCCGCCAAGGCCCTGGGTGTGCCCGCCGCGACGCTCTGGTCGTGGTGCCGCGAGGGGCGCATCCCGTACGTCCCCGCCGGCCGTCGCTACTACATCCCCAGGGAGGTCCTCTTCCCCACCTCGGGAGACTGGCGGGAGAGCTGGGTGGGGGCACAGACCCGGTGGCCCAGCCATGAACCCGACCGGACGCCACGCCCAGAAGCGGCGCCGCCACGGCGAGGGGACATCGCTCCGGCGCAGCGTGCGGCGGGGCGACGACCACCGGCGCCACAAGCCGTACATGGTGGCGATCTCGCTGGGGACCGACCCACTGACTGGCAAGCGGCTTCGGCGGTACTTCTACGGAGCAACCCCCGCCGAGGCACGCGAGCGCGCCGACGACTGGCTCCATCAGGCGGTCCCAGCCGATCCTGATGAGGAGCCCGACCCGACCGTCGGGGAGATGCTCGATCGCTGGCTGGAGGACGAGCGCCGGGCGGTCAAGCCCGGGACCTGGGACCGCTACGAGGTCACCGTCCGCCGGTACCTCAAGCGCGACCTGGGCGAGCTCCCGCTGCGCGACCTCAAGGCGGCCCGGATCCGGGCGGCGATCCCGCTCTGGGGAGCGGCGCACAACCAGTGGTACGCCTTCCACCGCCTGCGGGCGGCGCTCGCCTGGGCGCTCCGGCAGGACGACCTCGCGGAGCTACTCCCCCGTAACCCCTCCGACGGGGTGCGCGCCCCGGCCAAGCCCAAGGGTCGGGTGGCCCCGGTGATCGGACCCGAGCGGGCCAGGACGATTCTCGCGGCGATGGCAGACGACGTATTCGCCGCCCTGACGGTCGTGCTCGTGGCCCTGGGACTGCGCCGCGGCGAGGCCCTGGGGTTGCGCTGGCAGTACGTCGACTTCGAGGCCCGGACGATCAAGACGCCCTACCAGCTCCTGCGGACGCCCACGAAGGTCCGGACGAAGGAGGAGACCGAGGCCGGCATCCTGTTCCGCCTGGTCGAGGTGAAGCGCGAGCGCAGCGACCGGCTCATCCCCTTCGGTGACGTGGTGGAGGCGGCCCTCCGGGCGCGGCAGGCGGCGCAGGCCCGCCAGCGCGCCGCCTGTGGCGCTGCCTGGCCGGACAACGACCTCGTCTTCACGGATGACGAGGGGTACCACCTCGTCCCCAACACCGTCAGCAACCACATCCAGGCGACCCTCAAGCGGGCGGGCCTGGGGCACCTGCGCCTCCACGACCTGCGCCACGGGGCCTCCACCCTGCTCAGCGTGGTGGGCGCGCCGGAGCGGATCAAGATGGGCATCCTGGGCCATACCCGCCCGGCGCAGTCGATCGATTACACCGGCTTCGTCCCGGAGGAGGCGCGCCGGGCGGTGAACGCGGTCGAGGGGCTCCTCACCCCGACAGATGTGCCTCCAACGTGGCCAAATGGTTGCCCGGATGGTTGCCCGGACCTTCGAGGTGGATCACCCGCCGGAGATACGATCACGTCAGGACCACAAGATGTTGCGCCCTAGAGGGCATGGTGCACCACATATGGTGGTGCCTGAGGCCCCAAACGGGAGGTTGGGAAACGAGGAATGAGGGGTGGTACCGCATATCGGATTCGAACCGATGATCTCCGCCTTGAGAGGGCGGTGTCCTGGGCCTCTAGACGAATGCGGCGCGCGCCTCGTCGCGGGGCGCGGCGAAGCGGCGCGAATGGTACCACAGCG
>JAJYLG010000142.1 GCA_021787985.1 Chloroflexota bacterium
CTTCCGTCCGGCCAGCGCGACGAGCTCCTTCCGGTACGCGGCGATCACCAGCGGGATCCGGTGCGGCGGCTCGAACATGGGCTGGATCGGCGGCAGCCCCGGCGTGGCGGAGGGAAGCCGTTCGCCGGCCCAGAGCGCCCGGACCTGGTCCATGGCCGTGCTCACCCGGTCGACCGCCTCGTCGAGCGCGTAGGGGATGCCCATCTGGCGCAGGCGCAGCGGCAACCCGGTTCCGAGCCCCATCACGATGCGACCGGGGGCCATCTCGTCGAGCGCGGAGCCCGTCATGGCCAGGACCACCGGATGGCGCGTGTACGGGTTGACCGCGCCGAGCGCGATCCGGAAGCCGTCCGGCGTCTCGTCGGCGCCGAGCTCGGAGGCGATCGCGCTCACGAAGGTGACCGCGTCGCGCTCGAAGTAACTGTCGTGGACCCACACCGAGTCGAGCCCGGCGGCCCGGGCCTGTGCGCTCCACGAAACGACCTCGTCCACCCCGCCGCGGGCAGCGAGCCCGAGGCCGACCGGACGCGCGAGACGATCCATCATTGGTTCCTTCGGCTGGCGGCGCGGGCCGGATGCCCGCAGGCCGCATCGTACTGCGCGGCCGTGGCCGGCCCCGGTTGCGGCGCTTGCCGGCCCTGGTTGCGGCGCTTGCCGGCCCCGGTTTGGAGGCGGGTGATAGGGTGCGCGATGTGAATGAAGTCGCGGCGCGCCACAGCCGCCTGGTACTGGTGGCGCTCGCACTCGCGTTGCTGGTCCGCGCGTTGATCGGGCTGGCCGACACGGTGGCCATCGCCCGCACGGGCGTGATGGCCATCCCGATGCCCGAGTCGGTGGCCGTGGCGCCGCCGTCGCCGCTCTGGTCCGCCCTGTTCGCGCTGCTCGCGCTGGGCGGCGGGATCGGGGTTCCGGGACGCACGCTCCTCGGGTGGGTGCTCGGCGTGGTGGCCTGCGTCGCCTACATCATCTCGGGCATCGCGGACCTCGGGATGCTGCGCCCGGGCGCGCCGCTGGGCGACGTGGGCTTCTGGATCTTCTTCGTCGCGAACCTGGTCGTGCCGGCTCTGGTGCTCACCGGACTCATGGCGGCACGGGCGTGGTTCATGCCTGCGCCCGCCGCCCCGCCCCGGTTCGCCGGCAGGTGGCCGCGATCGAGGCAGCGACCATGATGGCGCCGGGGGAGTGGCTGCTCAGGGCCGCCGCCCGCGACGACGCTCCCGCGATCGCCGCGCTGTTCACGGCGGAGGGCTACCCGGCGGGGGCGAGCGACATCGTGGAGCGGTTGGGCAACTGGGAGGACGGCCGCTCGGCCGTGCTCGTCGCGACGGCCAGTGGCGAGGTGGTGGGGTTCGTGGCGGTCCACGTCATGCCGCGCTTCGAGCACGGCGACTGGATCGCGCGCGTGCTCGCGCTCGTCGTGGACGAGGGCGTCCGTGAGCGCGGCGTCGGCCATGAGCTGATGACCGCGGCCGAGGAGCACGCCCGCCGGCAGGGGTGCGCGTTCATCGAGGTGACGGCCGGACGGCACCGGCCGGGGGCGCTCCAGCTGTACGAGTCGGTCGGGTACGAGCAGGGCGTGGCCGTCTACCTGCGCAGGCGCCTCTGACCACATCGGGCCTGTCGGCGCACTCCTGATTGCGCGCGGCGCGCGCCGGCGGACACGCCCGGATTACCGCGAGTTCCGTGGCGAAACCTTCACCTCCTCGCCGCGCCGTCGCAACGTGCGTCTGCCAGACTCGCCGGGCACTCAGCATTGGAGACCGGGCATTGGCGCGTTCACGTCGAGGCGCAAGCAGGCGATCGTTCGAGGCACGCGGCGGCAGCACGCTGCCGTCCGAGCCCACGTACGGCGCCGGATCCCTCCCGCCGGAGGCAGCGCCCGCGCCCCAGGACCGTGAGCCGCTCGCATCGCGCCCGGCGCCGCAGCGCCAGGCAGCGTCCGGGCCGCGCCAGAGCCAGCCGCGGGGGCGGTCGGGTCCGTCGTCTGGGTCGATCGCCGCGTCCGCGCTCCTCCCGCTCCGCCTGTTCGTTGGCTTCACGTTCCTCTACGCGGGCATCGACAAGATCGCGCTCGACCCGACCTTTCTCGACCTGTCGGCGAGGACCAGCATCCTGGCGCAGCTGCAGGGATACGCCCACGCCTCGCCGCTCGCGCCGCTGATCACGGCGGTCGCCATCCCGAACGCGTGGCTGATGGGCGTGCTGATCGCGCTGGGGGAGATCGCCGTGGGCCTGGGCGTGCTCTCGGGGATCGCGTTCCGGGCTGCCGCGTGGGGTGGCGCGGGGCTCTCGCTGCTGTTCTTCCTCACCGCGTCCTGGAGCGTTCACCCGTACTACTACGGCCAGGATCTCCCCTACGGACTGGGGTTCGTGACGCTCGCGATCGCCGGTCACGGGAACCTGTACGTCCTCGGGCCGTGGCTCGACCGGCAGTTCCTCCCGGCCAGGCCCGCGGGACGCCACGCTCCGGCCCCCGCTCCGGTGTCGGCGCAGCGCCGGCACCTGCTGCACGCGGGCGTGCTCGGGTTGAGCGCCATCGTCCTCGCCGTCGTCGCCCGGCCGCTGCACGACCTGCTGATGCCGTCGTCCGCCGCGGGCCTGTCGAGCGGCAGTACGGCCGGCACCGGGGCGTCCGCGCAGACTGGCGCCGGTTCGGCCTACGCCTCCTCCGGGGCCTACGCCTCCTCCGGGCCCGGCGCCTCGTCCGCGGCCGCCGCCGGAGGGTCCAACCCGCTGGCCATCGCCACGACCGCGGCGGTGGTACAGGCGGGCGCGTACGGGTTCCAGGTGCCAACCGCGATCGGGAACGCCGCGCCGGGCGATCCTGGGGTCGTGGTGTCGCTCGGCAGCGGCAAGTTCGCCGCCTTCGACGCGGTGTGCACCCACGCCGGCTGCACGGTCGGCTTCGATCCGCAGGCGGTCATGCTGGTCTGCCCGTGCCACGGCGCCGAGTTCGATCCCCGCAACAACGGCCAGCCGGTCGCGGGTCCGACGAACGTGCCGCTCACCGCGCTGCCGATCTCGATCCAGGGCGGGGAGATCGCGCTCCGCGCGTGAGGCCCGTCTGGCCCTGAACCCCCGGTCTCGAGCGGCATCGGCCGGTACCCGCGCGGGTCGCGGGTGCGGGCGCCGGTAGACTCTTCGCGATGTCCCCGATCTCGATCCGCCTTCGCAGCGCAACTGCATCGATGCTCGCGCTCCCCTGGCTCCGCCCGCTGCAGGCGTGGCCGGCCGAGGGAGTGTCGTTCCGCGACATGCCGGTGGGGGCCAGCCGCCACGTGGTGCGCTTCGTGGAGGTCGACGGGGTCCTGTACGCGCTCAAGGAGATGCCCGTCGGCGTGGCACACCGCGAATACGAGAACCTGCGCGAGCTCGAGCGACGGGAGTTCCCGGCCGTGCGTGCGCTCGGCCTAGTGGAGCGGGGCGACGACGAACCGGCGGTGCTCGTCACGGACTACCTGGCCGGCTCGTTCCAGTTTCGCCGCCTGTTCGAGCGCCTGCCGCCCAGCGCGCGCAAGCCCCGTGACCGCCTGCTCGACTCCATGGCCTGGCTCATGGTGGACCTGCATCGCAACGGTGCGTTCTGGGGCGACTGCTCGCTGGCGAACACTCTGTTCCGCCGCGATGGTCAGACGCTCCAGGCGTTCCTGGTGGACGCCGAGACGAGCGAGATCCATCCGTCGCTCAGCGACGGACAGCGCGCGTACGACCTGGAGATCCTGGTCGAGAACGTGGCCGGCGATCTGGCCGACATCGGTGCGCAGATCGGGCGGCCGAACGAGCTGATCGACGAGGACTTCGAGGCCGCCGAACGGGTGGCCCAGGGCTATCGCTCGCTGTGGGACGAGCTGCACCGCGAGGAGACCATCGGGCCGGCCGATCGTTACCGCGTCGAGGCACGCGTCCGGCGCCTCAACGACCTCGGGTTCGCGGTGGACGAGCTCTCGTTCGAGCCCAGCCCGTCGACCGGCGGTGCCAGGGCCGCGGTTTCCCACGGCACGCCCGGCGGTGAGGCCGACGCGCGCGCCGGTGGCGACCGCCTGCGGCTGCGCGTCGCGGTGGCAGGGCGGCGATTCCACGCCACCGAGCTGCGCCGTCTCACCGGCATGGACGTCGGCGAGGGGCAGGCCACGATCCTGCTCAATGACCTGCACGCCTATCGCGGGCTGCTGGAGCGGCGCGAGCACGAGCCGGTGACCGAGCAACGCGCCGCTGAGCGCTGGCTGGCGGACATCGTGCGGCCGGCGCTCGCGCGGCTCGCCACGCTCACGCTGCCGGTGGTCGACCTGGTGCAGGCCTACTGCGACCTGCTCGAGGTGCGCTGGCTCCTCTCGGAGGAGGCGGGCCACGACGTCGGCGACGACGCCGCCATCGATGCCCTGCGCCGCCGCCAGGCCCCGGCCGAATCTGCGGCCGGAATGCTGGGCGTGGAGTCTCCCACTGCCGTGTACGATGTCTCCGACTGGACTGCCGGCCCGCTGGAGACGGGGAGCGTGGCCGGCCGCCATGAGGGGACCGTGTGACTGCAGGCGACGACGCCCCCGTCATCGAGGTCGTCGGACTTCGCAAGCGCTACGGCGACGTGCTCGCCGTGGACGGGATCTCGTTCGAGGTCCGCCGCGGCGAGATCTTCGGGCTGCTCGGGCCCAACGGCGCCGGCAAGTCG
>JAJYLG010000056.1 GCA_021787985.1 Chloroflexota bacterium
GCTCGGCCAGCGCCCGGCGGATCCGCTGGCAGCCGGCGCGGAAGGCGGGATCGAGGAGGTCGGGCGTGGACATGATCACCGCGTCCTCGTGGTTGTCGGAGTAATAGCGCGGGCGGCGGCCGACCTCACGATAGCCGAACTTGCGATAGAGCGCCTGCGCGGCGGCGTTCGACGCGCGCACCTCGAGCGTCAGCACGCGCTGGCGTTCCGCCCGCGCCAGGTCGAGCGCGGCCAGCAGCAGCCAGCTCGCCACCCCCTGGCGGCGGGCGGCGGGCGCGGCCGCGAGCGTGACGATGTGCCCCTCGTCCACCATGAGCCAGACGCCGACGAATCCGAGGATCGTCTTGCGGTCGTTGCCTTCGGGTGCGGCCGCGCACGCTACCAGGTAGCGGGCGAGGGCGTTGTGCTGCAGCTCGCGCTGGTAGGCGGTCACCGGCCACAGCACCGGGAAGGACGCACGCTCGATGTCGGTGACCGGTGGCACGTCGGCGAGGGTCATCGGGCGCACGTGGAGGCGGCGGGTGGAGGTCATCATGGGCTACATACTGAGTGTACGGGGTCGGCCTGCCTGCGGCAGGCAGGTCGTGGCGCGGGCTTCAGCCGGCGCCGCCCGGATCCCAGGCGGGCGTCCAGGCGTCCTCGCCGGACGGGCTGAGGCGCCAGCGGCGGCCGTCGGCGATGCGCACCAGGTCCAACCTCGCGCGGCCCGCCGGGCGGCTGCACCGTGCAGAGCAGCCAGGCGCCGTCCGGGCTGAAGCGCGGCTGGAAGGCGTCCGCGCCGGCCGGCGCGAAGCTCCACTGCACGCGGCCGCTGGTCGCGTCGGCCAGCCAGATCTGCCAGCCGTCCCCCGTGTAGGCGGAGACGGCGATGCGTCGTCCGTGTGGCGACCAGTCCGGCCAGCGCAGGTTGCGGGCCGGGCGCGACAGCGAGAGGAAGGCCGGGCGGCCGCTGGTGACGTCGACGATCGCGAGGCTGTGGCCGGGTTGGTTGAGGGAGTCGGACCAGGCGACCGCGAGGCGCGTGCCGTCCGGTGACCAGGCCGGATCGAGCGCCTCGCCTCCGGCGTTGGTGAGCCGGCGTGGGCTGGAGCCGTCGGGCGACATCAGCCAGACCTGGTAGCGGCTGGGCGCGCGGCGGGCGAAGGCGAGCCGCTGCCCGTGGGGGCTGAAGCGCGGCTCGAAGCTGGCGCCCGCGGCCGAGTCGGTCAGTCGGACGGGCGCCGCGCCGGCGGTCCGCTGCAGATAGATCTCGTCGTGACCGTCGCGCTTGGTCGTGAAGGCGACATGGCCGGCGCGGTCGGCATCGGGATAGAGGTTCCAGGACGGCCCGGGAACCACCGTGCGTTGGCCCTCGGCCGGGCGGTGCTCCAGCTCGATCGCCTGGGTGGCCGACTCGGTGAGCGCCGCGCCGGCTCGCCCCGCCGAGAACAGCACGGCGGCGCGCGGCGCGCCGGCCGGCAGCGATGGACCACCGCACGCGGCGGCCGCCAGCAGAAGGGTCAGCGCGAGGACGGAAAGGCAGCGCACCGACCTCAGTGTCGCGGGAGGACGGCGCTCGGTGTGCCGTCCTGATTTCGCCCTGACGGTCGGCGCGACCTGCGTGCGGCAGGCGGGCGGCTCGCGCCGTGCGGCTGGACAGGCGGACGGGGAAAGTCTTACGTTTACGTGAGGTTGTAGGTCCACCGTCGTGTCGCGTCCCATCTTGCTGCGGCTCCTGCGTTTCCTCGCGCCCTACCGCGTTCGCCTGCTGGCGGCTGTCGGCAGCCTGCTCGGCTCCGGCGCGTTCGTCCTGCTCACCCCGCAGCTCATCCGCTGGGCGATCAACATCGGCGTCGACACCCGTCAGCACGACCGGCGCCTGCTGGTGGTCGTGGCGCTGCTCATCGTCGCCTCGGCGCTCCTGCGCGGCTTCTTCGCCTTCTGGCAGCAGTACTTGGGCGAGTGGATCGCACAGCGCGTGGCCTACGACCTGCGCAACGAGATCTACGAGCGCCTGCAGCGGCTCTCCTTCGCCTACCACGACCGCGCGCAGGTCGGCGAGATCATGAGTCGCGTCACGCAGGACGTGGAAAGCATCCGCATGTACGTGAGCATGGGTCTCTTGCGGCTGGCATACGTGCTCGTGCTGGTGTTTGTCGCCCTCGTGCTGATGGCGCTCTCGAACCTCAGGCTGGCGCTGGTGGCCTGGGGCTTCCTGCCCGTCATCGGGACGGTGGGCATCGTCGCGGCGTCGCGGCTGAGGCCGGTGTGGCTGCGCATCCAGCAGGAGCAGGGTCGGCTCGGCACCGTGCTGCAGGAGAACCTCTCCGGCATGCGCGTGGTCAAGGCGTTCGCGCGTCACGACCTGGAGCTGCGGAAGTTCGAGCGCGAGGCCCGCGCGCTGTTCGACGACTCGTACCGGAGCACGCGCGTCATGGCGCTGCTCTCGCCGGCGATGACCGGCCTCGGCGCGCTGGCGATCGTGGCCACGGTCTGGCTCGGCGCGCACGATATCGCTGCCGGCCGCCTGACCGCGGGCGACCTCTCGGCCTTCCTCATTTACCTGGCCATCCTGCAGATGCCGGTCCGCACCCTCGGGTTCATGGTCAATATCTCGGCGCGCGCTCACTCCTCCGGCCGGCGCATCTACGAGATCCTCGATGCCGAGTGCGCCGTCCGGGAGAAGCCCGGCGCGATCGAGCTGCGGGAGGTGCGCGGCCACGTGCGGTTCGAGAACGTGAGCTTCGGCTACGACCTGCTCAGTCCCGTGCTCAAGGGGATCGAGGTCGACGCGCCACCCGGCTCGGTCGTCGCGCTGCTCGGCCCCAGCGGGTCGGGCAAGAGCACGGTCGTCAACCTGCTGCCGCGCTTCTACGATCCGACCGGCGGCCGCATCACCGTCGACGGCGTCGACCTGCGCGACGTCACCCTGCGCTCGCTGCGCGAGACGGTTGGGATCGTCCATCAGGACGTCTTTCTGTTCATGGACACGATCCGCGAGAACATCCGCTATGGCAAACCGGACGCCAGCAATGAGGAGGTGGAGGCCGCAGCCCGGACCGCCCGCATCCACGACTTCATCGCGGGCCTGCCGGACGGCTACGACACCTGGGTCGGCGAGCGCGGCGTCACGCTCTCCGGCGGGCAGAAGCAGCGCGTCAGCATCGCCCGCACGCTGCTGCGCGACCCGCGCATCCTTATCCTCGACGACTCGACCTCCTCCGTGGACATGGAAACCGAGCACCTGATCCAGCAGGCGCTCGCCGAGCTGATGCGTGGGCGCACCACCTTCGTCATCGCGCTCCGCCTGCGGACGGTTCGCCGCGCCGATCAGATCCTGGTGCTCGATCGGGGCCGCATCGTGCAACGCGGGACGCACGGCGAGCTGCTGCCGCACCCTGGCCTTTACCGGCAGATCTACGAGCTCGAGCTGGGCGATCAGAGCGAGCGGCGGGGCGCGGCGCTGCCCGAGACGGCGGCGGGAGGGTAACCAGATGGCGTTCTGGGGCGGCGGCTTCGCCGGCGGCTGGTCGCACCAGGCGACCGCGAACGCGCAGGCGTTTCGCCGGGGGCTCGACGGCTGGAACGACGACGAGCTGGGCAAGCTCTACGACCATCGGGTGATGGTGCGGCTGCTGCCCTACCTGCGCCCGTACAAGGTCCGCGCCGCGCTCGCATTCCTGGGCATGGTGGGTTACTCGGTGACCAGCTACGCCCAGCCGCTGCTCATCGGCGTGGCGATCGACGCCGCCGTTCGCCGTCCGCCCGACTTGAGCCGCCTCGCCGGCGTCTCCGCCGTGCTGGTCACGTTCGCCGTCGCGTCGTGGGCCTTCCAGCTCGTCCAGCAGACGATGACCGGCTACCTCGGCCAGCACGTCCTCTACGCGCTGCGGCGTGACATGTTCGAGCACCTCCAGCGGCTGTCGCTCTCGTTCTACGACCGGCACGAGATCGGCCGCGTGATGTCGCGCATCACCAGCGACGTGACCGCCATGCAGGAGCTGCTGACCTCCGGCCTGCTGACCGTCTTCGCGGACATCACCGGGTTGTCCGTGGTGGTGGTCGTGCTGCTCACGCGCGACCTGCAGCTCGCACTGCTCACCTTCTGCGTGGTTCCGGTGCTGCTCGTCGTGGTGCTCTTCTGGCAGCAGCGCGCCCGCGCGGCCTTCGTCCGCGTGCGGCAGGCGATCGCCGTGGTCAACTCCACCATCAACGAGGACGTCTCGGGCGTCCGTGTGATCCAGGGCCTGGCGCGCGAGGACCAGAACGTGCGGCGCTTCGGCCGGATCAACCGCGGCAACCTGGACGCGAACGTGGACGCCGGCCGGCTCTCGGCGGCCATCCTGCCGGTGGTCGAGCTGCTGGTGGCGGTGGCCACCTCACTGGTGATCATCGCCGGCGGCCTGCGCGTGCTCGGCGGCACGCTGACCGTGGGCGTGCTGGTGGCCTTCGCCCTCTACATCCAGCGCTTCTTCGACCCGATCCGCGACCTGGTGCTGCAGTACACCCAATTCCAACGGGCGATGGCCGGCGGCGCGCGCATCGTCGAGGTGCTCGACACCAGGCCGGACGTTGCGGAGCCGGCACGGCCGCTGACGCCGGCCGACATCCGCGGTCGGGTCGACTTCGACGGCGTGACCTTCGAGTACGTGGCCGGCGCCCCGGTGCTGCGGCAGATCGACCTGCACGTGCGGCCCGGCGAGACGATCGCGCTGGTGGGTCACACGGGCGCGGGCAAGACCACCCTCGCCGCGCTGATCCCGCGCTTCTACGACACGACGCAGGGCAGCGTCCGCATCGACGGCGTGGACGTGCGTCAGCTCAGCCGCACGACGCTGGCGCGCGCGGTCAGCGTGGTGCCGCAGGACCCGTTCCTCTTCAGCGGCACGGTGCGCGAGAACATCGCCTACGGCCGCGCGCAGGCGACCGCCGCGGAGGTGCGCGCCGCGGCCGAGGCGGTCGGCGCTGCCCCGTTCATCGAGCGGCTCGAGGACGGCTACGACAGCGTGCTCCAGGAGCGCGGGCGCAACCTCTCGCTCGGGCAGCGGCAGTTGATCGCGTTCGCCCGGGCGGTGCTGGCCGATCCACGCATCCTGGTGCTGGACGAGGCGACGGCCAGCGTCGACTCGCAGACCGAGGCCGCCGTCCAGCGGGCGCTCGGCCTGCTGCTCGCGGGCCGCACCTCGGTCGTCATCGCCCACCGGCTCTCCACGGTCCGCGAGGCCGATCGCATCCTCGTGCTGGAGGATGGACGCATCGTGGAGGAGGGGCGTCACGCCGACCTGCTGGCGCTCGGGGGCGTGTACGCGCGCCTGCATCGAACGGCCTACGAGACGGGCGCCGGAAGTCACGCCTCCTGACCGGTAAACGTGCGTCGTGCCGAGCCGATGATCTCTGCGGGAGAAGAGGCCGCTGGGGCGCCGCTCGCCCCTCTGAGGAGCTGCCCAACGGAAGGACCCATGGGCGCCGCCACCGATCCACACCGCGCGCCCGACCTGAGCGCCGCACCTGCCAGTTCGGCCGGCGACGGTCGCCCCGGCGCGCAGGGCATCGACGACGCGCGCCTCGAGCTCGCTCGGCTCGCCGACCGCGCCCTGCGCCTCTCCGGTTGGGACTTCTGTGAGGTGAGCTTGCTCGACGAGAGCGGCGGCCGCATCATCGGCGTCGGGCTCGCCGGCTCGTTGCGCGAGCACCCGCCGACCATCACCACGGGACCGCTCGAGACCTTCCCGGCCGTGTCCGCCATCCTGGGCGCCGTGCCGGCGCTGGTGCTGCCCGATCTGGACGACGCCGAGTCCCGCCATCGCTACCCTATCGCCTCCGAGGAGCGGCTCGCCTGTGCCGTGGGGGTCGCCCTGCGACTGGACGACCAGCTCCTCGGCACGCTCTTCGCCGGCTCCCACAGCCCGCGTCCGATCTCCCCCGACGACGTACGTCAGCTCATCGTCGTCGCCGAATACACCGCCGCCACCGTGCTCGCGGAGCGCCGCGCCGAGAACACCCGGCGTGAGATGCGCCGGCTCGAAACGCTGCACGCGCTCTCCGCCGCGGTGAGCCACGCGGAGTCGTGGGAGGAGATGGAGGCTCGCCTGAGCGACGCGCTGCGACGGGTCGCGCCGTTCGACGAGGCACTCGTCTTCGCACCCAACGCTGAGGGCGTGCTCTGCCCGTTTGCCGGCCTCGGACCCTCGCTGGGCACGCTCACCCTGGTGCGCCTGCGCGAGATCCTGGACGGAGCGGACCTGCGCGTGCTTGACCTCGAGCGCGACGGCGACCTGCTGCCCGCGTGCTGGCGGGAGAGCCTGGCATCGCGCGGTGCGACGCAGTGCGCCCTGGGTCTCGCCACGGACACGCCGACGATGCTCGTGGTCGTGGCGCTCCCGAGCCGCGCCGAGCTCAAGCTGGACGCGGCCGACGCGAGCATGCTGCGCACCGCCCTGCATCAGCTCGGGGAGGGCTTGCGCCGCGTGTCGCTGGAGCAGGAGCGGCGGGAGCAGGAGGCGCTGCGTGCCGCCATGGCGGCCCAGCTCCCGGACGCCATGCTGACCGTCGAGGGCGACGACGCGCTGGTGCGGGAGCCGAACGGCGCCGCGCTGCAGCTCTTTCCGCGGCTTGCCGCCGAAGGTGGAACGTGCACGCTGGAGGAGGCGATGGCCGACCGTGCCGGCAAGAAGGTGGTCGAGGCATTGCGCCTGGCGCACCAGGACCGGCGGCCCGCCCGCCTCCCGGCGGTCCGCGTGGTGGGCGTTCGACCGGCCACCTGGGACATCCGCCTGACGCCGATGACCGGGAGCAGCGGCCGGCGGTCGGTCGTCCTCGTCTCGGATGTGTCTGAACGCGCGCTGGCGCAGCAGGCGCTGGAAGAGGCACTGCGCCTGCGTGCGGAACGGGAGAGCCTGCTGAGCGGCCCAGAGGACGCGATCATGGCGGTCGACCGCGACGGCCGGATCGTGCATGCGAACGAGGCCGCCGCGCTCCTGGCGGGATGCTCGGCCGAGCAGCTTGTGGGTCAGAACTACGTCGACGTCGCGAGCCAGTTTGCCACGCTGGAAGGCGCGCGGATACCCGTCGAGGGAATGGCGCTCTGGCGCGTGCTCGAGACCGAGGCAGCCGCGCGCTCCATCGATTTCCGCTCGCCCCATGTCCCCGAGCACGTCTTCCGCGCGCATGCGGTCCCGCTGCGCGCGCCTGACGGCCCGCTGACCGGCGCGGTCGTCTGGATACGCGATGTCACCCCGGAGATCGAGCGCGAACGAGCTCGCGAGAAGCTGCGCTACCTTGAGCAGGAACGCTTCGCGGTCCTCAGTCTCGTCAGCTACGGCGTGGTCATCCTGGACGGCGATGGGCGGTGGCTGTACGCCAACCCCGAGGCGCTGCGCCTCCTCGACCTCCCGGCAGATGTCGACATCAGATCGCTTTCCGCCCACGACGACCGCTGGCAGACGCTCACGCTCGACGGGCAGTCGCGCCCGGAGCAGGAGCGCACGGTGCTGCGCGCGCTCCTGCACGGCGAACGTGCCTCCGTCGAGTACGTCTATGCGTCCGCCCCGGACCGGAAGCTGCGGTCGACCACCGTTCCGGTCCTCGACGCCGCGGGCGCGGTCATCGGCGCGGTCCACACGGTCGCGGACATCACCGAGGAAGTCCGCGAGCGCGGGCAACGCGACGACCTCGTCCGCCGTCTCGCCGAGCGCGAGGCCTTTCTGAACGCGATGACCGATGCCGTCCTGGTGGTGGATGCGCAGGGCGTCATTCGTGACTGCAACCGCGCGTTCGAGCTGGCGCGCGGACGGCCTCGCGCCGAGCTCATCGGACAGTCGGCCTTCGCCGACCGGCAGGGCCCCGGCGGCACGCGGCTGCGACCGGACACCGGCGAACCGATTCCCGACCGGCAGCGCGCTACCTGGCGGGCGCTCCACGGCGAATCCCCGGCGACGAACGAATTCCGCTACGCGCACGCCCCGGAGCGTGTCTGGAGCTCCACCTCCGCCGCCGTCCGCGGGGCCGACGACGCGCTGCTCGGCGCCGTCACCGTGCTGCGGGACGTTACCGAACGGTACGAGGCGCAGCGGCGCGCACTCGAGGAGCTGGAGCTGCGCGCCCGCTGGCAGGCATTCCTGCGCGAGATGCCCGATGGCATTGTCATCCATGACGCCGGTGGCCGGGTGGTGGATGCCAACGACACGTTCTGCCAGATGATGGGGACAAGCCGCGAGGAGCTGATCGGCCTCGATGCTGCCTCGCCCGACACCTACCACCTGGACGTTGAGTTCAACCGCTGCCCGGCTGACGCCGGGGCGTTGCTCCGTGCCGTGCGCGGCGAGACGGTGCACAACTATGAGTTTCGCTTCGCCACACGGCCGGAGCAGGTGTACGCGGCCAGTGCCGCTCCGGTGCGCGACGCCGCCGGGGGGATTACGGGCGTGGTCGGCATCGTGCGTGACGTGACCGAGGAGGTCGAGGCGCGCAAACGGGCGCTGGTCGCCGCGCAGTTGGAACGCGAGCGAGCCACCCTGCTGGACAGCCTGCCCGTCGTCGTGGCATATATCGCGCCCGACGGCAGGATCGTGGACGTCAACCGCGCGTACGAGGAGATGACCGGGACGAAGGCGTCCGACCTGATCGGCCGCCACGTCACCGCCGTCCGTGTCTGCTGGCCCGACGGCCGCCCGGTAGCGGAGCATGAGCGGCTCGACCTGCGCGTGCTCCAGGGCGCTGCCGACGCGGAGTCGTTCGAGTTCTGCTTCGTCGACCAGCCGGACCGCGTGGTGCAAGGGGCGGTGCGTGCCATCCCGGACGCGGGTGGAGCGCTCAGCGGCATCGTGCTCGTCTTGTCGGACGTCACGGAGCAGCACGAGGCGCGTCGGCGGCTCGTGGAGCAACTCCAGGCGGAGCAAGAACGAGCCATCCTGCTGGAGCACATTCCCGCCGGTTACATCCGCTTCGCCGCCGACGGGCGTGTGACCGATGTCAACCGTGAATGGGAGCGCATCACCGGGCTGAGCCCGGCTGACGTGCGAGGTCTCTCGGCGCTTGACGTGGCGATCTCCTACGCGGACGGACGTCCCGTGCCGGAAGACGAGCAGCCGTCGGCACGGGTGCTGCGCGGCGAGCGGGTCGAGGGCTTCAGCTTTGTCATGCCGCGCCTTCCGGGTCGCCTGCTCGAGACCCGGGGACAGCCGCTCTACTCGGCCGAGGGCAGCATCGAGGGCGGAGTCCTGATCCTGCGCGATGTCACGGCGGAGCGGGAACGCGAGCGCCGGCTGCTGGAGACGCTCCGTTTGAAGGAAGAACGGGCGAGCCTGCTCGACGCTCTGCCGGTCGGTTTCCTACTGTTCGACCGGTCCAGCACGGTCGTGGCCTGTAACCGCGCCGTGGAAGGCATCATGGGGAAGCGGACGGAGGAGCTGCTTGGTCTGGAGCTCGGGGATCTTGCGCCACACCTCTGGCTCGACGGCACCCCCGCCCACCCTGAAGAGCTGCTCCATGTGCGGGCACTGCGCGGCGAGCGGGTAGATGGCGCGCTCGTCCGCCTGGCGAGCCGCTCCGATCGGGTCGCTCGCGTGCACGCACGCCCGCTGTTCGGTTCGGACGCCGAGGTCCGCGCCGCCATCGTCCTGATCGAGGACTTCACCGAGCAGTTCGAGGCCCGCCGGAGGCTCGAGGAGCACGCGCGTCTCCTGCAGGAGCGCGGCGCCCTGCTCGATTCGTTGCCGGTGGGCGTGGTCGTCTTCGATGCCCAGGCTCGCATCGTGGAGGCGAACCGCGCCGCCGAGGAGATCACCGGCTTCTCGCTCCAGGCGATGCGCGGCGCGAAGGCGACCGTCCCCACCACCGACTCCGCGGGACACGACAATCCTCCCGAGCGGTCGATCCCGCTGCTCGTGCTGGCGGGCCAGGATGTCGACCGGGTCCGGTTCCGGCTTCCCGCGCGGCCCGACCGGGTGCTTCGCGGGTCCGGGCGCGCCCTCCGCGATGCGGGCGGCACGATCGTGGGCGGGCTCATGCTGCTGGAAGACGCGACGGCCGAGTACGAGGCCCGCCGCCGTGGGCGGGAGTACGCGCGACTGCATTCCGAGCACGCGGCGCTCTTCGACTCGCTCCCGCTGGGCGTGGTGGTATTCGACGAGGGCGGTTGGCTGGTCGACTGCAACCGCGCCGCGACCGAGATCCTCGGCTCCGAGCGCGAGGCGCTGATCGGTCGTCGGGCCGGAGACGACCCCATGCTGGCCGCGGACGGCACTCCACTGCCGCGGGAGGCGAGGCCGACCACGGCCGTCGTCGAACGCGGCGAGGCCGTGCACGGCGCGGTCTTCCGCCTGCCGTACGACCCCTCCCGGCTGTTCGTGGCCTTCGGGCAACCGCTCCACAACGCCGCCGGGGAGCCGGCCGGCGGGGTGATCGTGTTCAGCGACATCACCGAGATCCAGCGACAGCAGGACTGACGGGAGTCAGCGCGATTCCAGCTCGCCCCGCACCGCCTCCCAGGCCAGCTCCAACGCCAGCGCGAGGTAGCGGTCGTCGAAGTCGAACCGTGCGTGGTGGTGGGGGTAGTGCGGGCCCGCCTTCGGCTGCATGCCAACCATGAAGTAGCAGCCGGGCACGCGCTGCAGGAAGAGCGCCATGTCGTCGCCGCCCGTGGTCCGCCCGCTGACGACCGCGTCCGGGCCGACGACGGCCGTGGCCGCCGTCCGCACCCGTGTGGAGACCTGCGGGTCGTTCACCACCGCGGGCGGCCGGGTCTCCATCTGCAGCTCCACCTCCGCGCCCATGGCCGCGGCGACGCCGTGCGCGATCTCCTCCACCCGTCGCAGCACCCGCTCGCGGACGCCGTCCTCGAACGTGCGGACGGTGCCCGAGAGGGCCACCTCCGCGGCGATGATGTTCTCCTTCTGTCCGCCGTGGATCGTCCCGATGGTCAAGGCGGCCGAGCGGTCCGGGGGCACGTTGCGGCTGACGACCGTCTGCCAGGCCACCACCAGGTGGGATGCGGCGACAATCGCGTCTACGGCCTGGTGCGGCAGCGCACCGTGCCCGCCGTGGCCGCGCACGGTGCAGCGCAGATCGGTGACCGCCGCCATCACCGGCCCGTCGGTGACGTTGACGAGCCCCGGCTGGAGGTCGGCCGAGACGTGAAAGCCCAGCGCCACGTCGGCGGGGAACCGCTCGAGCAGACCGTCGCTGAGCATCGCCTCGGCGCCGGCGCCCAGCTCCTCCGCCGGCTGGAAGACGAGCACGACCCGCCCGCGCAGTCCGCCCGGCGTGGATGCGGCCGTCTGCAGCAAGCGGGCGAGGCCCAGTGCCACCGCGATGTGCCCGTCGTGACCGCAGGCGTGCATGGCCGCGCCGTCCGCGGCGAACGGAAGGCCGGTTTCCTCGCGCAGCGGCAGCCCGTCGATATCGGCTCGCCAGAGCACGGAGCGTCCTCGGCCGGAGGCGGACGCGCCCTCGACCACCGCCACCACGCCCGTGCCGCCGAGCGTCTCGATGCGCGTCAGGCCGGCCGCGCGTAGCCGCTCGATGATCGCCGCCTGGGTGCGGCGCTCCTGGAAGCCCAGCTCGGCGATGGTGTGGAAGAAGCGGCGCTCCTCGCGCAACCGCTCAGCTTCCCCCGCCGGTCCGGCCTGCAGGCGGAACGGCATCGCGCTCACTGCCGCGTCCGCTCGCGGAAGGACGGCGCGCTCGGCCAGTGCGTGTTGATGGTGGTCGCTCCCATGACAAACCTCTGAACCCGCGAGCGCTCGCCCGCCCTGCCGCGGAAGGCCCCCGCCCACCCGAGCATGCGCGCCGTGACGCCAGCGGCGCAATGGCCGCGATGTTGTCGCGTCGGTCGTGGAGGCGTCAGGTGCGGCGCTCGATCACGCGCCGTCAAGCTCGCCCTCGCTTCCGGGGGGGTGGGTCGCCGCCAACCGCGCTTTGAACGCTTCGAGAGCCGGGACGGGCGTCGGATCGACGCCCCGCCGCTCGCTCAGCCGTAGCGAGGCGCAGTCGCCCAGCACCAGCAGATCGCAGAGCTCGGCCAGCGCGCCCGGCGCGGACGCGGAGACCACTTCGACCGGGATCCCGTGGTCGCGCAGCGCTTCGGCGGTGAGGCGGACGCGCAGCCGCATGCGCGGGTGCAGCGAAGCGCCGTCGAGCAGCACGCAGGCGAGCGTCTGGGAGAAGGAGCCGAATCCGGCGAGGGTGTTGTGGTCGGCCTCCGGCAGCTCTAGCCAGAAGGCCCAGCACTTCGCGTTCTCGCTCACCTGGCCGGCCCAGCGCCGCGCCACCGCCAGCAGGTGCTCGCCGCCGAAGATCACGGGCATGCGGTCGTGCCACGCCGCCGCGAGCCGATCGGCGGCGCCGTCCGCTGGGAGCCTGCCCCCGCGGAGGCGGGGGGCGGCGCCGTAGCGCCGGACCGCGGCGTCGAGGGCGTCCGCGCCGGCCGCCGCGTCCGCATCGTCGAACGACAGGACGCCGCAGCGGGCTGCCAGGCCCAGAAGCGCGAAGAGCGCATAGCCGACGGCCGCGCGCGGCTGCCCGCCGGGCGGGACGCGTAGCACCGGCACTCCGGCGGCCGCTGCCTCGTCGGCCAGGGCGCCGCCCGAGGTCAGCGCGATGCGGGAGGCTCCCCGTCGCGCGGCCTCGCGGAACGCGGACAGCGTCTCCTCGGTGCCGCCGGAGAACGACGACGCCACGACCAGCGTCTCGTTGTCCACCCAGCCGGGCAGCCGATAGCCACGGACCACGACCACGGGGACGCTTCCGCGCGCGGCGGTAAGCCCAGCAAGCATCTCGGCGCCGATCGCCGAGCCGCCCACGCCGGCAACGACCAGCGCGCGCGGAGGCGGTCCTTCCGCGCGCGGACCGCGGCCGGCCGAGGCCAGATCGAGATCCCGGGCCAGCCGCCACCCCTCCCGCGCCTGCCGCGAGAGCGAGGCGATCGCCGCGGCCATGTCGGCGCCGTGTGCCCTGGGTGAACGGCCGGCCTCACCGCTCATGTCCCGGCTCCTCCGCCGACGTATGTCCCGACCGTGGGGGACGCTCGCGCATTGGCATGTCCGACCCTGCCCGCTTGCCGCTTCTTCGCGCCCCTCAGGGCACGCCTGCGAGCGCGCGACCTTCCGCCAGCGCGCGCTCCACCAGCGCGGGCGAGGGCATCTCGGCGTAGATCCGCATCAGCGGCTCCGTGCCTGAGAAGCGCACCAGCAGCCACGCGTCGCCGTCGAGCTCGTACAGATAGCCGTCCTCGGTCGTGCGAGACCGCACGTCCAGGCCGGCGATGCGCGCGGGCGCGGCGTCACGAATGCGGGACTCCACCGTCGTGCGGCCGCCGACCGCCTGGAGGGGGACGTCGACGCGGTCGTAGTGATGAGGGCCGACGATGGAATAGAGATGCCGCACCAGCTCGCCCGGCGCGGCGCCGGTGCGGCGGACCAGGTCAAGGATGAACAGCCCGGCGAGCAGCCCGTCGCGCTCGGGGATGTGGCCGGCGAAACCGTAGCCGCCGGACTCCTCGCCGGCCAGGATGGCGTGCACCTCCATCATCCGGGGGCCGAGGTACTTGAACCCGACGGGCGTGGCGTGGACGGGCACGCCGTAGCGCTCGCCCAGCCGGTCCACCATGCGCGTCGTGGTCACGGAGCGGACGATTGGCCCGCGCAGGCCACGCAGCTCCAACAGGTAGTAGGCGAGTAGGGCGAACACCTGGAGCTGGGTCACGAACGTGCCGTCCGAGTCCATCACGCCGAGCCGGTCCGCGTCGCCGTCGGTGGCCAGTCCGAGCCGGTACGGCCGGCCGGCCTCCGCTGCCGCGCGCATCGCGGCCTGCACCTCGCCCAGATTGCGGGCGATCGGCTCGGGGGCGTGCAGCCCGGGGAAGCGCGGGTTGTGCTCGGCGTGCAGCTCGTCGACCGTGGTCGCGCTGTCCTGGCCGAGAAAAGCGCGCAGGAGACCCTGGCCGGCGCCGTACATCGAGTCCAGCGCAACGCGCAGCCCGGCGTCGCGGATCGCGTCCGCGTCCACCTGCCGGGTGAGCGCGCGCAGGTACGCCTCGCACAGGTCGGCCGACTCGATCAGCCCGCGGCGCCGCGCCTCGTCGAGCGGGACAGTTGGCACCGGGGCGGCCTGCCAGCGCGGCGTGCCCTGCTCGATGCGCGCTACCACCTCGGGCGAGGCGGAGCCGCCGTAGTCCGGCTTGTACTTGAAGCCGTTCCACTCGGCCGGGTTGTGGCTCGAGGTGATGACCACGCCCCCGGCGGCGCGCCGCTCGATGACGCCCAGGCTCACCGCCGGCGTCGGGGCGAAGCTCGTGCCCAGGGTGACGTGGACGCCCTCGGCCGCGGCGACCTCTGCGACCGCCTGCGCGAAGCGGTCGGACGAGAAGCGGGTGTCGTAGCCGACCACCAGCCCGCGCCCGGCCGTCCCGTCCTCTCGGAGCATGGCGACCACCGCGCGCGCGACCGCTCGTACGTTGGCGAAGGTGAAGTCCTCGGCGATAATCGCCCGCCAGCCGTCGGTGCCGAAGCGGATCTCGGTCACGGTTCGCCCCCCACGGGCTGCTCGGCCGCGGTCGTGACCGGGCGGAGCAGGAAGCGCCGGTCGAACCGTCCGCCCGCGTGCGCCCGGCAGCAGATACCGCAGGCGAGGGTGTCCGGGCGGAGGCGGCGCGCCCGGCGCACCTCGTGGCCATTCGGGCAGCGGTAACGATGAGGCCGGTCGGGCTGCGGGGTCGGCAGGCAGTAGCGCGGCGCGCCGACCTGTGCCGCCAGGGCGCGAAACTCCTGACCGTGCGGGCGCGTGCGGGCCCGCGCGCCCCCCGCCTGCCTGCCTGCCCGGCCGGCAGGCGCGGGGGCAGACGCGACCGCGTGGTGACACAGCTCGTGCAGCAGGGTGCCTTGCAGCTCCTCCGGGCCGTAGCGCTCGTAGTACCAGCGGCTCACCACGATCTCCCCGCCGCCGGCCGGGCGGTAGAAGCCGGCACAGGCGCGGAGCCGGAGCGAGAACCGGGCCCGTCCGCCGAACGCGGACCGGTCCGGCTCGACGAACGGGGCGAAGCGTGACGCCCAGAGCTGCTCGACGACGCGCTGCAGTTGCAGGTCCGTCACGACGGCGCCTCGCGCGCGCTCACGAGTGTGCGGCCGGGGGGCACCTGCGCCCCCGTCCCGAGGGCGCAACGCTCCAGGCGGGCGCCCTGCCCGACGACGGCGTTCCAGCCGAGCACGCTTGCGATCACCTCGGCCTGTGCGCCGATCCGGGCGCCCTGCCAGACCACGCTCGCCTCCACGTAGGCCCCGTCGTGCACGATCACGTCCGGACCGAGCGCCGTCGGGCCGCGCACCAGCGCGCCCGCGCCGATGCGGCAGCCGTCGCCCAGCAGCACGGGCCCTTCAACGGCCGCGTGCGGGTGGACGGCAACCCGCGCCGCCAGCGCCGGCGTGTTCCAGACTTCGCTTTGCGATTGTACGATCCGGCCCCGCGGCCGCGCGACCGAGGCGGCCCGCCCCAGCAGGAGGTCGTAGTGGAGCTGCAGGTAGCGTTCCACGGTGCCGGCGTCCACCCAGTAGGCATCGGACGGGACGCCGAGCAGCAGGCCCGCGGCCGCCAGCGCCGGGAACAGGCCGGTCTCGAGCATGGAGTGCCCGGTTGTCGGGAGGTGCTCCAGCGCCGCGCGGCGGAACGCCCAGGTGCCGGCGTTGGCCATCCGCGACGGCGCCTCGGCCGGCGGCGGCTTCTCGACGAAGCGGGCGATATGGCCGTCCGGCGCGAGCTCGACGACGCCGTAGCCTGACGGGTCGTCCACCTCCACCAGGTGGATGGCGGCCAGAGCGGCCCGCCCCTCGAGCGCGCGTGTGGCTTGCCGCGGGTCGAACGTGGTGAAGACATCGCCGTTACAGACCAGGAACGGGTCGCCGAGCAGGCTGGTGAACGGTCGTAGGGCGCCGGCCGAGCCCGCGGGCTCCCGCTCGACGTTGACATGCACGCGCACGCCGACGTCGCTCCCATCGCCCAGCTCGGCCAGCACCTCGTCCGCGAGATGGCCGAGGGCCAGGCAGACGTCGCTGACGCCGGCGTCGCGCAGCCGCAGAACGACGTGCTCGATGAACGGGCGGTTGAGCAGTGGGACGACGGCCTTCGGCGTGTCCTCGGTGAGCGGGCGCAGGCGGGTGGCATGTCCTCCGGCCAGGACCACCGCGGTCAGGCCGGTCACGCGCGCTCGCCGCTGGCCATGTCGGTCACGGCCTCCACGATGTGCTGGTCCACGGCGTCGCGTGCCGCCCGCAGCGCGTTGCGGACGGCCCGCGCGTCGGAGCGGCCGTGGCCGATGATGACGACGCCGCGCAGGCCAAGCATGGGCGCGCCGCCGTACTCCGCATAGTCGAGCTTGCGGCGGAGCTCGCGGAACGCCCCCAGCGCCAGCGCCGCCCCCAGGCGCGCCGGCAGCCGTGCTCGGATCGCGCCGCGCAGCTCTTGCAGCAGCATCTCCGCCGTGCCCTCGATGCACTTGAGCACGACGTTGCCGGTGAAGCCGTCCGTGACGACAACGTCCGCCACGCCGCGCGGGATGTCGCGGCCCTCGACGTTGCCGACGAAGCGCAGGCCGGGCAGCGCTTCAAGAAGCTGGTAGGCCTCGTGGACCAGGGGGTTGCCCTTGGCCGCCTCCTCCCCGATGGAGAGCAGGCCCACGCTCGGGTCAGGGATGCCGAGAACGCGCTCGGCGTATGCGCGCCCCATGAGCGCAAACTGGGCGAGGTGCGGCGCGCGATTCTCGGCGTTGGCGCCGGCATCGACCAGCAGCGTTCGCCGGCCGCCCGCCGCCGGGATGACCGTGCCGAGCGCAGGGCGTTCGACGCCGGGCGCTCGCCCGAGGAGCAGCACGCCCGCGGCCATGCACGCGCCGGTGTTGCCGGCTGAGACGAATGCCTCCGCCTTACCGTCCTTCACCAGGCGCATGGCGACGGCGATCGACGAGTCCGGCTTGCCGCGGACGGCAGCGGCGGGCGGCTCGTCCATGGCGACGACCTCGGACGCGGGGACGATGCTGACGCCGGCGGCGCCGTCGTAGCGGCTCAGCTCGCCCTCGAGCGGGCCCGGCTGGCCGACGAGCAGCACCTCGATTGCGAGCTCGCGCGCGGCCGCCACCGCTCCGGCCACCGTGGCCTGCGGGGCATGATCACCACCCATGGCGTCGAGCGCGATGCGCACGGCCGTCCCGCCGGATGCGCTAGCAGGGTGTTGAAAAATCTGTCTCGACCATCCCCCTGCCCCCTTCCTGGCCAGGAAGGGGGTGGCCTATGTCTCTGGGGGACACCCCCGGACCCCCGCCGGAGGGGTCAAGCCCCTCTGGACTCCCCTTCTTCAGCGGCCTGCTAGACGCGGACCTGGTCGTCGAAGCCGCCGCCGTTGACGTAAATGACCTGGTTGGTAATGTAGCGGCCGCCCTCGGACACCAGGAAGGCCACGGTGTTGCCGATGTCCTCCGTTTGGCAGACGAAGCCGAACGGGCTGCGCGGGTCGAGCTCGCGCAGGCTCTGTACGCCGGTCGTGGCCCGCGCCAGCCGGCGGCCCATCTCGGTCTCCACCAGGCCGGGCGCTACCGCGTTGACGCGGATGTTGTGGCGGCGCTCCTCCTTGGCCAGCGTGCCGGCCAGCGCCTCCATGGCCGCCTTCGCCATGTTGTACGGCGAGCCGCACGCCCCCAGACTCTGTGACGCCGTGGAGCTGATGAACACCACGTCCCCGCGCGGCAGCTCGCGCATCTGCGGCACGACGAGCTTGCACATGTAGAACGAGCCGAAGGCGTGGGTGTGCACGACACGCTCCATCTCCTCGGGGTCGGTGTCCACGACCGACCTGCCCCGCGAGGCGATGCCGGCGTTGTTGACCAGGATGTCGACCTTGCCGAAGTCGCGCAGCACCTGCTCGACCATCTGCTGGTCCTCCGCGTAGCTCTTGATCTCGGCGCGGTACATCTCGGCCCGCCGGCCCAGGGCGCGGAGCGCCGCGACAGTCTCCTTCGCCGCCTCCTCGTCGCGGTGGTAGTGGATGGCGACGTCGGCGCCGTCGCGCGCGAGGCAGCGGGCGATGCCGGCGCCGATGCCGCGACTCGCGCCCGTCACCAGGGCAACCCGTCCTTCGAGGCTCACGTCCGTTCCTCCCGAATGTTTGCGCGCTCATGCTACCAGCGGACTCGCGCAGGGGCCATCGGCGGGACGCCGGGTGCGGCGCCGGGAGACGCGGAACACGAAGACCGCCAAGGCCGCCTGCCGCGGCCGCGGCACTGGCAGGCGGGCACTGCGAAGTTGCCACAGCCGCCTGAGCCGTACCGCCCTACCCGGGGCCGGTCCACTCGCCGGCCTGGTACGCTCGCGTCGCTCGCTCGGCCGCGTCGGCGGCGGACGACGGCGCGTCGTCGCCGCCCGTCAGCTCCTCGACATGCGCGAGGCCGAGCGCCCGCCACTCCGCCTGCGCGAGCGCACAGCGGCCCACCACGGCGCCCGCCGGTTTGCGCGCCTCGTGCGCCAGGCGCGCCACGCCGGCGACCACCTTGCCGCGGCCGGTCTGGCTGTCGAGCCGGCCCTCGCCGGTCAGCGCGATGTCCGCCCAGGCCAGGCGGTCAGCGAGCCGCGTCTCGCGCGCCACCACGGCGAACCCGGGCACCAGCCGCGCATGCAGGAACGCCATCAGCCCGGCGCCCAGCCCGCCGGCGGCGCCCGCACCCGCCCAGTCGGCCACGTCGGCGCCGAGGTCGCGGCGCAGCACCGCTGCCAACCTGCGCAGCCCCTGGTCGAGCAGTTCCACCTGCTCGGGTGTCGCGCCCTTCTGCGGTGCGAAGACGTGCGCCGCGCCCTCCGGTCCGTAGAGCGGGTTGTTCACGTCGCACATGGCGATGAACTCGACGCCGGCGAGCCGCAGGTCGATACCGCTCGCGTCCGCGCGGCTGAGATGAACGAGAGCGCCGCCGCCGTGCGCGAGGTCGCGGGCGTGGCCGTCGAGCAGGCGGATGCCGAGCGCCTGAGCCATGCCGGCGCCGCCGTCGGTCGTCGCGCTGCCGCCCAGGCCGACGAGCACGCGGTCGGCGCCGGCGTTCACCGCCGCGCGGATGATCTGGCCCACGCCGTAGGTGGAGGCGCGCAGCGGGTCCTCGCGGCCGTGCGCCAGGGCGAGCCCGGCCGCGGCGGCCATCTCGATCACGGCCGTGTGGCCGTCACCGAGCAGCACGAAGCCCGCGTTCAGCGGGTCGCCCAGCGGCCCGGTCGCCGTCGTGGCGCGCCACGCGCCGCCCGCCGCGGCGCGCAGCGCCTCGGCCGTGCCCGGCCCGCCATCGGCCAGCGGCAGCGGCATGGCGTCGGCGCCGGCGCGGCGGGCGCCTTCCATCAGCGCCGCGGCAGCCTCGGCGGCGGTCAAGCTCCCCTTGAACTCCTGCGGGCAGCAGAGGACGCGCAGCGGGCGGGTCATCAGCTTCAGTGTGCCCGGCGTCCGCACGTCGCGCACCGTCGCGGTCCGGCCCGCGGCTACACTGGAAACGCACACCCGACAAGGAGCAGGGGAATGACCATCGAGACGAAGCGCGCGCTGGTGATCGCCGCGCATCCCGACGACCCGGACTTTGGCGCCGGCGGCACGGCCGGCGCTTGGAGCGATGACGGCTGGGAGTTCTATTACTTGGTGGTCACGAACGGGGCCAAGGGTAGCGACGACCCCGAGATCACGCGTGACCAGCTCATCGAGCTGCGTGAGGCCGAACAGCGCGCGGCGGCCGGCGCGGTGGGCGTCAAGGATGTCCTCTTCCTCGGGTACGAGGACGGGGAGCTGACGCACACGCGGCGGCTCCTGGGCGACGTGGTGCGCGTCATCCGACAGGTGCGGCCGGACGCGGTTTTCACCCATACGACGGAGCTGATCCACGATAATCAGTTCATCAACCACAGCGATCACCGCTGCGCCGGGCTGGTCGCCATCGACGCGGTCTACCCGGCGGCGCGCGACCGGCTGAACTTCCCCGAGCATCTGGCCGAGGGGCTCGAACCGCACAAGGTGCGTGAGGTGTACCTGTGGGGCAGCAACAGCCCCAACTTCGAGGTCGACATCACCGACGCCATGGAGCGCAAGATCCAGGCGTTGCTCTGCCACGAGACGCAGTTCCGCGGCCGCGAGGGCTTCGCGGACTTCGTCCGCGCGCGGTATCGCGGGGAGGACGGCCGCTATCGTGAGCGATTCCAGCGCGTCCAGCTACGCTTCTGAGCTGCTGGGCGAAGCCCGCTACTGCCTGCGCTGCGGCGTCCGCCTGGAGTCGCGCACCATGTTCGAGCGCGAGCGCCCCTGCTGCCCGCGCTGCGGCTTTGTCTTCTTCCTCGACCCGAAGGTCGCCGTCGGCGTGCTGGCCGAACGCGACGACCGGCTCCTGCTGACGCTCCGCAACCACGAGCCCCGGATAGGGAGCTGGAGCTTCCCCAGCGGCTACCTGGAGGCGTTCGAGGACCCGCTCGACGGCGTGGTGCGCGAGGCCTTCGAGGAGACCGGGATCGAGGTGGCCATCGAGTGCCTGATCGGCGTCTATCGCGAGCCGGACTCCCGGGTGCTCTACCTGGCGTACGCGGGACGCGCCGGCCCAGGCGAGCCGCGACCCTCGCACGAGAGCACGGACGTGCGCTTCTTCTCCGCCGACGCGCTGCCCGAGCTCGGGTTTGTCCACGATCGCCGCATCCTCGCAGACTGGCGCCGACTCGTCGGCCGGTGACAACGCGCCACGCGCTGGAGGCGACCGCCCGCGCGCTCGGGTTCGCGCGCTGCCACGTGGCGCGCGCGAGTGCCTTGCCGGAGCTGCGGGCAGAGGTCGGTCGCCGGGCCGCGGCCGGCTGGTACGGCGACCTGCCGTGGTTCATCTCCTCCGACCGGCTTGACCGCGTGTGCGATGCCGCGCTCACCGTGGAGGGAGCGAGATCGGTCGTGACCGTCGTTGCGCCGTACTGGTCGACGCTCGACCTGCCGCCCGGCGACGAGGCGTTGCGCGGCCGGGTAGCTCGCTACGCCTGGGGGCGCGATTATCACCGGGTGCTTGAATGGCGGCTGCGCAAGCTCGCCAGGTGGCTGCGCGCGCAGGGCCACGCCGCGCGACCGTACGTCGACTATGGGCCGCTGGCCGAGCGGGCCTACGCCCGCCGCGCCGGCGCCGGCTGGCTCGGCAAGAACGCCTGTCTGCTGTCGCGCGAGCTCGGCTCCTGGACGGTGCTCGGCGCCTGCATCACGGATGCCGCGTTCGAGCCCGACGCGCCGGCGCCCGGCTCGTGCGGCGCCTGCACGCGCTGCGTCGCCGCCTGCCCGACCGGCTGCATCGTGGCGCCGGGCGCGGTCGTGTCCGACCGTTGCGTCTCGAGCCTCACGATCGAGCGTCGCGGGCCGATTCCGCGCGCGTTGCGGCCGCTGCTGGGTGATTGGCTGTTCGGCTGCGACGCCTGCCAGGATGTGTGTCCGGCCGGCGGCCCGACGGAGCCGTGGCCCGAGCTCCGCCCTCGTTCGCTCGACGACGCCGCGCCCGACCTGCTCGCGCTGCTCGCGCTCGACGACGCGGCCTTTCGCCTGCGCTTCCAGGGCCGCGCGCTCTCGCGGGCCGGCCGCGACGGACTGCTGCGCAACGCCTGCGTCGTGCTCGGCAACCTGGCGGACGACCGCGCCGGCGCAGCCCTGGCCCGCGTCCTGGCGAACGACCCGTCGGCGCTGGTCCGTGGGCACGCCGCCTGGGCGCTCGGCCGCGTCGGCGGCCGCGCCGCCTGTGCTGCCCTCGACGCCGCCCTGCAGCGCGACCCGGACGCGTACGTGCGCGAAGAGGCGGCGGCTGCCCGTGAGGCGGGCGCGGCCGTGCGCGGCGTCGACCGGATGGTGCTCGCCCGCTGGCTGGCGGGTGCGGATCACTTCCCGCGCGGTCGCGGCGTCGCGTTTGCGAGCCCGGTGCGCGGCGCGCCGATGGCCTAGACTGGGATCATCCCGCGGAGTCGAGGTACATGATGGAGCTGCCCGACTGGATCCTGCGTCCCCGCGTCGCGGTGCTCGAGATCCACGGCGCCATGGGCGGCCCGGTGCGGTCGCAGGGTTTCGTCCCGCTCATCCGGCGCCTGCGTGAGAGCAAGCTGGTGGGCGCGGTGGTGCTCGACATCGACTCGCCGGGCGGATCCGTGACCGTGGCCGACTACATCCACCTGGAGCTGCAGAAGCTGGCGGCGCGCAAGCCGCTGGTCGCGTTCGTCCGGGGCGTGGGGGCGTCGGGCGGCTACTGGGTCGCGTGCGCCGCGCGGCGCATCTTCGCCGTCCCGTCGGCGGCCGTGGGCTCCATCGGCGTGCTGGCGATCCGGCCCGAGGCGGTCGAGCTGCTGGAGAAGGTCGGCGTGCGGGTGCAGGTGCACACGACCGGCGCGCTCAAGGGGATGAACCTTCCCTTCCGTCCCGTGACGCCCGAGGAGGAGCGCAAGAACGAGGAGCTCGTCCGCTCGATCCTCGAGCGGTTCGTGGACGTGGTGGCGTCGGGGCGGGCGCTGCCGTCCGAGCGGGTGCGCGAGCTGGCCACCGGCGAGGTGTTCCTGGCCGCGCAGGCGCGGGAGCTGGGGCTGGTGGACGAGCTCGGCAGCCTGGAGGACGCGGTCGCATCGGCCGCGCGGCTCGCCGGGATCCGCGAGCGCTCTTTCACCGTGCGTCCGCGGCATGGGGTCGTTGCCCGGCTCGCGGAGCGCTTCGGAGCGGCGGCGACGCGCGCGGCCGTCCGTGAGCTGGCCGCGCTGAGCCGCCTGCAGCCGCGGGTCTAGCAGCCTCAGCAGACGGGCGCGGAACAACGCGGGCGGGGCTCGCCCCGGCGCGGCTCACTCGCGCGCTCAACGGGCTCGAGCGGTGGCTTCAACCCCGAGGCACGGAGCGTCTGATCAGGTCCGAAGACGTCCGAGACAGTGGAGAGCAGGGAGCAGCGATGCAAGCAATTGGGATCGCTTCCGGCCTCACGGATGGTGGGAAGGGGAAGG
>JAJYLG010000004.1 GCA_021787985.1 Chloroflexota bacterium
CCGGCAGGTTGGGCGTCAGCAGTAGCTCGCTGCCCTCGGCAGAGGTGATCGTCGCGGAGAAGCGGGGGGTGTTGGACGGCAGCCCGCGGCTGCCCGGGTCGGCGAGCAGGGCGTCGAGGCGGCTCAGGGGCTGCGCGGTGAGGGGTGAGCCGCTCCAGGCTTGGCTGGTGTAGGTGTCATACGAGCGGGCGCGCAGGTAGGGGGGCGCCACGCCGTTGAAGGTTGCCTCGGCGACGACGGTGTCGCCCAGCCGGACGTTGCCGACGAAGGGGAGCTCGGCGGAGAAGTCGTGCAGGTAGCCCTGACCCGGGCGGGCGATGCCGCCGCCGAAGGGGCCGTTGACCTGGTCTACCCAGCTCTGCAGCGGGCCGACCGCCCCCGGTGTCGGCCATTGCCAGGCCACCAGCACCACCATGGTCGCCAGCCCGCCGGCGAGCACCGTCGAAAACGGGCCGGTGAGGCGGTCCGGCCGGCCGGAGCGTGCCGCGCGGTCGTGGGCGCGCAGCCGCGCGAGCACGACGATCGCGATCACGATATAGGCAGCGAAGCTCGCCTCCGAGACCCCATCCAGGCGTGAGACGGCGATCGCGAGCATCACCCCCGGTGGGATCGTGGCGAGCCAGAACGCGGCCCAGCGCAAGACCGACCAGGTGGCGATCAGGCCAGCCATGCCCGTCAGCAGCTCGACGAGGGTGACGTACGCCGCGTCGTCGTAGATCGGGCGGGCATGGAGCGCGAGGCGCAGCCACTCGCGGGCGTGGAGGACGTACTCGTCGAGGCGGACTACCGGGTTGCCGTGGAGAAAGAAGACGACGGTGACGCCGCCGGCGGCCAGAGCGACGAGGAAGACGGCAATGGTGAGCAGCGGGCCATCGGGCAGTTGCGCGCGCGCCAGCAGGAAGCCGATGAGCACGCCCATGGCCGCGCCGGGCACGAGCGACGGCATGCCGTCGATCCAGGCGGAATGGTCAGCAGCGCGGGCCACGATGACCGCGGCGGCGAGCACGAGGCCGGCCAGGAGCGGGTCACGCGCGACGGCGTGGGCCCCGGGCCGGTGCAGTACATCAGGTCGGGCCATTCCGCCCCCGTGCGCCGAACGTTCTTTCGACAGGATACGCCCGCGGCCGGAAGGCGGATGTTAACGGAAGCCGACGTTACGGTCGCCAGAAGACTCGACGACCGTCGCGCTCGGACTCGCGCAGCCGGTCGCGCGAGACCAGGTACACCAGGTGGGCCAGCGTCTCGGCAAGGGCGGCGCGCTGCATCCAGTGGTTGAAGCTGTCGAAGGCACCGGTCGCCCAGCGGATGGTGCGCGCCACCTGGTAGGCGGTCGTGCCGTCCGGGCCGACGGCCTCCTCCATCTCGCCCAGTCGCTCGTCGTGATGGTGCAGGATCTCATCGATGCGACGGCGCAGATGTTTCACGTCGAACTCGTGCGCGGGCAGGACCCGGTCGACCGGCAGGTCGTACAGCTTCTTCAAGGAGGCGAGGTAGTCACTGAGCGGGTTGCCGGTCTGCTGCGGGTGCAGGCTCACGTTGGGCGTGATCGTCGGCAGGATGTGGTCGCCCGTGAGCAGCAGCTTGTGGTTCGGCTCGTAGAAGCAGAGGTGCCCGGGGCTGTGACCCGGCGTCCAGAGCGCCTCGAGCACGAAACGGCCGACTTGCAGGTGCTCGCCGCCCTGGAGCGTGGTGTCCGGCTCGGAGGCGACCACGTGCCGCAGGAAGGGCAGGGAGGAGTCGCGCATGGCGGCGACCTCGTCCTCCGGCACGCCGTTCTTGTGCAGGTAGCCGTCCATCTCCTGCAGCAGGTCGAGCGGGTCGCGATAGCGCGAGACGATGAGCGTGCGCTCGCGCTCGTGCATCACGACGGTCGCGCCCGACTCCTGCTTGACGCGGCCGGCGAGGCCGTAATGGTCTGGGTGGACGTGGGTGAGCGCGAGCTGTCGGACCTCGTTGATCGGCGTCCCCAGCTCCTCGAGCTGGCCGCTGAGCGCCCGGTACGACTCGGGGTCGTTCCAGCCGCAGTCGATCAGCAGGTTCTCATCGCCGTCCTGCACCAGGTAGGGGAGGACATAGGGCAGGCCAGCCATCGGCAGCGGCACTTTCAATTGGTGAATGCCCAATATCATGCGCATGCGCGGACCTCCGGGTGGTATCCCGGCCGGCGGGCGCCGGTCCGGGTACTGCCCGACGATGATAGCACCGTCGGACCAGGCCGTCCGTCAGGCGTCGTGCAGTCGGTCTTCGAGGAAGGCCTTGAGCGCGGCCGCCGCGTTGTGCGCGACGTCACGGGCGCTGAACAGCAGGGTGACGTCTCCCGTCCGCGCGGCGTCCGCGAGGGGCTGCCAGGCGGAGGACGCTTCGAGCTCCTGACGGTAGCGTAGCTGGAACTCAGCCCAGCGGTCGGGCCGGTGGCCGAACCAGCTCCGCAGCTCGGGACTCGGCGCCACGTCCCGCAGCCAGCCGTCCATCGGCAAGGCGTCCTTGCGCACGCCGCGCGGCCACAGCCGCTCGACCAGGAAGCGCTTGCCGTCGGCGGCTTGCCGGGACTCGTAAACGCGCTTCAGCCGGATCATGGTTCGCTCCGTCACGACGAACGATCATGCCCCTCATGATACGATTGCGCGAGCGTTTGCAGCGCTTGGATCGGAGCATCGGGTGTCGCGCATCCTGCACCTCGACCGGAGAGCGCCCGCCGCCTGGAAAGGGACGCCCGAGGAGGGGGATATCTCGGCGGGCGTGCCGTCGTGGGGCGACTGACCGGCAGTCACCACCGCCGAGCCCAGCGGGGCGGACGAGCGGCCGCCCCCGCTGCCCGCGGGTCCGGCCGCGCTCGACCTGCCCTACGAGCCGACCGACCGTTTCTGGATCGAGCGGGAGGCGGCCCGACGCAGCGCTGGCGCTGGAGTGGGCGGGCTCCCCGCCGGCGGCAGTGCCGGCCGGGCCAGCGCGGCGTCGAGGAACTCGTAGCAGAGGTAGCAGGCGACGGCGAGCGACCAGACGACGAGCAGCAGGGTCCCCACGGTGGCCTCCGCGAACAGATGTTCTCCGGTTCAGGTTAGAACGAGTGTTCTGGCCTGTCAAGCACAGATGTTCGACTCCGCTTGCTGGCGCGACCGCGCTGCCCTAGCGGGCCGGTGAATACAGGCAGTCCAGAGGGGTGGGGGGCCTGGCGGCGTGTCCCCAGCAAGAAAGGCAGCCCCCTTCCTGGCCAGGAAGGGGGCAAGGGGGACGGTCGAGGCGCATTGCTCGACAGCTTGCTAGGATCGGCACCAGTGGCGAGCGGCGGAAGGATGGCGGCGGAATGGCCGAGCGGCGGAACAGGAGCGGATGGACCCCGGCGGAGCCGGAGCTTCTGGAGCGGGTGCCGGCCGGGGCGGGCGAGTACGAGGTCGGCGACGCGGCCGGTCGCGTCCTGCGGCAGGGCGTGGCGCGCGGCGCGGGCGGCCTGCGGGCGGCGATCGCCCGGCACTTCGACCCGCGCGCCATCGAGTTCATCCCGGCAGGCACGTGTTTCCGGCACTGGCCGTTCGCTGAGGATGGGGAGCCGGAGAGGAGGTCGGGCGGTGACGGTTGACTTCGCCGCCATGCGTACGCGCTACGAGGTCCACGACCACGTGGCCGTGGTCACCCTGAACCGGCCCGAGGTGCTGAACGCGGTCGATCCCCAGACCTTCTACGAGCTCGACCACATCTGGGCCGACGTGCGCGACAACCCGAACGTGCGCGTCGCGGTGCTGACGGGCGCCGGCGAGCGCGCGTTCTGCGCTGGAGCCGACCTCAAGCGCTCCGTGACGCGCCAGACCGAGCCGCACGTCTTCTGGCTGACCCAGCGCCGCCAGCTCCTCGAGACCGGCAAGGAGATCTGGAAGCCCGTGATCGCCGCGGTGAACGGCTACTGCCTGGGGGCCGGCGTCACGCTGCTGCTGGCGACGGACATCCGCATCGCCTCGCAGGAGGCGGTCTTCGGGTTGCCGGAGGTGCAGCGGGGGCTGGTCGCCACCGAGGGCGCGACCTGGCGCACGCCGCGCCAGGTCCCGTGGGCCGTGGCGATGGAGCTGCTGCTCATCGGCGACCGCGTCGACGCGCGGCGGGCCTGGGAGATCGGGCTGGTGAGCCGCCTGGTGCCTCACGACCGCGTGCTGGACGAGGCGCTCGCGCTGGCGCGTCGGTTGGCCGCCGGCGACACGCTCGCCCAGCAGGCCGCCAAGGAGCTGGTCCTGCGCTCGGACGGGCTGCCGCTCACGACCGGCATGCGCTACGAGGACACGATGCGCCGCGTCCTGGGCAGCATCCGAGAGTCGGGCCGGGTGTAGCGCCGGGCGTCAGCTCGGCGCGGGGGCGGCCAGGAGCCACTGCGCGTCGGCCCGCCGGCGCAGGAGCTCCGGAGCGGCGGTCGCGTTCTCCACGAACACGGCGACCTCGCCCCACCCTTCGTGCGGCCCCACCCAGGCGCGGAAGCCCAGCCGGTGCAGCGAGGCGCTGCGGCACACCACCCCCTCGGCGCCCGCCTCGTGCCACACGCTGCCCAGCGCCTGCGTTTGCCGGTGCTCGAGGCCGGCCGGGTAGCCGCGCGTGAGACCCGCCGCGGCGAGGCCGGCAAGCGACACCGCATCGACCACCGTTCCGGCCCAGCGGAACTCAACCAGTTGCGGGCGCGCGGCGGGCGAGAGGTCCTCCGCCTCGATGGCGCCGGTCCGCCAGAGGTCGCGCACAACGGCGCCGGCCACCCGCTCGCTGCAGCAGCCGTAGAGGGCGGGAAAGGCGCCGGGCGGATTCCAGCGCCCGCCGCGCTCACGGCTGTACGAGCTGTCCAGGGGCTCGGCCCAAGCGGCGCGGACGACGCGGAACAGCGGTACGTGCTCGTGGGGGACCTGGAGCACGGCGGTCAGCCCTGGTAGGCGAGCAGGCGCTCGTAGGTATCGGCGACGTCAGCGATGCGGCCGCGCAGCATCCAGTCGAACGCGGACTCACCGCCGAACGCCTCGGCCTTGCGCCGGACGACGGCGGGTAGGCGGTCGGGCAGGAAGAGGTGGAGCAGGCGTGTGACCGCCGCGTCCGCCCGCGTCAGCTCTGCGAGGCGCTGTGCCGGCACGTTGACCCGCCCGTACTCCCAGCGGCGGATCGTCTCGGCGGTGACCTCGAACATGCGGGCGAGCTGCTCCCGCGAGAGCTCGAGCGCCGTCATCAGCCGCTGGAGGATGCGGCGTGCCTGGTCCCCGTGCCGCCGGTTCGCCAGCCATGCCCCGACGGCGGCGTTGTAGACGGCGAGCCGCGCCATGGCCTCTTCGGCGTCGCTCCGCGGCCGGCCGGCGACGTACAACGCCGTTGCCTCGGCCACGCGGGCGGCGCGGCGCGGCGCCAGGCCCAGCGCCCGTAGCTGCCCCGCCCACGCGTGTTCGAGCTCACGGCAGGCCGCGTCCGCGCCTTCGGCCGCCAGCGCGGCCAGGGCCGGGAACGCCGCCTGCAGCGTGCCGGCGGTGACGACCTCAGCGGATGCGGCATCAAGACCGGCATCGCGGCAGAGCGCGCCGACCAACGCCTCGGCGGCTCCCAGGAACTCCGACGCCAGCTCCAGCGTGCGGTAGGGATCGTCCGCCCCAGCGGCGGCCAGCGCGCGGTCCCGGGTATCCTGCAGGCCGGCGGCTGCCGCGCGGCGGGCTTCCGCAACGCTGGACCTGGTCATCGCGTTCACGGGTTTCTCTTCCTCCTCAGACAATGTGCCACGTGTGTGCCACATTGTCAAGGGCCGGGCTGTGCCGCGCTCGTCCTTTCCTCCTCGCCCGCCGCGTGCCGCGACGGAGTCGCGGCGCGCTCCGGCGGCAGGCCGGCGGAAGCCTCGGGGCGGAAGCCGGAGCAGTGCAGGACCGGCAGCGGGGGATAGCGCGCGAAGCGTGAGTCGACCGCGGCGAGGCCGCACAGCCAGAAGGTGGAGCCGCGGGCGCTGGTCACGCGGCGCGCATGGGCGCAGGCGCTGCAGCGCCCAGCCGGTGGTGCGAGGCGAGCCCCGTCCGGCACGGCGATTGCGTGAGCTGCGCTAGCCGCCGACGGCGGCGGGCTCGCGGAAGGAAGCTCGTTGACCGCGCTGGTAGCGGAACTCCTCGGTCTGCACCAGCTCGAAGTATGAGCCGAAGCGCCGCGCCTGCTGGTCGTCGACCCGGTCGAGCGGCTGCGGCTCGGCGGGCTCCTGCTCGTACAGGCGGAAGCGGTTGTAGGTGGTGGTCCGCTCGGCCGGGATGCGGCCTGCCGCGCGGATGGCGCGGCGCAGCTCCGCCGGGCGCACGAGCTGGCCGTTGCTGGCGCCCGCCGAGGTCGAGATGCTCTCGTTGATCAGCGTGCCGCCGAAGTCATTGGCGCCGGCGGTGAGGCAGTACTGCGCGAGCTGCAGCCCTTGCTTCACCCAGGAGACCTGCAGGTTGGGAATGTCGCGCCCCAGCACGATGCGCGAGGCGGCGTACATCGCCACCACCTCCGTTCCGGTCGGCCCGGCGGCGACGCCGCTGATCAGGCCCTTGCGCACCATCGGCGCCTCGCCCCAGATGAACGACAGCGGCACGAACTCCGTGAAGCCGCCCGTCTCGCGCTGCAGCGACCGCAGCAGCAGCAGGTGGCGCGCCCGCTGCTCAAGCGTCTCGACGTGGCCGTACATGATCGTGGACGTGGTCGGGATGCCGAGCCGGTGGGCCGCGGTGATCACCTCGATCCACTGGCGGGTCGAGATGCGCCCCGGCGCGATCTGGCGGCGCACGCGGTCGTCGAGGATCTCGGCCGAGGTTCCGGGCAGGCTGCCCACGCCGGCGTCCTGCAGCGCGCGCAGGTACTCCTCGATCGAGCAGCGCGCACGGATCGAGCCGTACAGCACCTCCTCGGGCGAGAAGCCGTGGACGTGCATCTCCGGCAGCTCCTGCTTGATGGCGCGGCAGAGGTCGATGTAGAGCGAGCCCTCCATCTTGGGCGGCAGGCCCGCCTGGACGCAGAGCTCGCTGGCGCCCAGGTCCCGCGCCTCGCGGCCGCGCCGCAGGACCTCCTCGATCGGCAGGAAGTAGGCCTGCTCCTCCAGGTGGCCGCGGCTGAAGGCGCAGAAGCCGCAGCGCTTGATGCAGACGTTGGTGAAGTTGACGTTGCGGTTGACCACGTACGTGACGGCGTCGCCCACCTGCTCGCGGCGGAGCTGGTCCGCCACCAGCACGGCGGCCTGCAGGTCCGCGCCCGCTGCGCCGAGCAGCGCGGTCGCGCCGTCGGCGTCGACGTCGTCGCCGGCGAGGGCGCGCTCCAGCGCCCGGCAGACGGCCGGGCCGCAGCGCGAGACCGCCGCCTCCAGGGCGCGCGCGTCGCCCGCGGTCCGCGGCGCCCGCGGCCCGGGCGCGACGGTATCGTTCGTCTCGACCCAATCCATCGGCACTACCATCGCTCCGCCTCCCCTCGCACCAGCCCCCGGTCGTCGACCAGGGAATCGACCCGGCCGCGCAGTCCCTCCGGCAGGAACTCCGCCCGGCGCACGTATTCCGGATACAGCGCGAGCCGCTCGCGCAGCTCGAATCCAGCCTCCTCGCTGGCCTGGCGCAGCTCGACGATCTGCGGCCACGGCTTCTCCGGGTTGATGAAGTCGTGGGTGACCGGCGACACGCCGCCCCAGTCATTGATCCCCGCCAGCAGGTAGAACTGGTAGGCATCCGGGGTCAGGTTGGGCGGCGCCTGGATGTTCATCTCCGGGCCCAGCAGCAGGCGCGCCAGCGCGATCGTGCGCGCCATCTCGACCGCGCCGGGCTCGCCGCGCGAGCGGAAGCGGGTGTCCGCCTTCGCACGGAAGTTCTGGATGATCACCTCCTGCACGTGGCCGTAGCGCTCGTGCAGCTCCCGGATGGCCAGCAATGCGTCGATGCGCTCGCGCGGCGTCTCGCCGATGCCGATCAGGATCCCGGTGGTGAAAGCGACCCGCTCGCGCCCGGCGTCCTCGATGGTGCCGAGACGGACGGCCGGCGCCTTGTCCGGGCAGCCGGCGTGCGCCTGGCCGGCCTCCAGCAGGCGCTCGCTGAGGCTCTCCAGCATCATCCCCATGCTGAGATTGACGGGCCGTAGCAGCCGGATCTCCTCGCCGGAGAGTGCGCCCGGGTTGGCGTGCGGCAGCAGCCCGGTTTCCGCGAGCACCAGCGCGCACATGTCGCGCAGGTACGCGATGGTGGACGGATAGCCGCGCTCGGCCAGCCAGGCGCGATGCGAGCCGTAGCGCAGCTCCGGCTTGTCGCCCAGGCTGAAGAGCGCCTCCTTGCACCCGGCGGCTGCTCCCGCCCGCGCGACCGCCAGCACCTGCGGTGGCGTCATCGTGCGCGCGCCGGGGTCGTTCGGATGCTTGGCGAACGTGCAATAGCCGCAGCTATCGCGGCAAAGGTTCGTGAGCGGGATGAAGACCTTGCGCGAGTACGTGACGGTGCGGCCCTTGCCGGCGTCCCGCAGCTCGCCCGCGGCGGCCATGAGGCGCGCCAGGTCGCTGCCGGTCGCATCGGCCAGGTCGTAGGCCGCCCAGGCGTCCAGGCGGCCGGCGCCAAGGCCGTCGAGCAGGCCGCGGCGGGGAGCAGAGAGTGGCACGGGCACCTCGCGCGCTCCGGTTCGCCCTTCCCGCGCCCGCGGGACGGGCAGCAAGTTCCATGATACAGATGGCCGCTACGCGCATGGCCAGCCTGCCAGCACAGGCCGTCGCGGCGGCCGTCGCCCGTTGCGACAGCCATCCTCGGGTCGGGATACTCGATGTGCAAGGAGCGCCGATGGCACTGCGGTTCGAGACGGACGGCCACCTGGCTACCCTCACCATCGACTCGCCCGAGACGGGCAACGCGCTCGGCCGGAAGCTACGTGATGAGCTGACCGCCGCCTGGCTGCGGGTCCGAGATGACCCGCAGATCTGGGTCGCCGTTATCACCGGCGCGGGCGGCGAGGCATTCGCGACCGCTGCTGAGGAGGACGACGGCGAGCCGTGGCGCTTCTGGCAGACGCAGGAGGGACCGCAGCTCGAGCGCGGTCTCGAGCTCTGGAAACCGGTGGTGGCCGCGGTCAACGGTCGCTGCTCCGGCAGCGGCATGGCGCTGCTGTTCGCCACCGACATCCGCGTCGCCGCCGAGCGGGCAACCTTCGCGCTCGACGACGTCGTCCAGGGGCGGTTGCCCGCTGGCGGCGTCAGCCAGCGCCTCCTGCAGCAGCTCCGCTACGCACAGGCGCTCGAGCTGCTGCTCACGGGCGAGCCGATCTCCGCGGGCGAGGCGTACCGCGCCGGGCTCGTCAACCGCGTCGTGCCGGCCGAGCGCGTCCTGCCGGCGGCGCGCGAGCTGGCGGAGCGGCTGTGCCAGAATCCGCCGCTGACGGTGCGCGCGATCAAGGAGCTGGCGGTGCGCGGCCAGGATCTGTCGCTGGCGGACGCGCTGCGCCTGGAGCAGGCGGTACAACGCGTGAACAAGCAGACCGAGGACGCCAAGGAGGGGCCGCGCTCGTTCGCCGAGCGGCGCCCGCCACGCTACAGCGGGCGCTGACGGCGTGCCGCGGCTGCGCATCGGCGGATCAGTCCTCCGTGGCCACCGACGCGGCCGACGGTCCGCTCGGGAGGGGGACGGTCGCACGGCCCACGCGCGTGCGCTGGCTGGCGGCGACGCTCGCCAAGACGAACAGCGCAGCGAGCACCGTCCCGGGCCCGACGGACTCGTGGAGCAGTAGCGCGGCCCACGCGATCGTCAACACTGGCTGTGCGAGCTGGAGCTGGCTGACGCGGGCGATGCCTCCCAGCGCGAGCCCTTGGTACCAGGCGAAGAAGCCGAGAAACATGCTGACCACGGATACGTAGGCGAAACCAAGCCAGGCGCCCGGGCCGGCTGCCAGGCCGGAGCGTGCCGCCAGCACGACGACCACCGGCGCCACCAGCGGTGCGGCGAGGATCAGCGCCCAGCAGATCACGCGCCATCCGCCGAGCTCGCGCGCCAACGCCCCACCCTCCGCGTAGCCGAGACCGCCCAGCGCCACGGCCATCAGCACCAGCGCGTCCGCCGGTTGTGGTCGCCCGGCGCCTTGCGTCGCTGCGAAGCCCAGCACCGCGATCAGGCCGACCACGCCTGCGAGCCAGAAACCCAGGGTCGGGCGCTCGCCGGCGCGGAGCACGGCCATTCCAGCGGTGGCCGCCGGCAGCAGGCCCACGATCACCGCGCTGTGCGCGGCGGACACCCAGCGTAGAGCCAGCGCCGAGAACAGGGGAAAGCCGATCACCACTCCCAGCACGACGATCGCCAGGCTGCCCCAGTGTCGTCGTGCCGGCGGGCGCTCACGACGCACGAGCAGCACGGCGGCCGCGAGCCCCGCGGCGACGAGCGCGCGCCCGAGGCCCACGAACGGTCCGCCGAGCTGGGCGACGGCGACCCGTGTAGCCGGCAGGGTGAAGCTGAAGCCCAGCACGCCCAGCCCGCCCAGCACGAGGCCGGGCAGTCGGCCGTCCCGCCCGTGCGCTCGGCCGTCGTCCGGGGATTCGCTCGACGCTGGAGCGCGGAGCACGCGGACCGAGCTACGCAACGCTTGACTCCTCTATGGTGGAATGCGTCCACCATTATCGATCGACTGCCGGGTATCCGCAATAGCGAAGCGGGCATACAATAGTGGATATCATGGAGCCGACCGATCTCGGCAGTCGCATCCGCGAGCGTCGCGCGGCCCTCGGGCTGACGCTCGATGAGCTCGCCCGCCGTGCCGCGGTGAGCCGCGCCATGCTCTCGGACGTCGAGCGCGGGCGGAAGAGTCCGACGGTGCGAATCCTTTGTCAGATCGCCGAGGGCCTGGGCAGCACGGCGTCCGACCTCCTGGGCGGGCCCGAGACGGGCGAGGGCGGCGCGCTGGCGGTACAACGCCGCGAGGAGCGGAGCGTGCTCGTCGATCCCCGCACGGGGGTGGAGCGGCACCTGCTGTCCCCCGCGTTCCTGCGGCGGGGCATCGAGGTCCTCTGGTACGTGGTGCCGGCCGGGCGGAGCACGGGCTCCTTTCCCCCGCACCGGCGCGGCGCGGAGGAGCACATCACGGTGGTGCAGGGGCGCCTGACGTGCTGGCTGGGAGTGCACCAGGTCAGCCTGGCGCGCGGGGATTCGCTCTTCTTCCGGGGCGACGTGACGCACGAGTTCCGCAATCCCGGCCCGGACTCGTGCCACTACTTCCTGATCATCGACTCCAGCCGTGCCGCCAGCCCGCCGGCCGCTGCCGGGAGCACACGCCGCGGGCCGCGCGACCGCTCGGGCACGCGTGCGGCCGAGGAGAGCGAGCGCGCCGAGCCTTGAGGGCGACGCGCTCGCTCTGCTGCTGGCTCCGAGCGGCGCGGCCGATGCCGCGCCTCGGGCCGCCGCGCGGGCGACCGCCGCTCAGGATGGCGGGCGCGCCTGCCAGAAGGGGACATCCCTGCCCAAGCGGGCCAGCGTCGGCATGAACTCGCGAGCCAGGTCGCGCAGGCGCAGGACGTAATCCGGCGCCAGCCGCTCGCGAAACATCGCGATGCCGAAGAGCTGGGCGAACCCCGCGACAGGCATGATCCCATCCTCGCTCGCCGGGTCGAACTGCTTCCAGTTGCGCACGTGCTCTTCCGACCGGAAGAGATTCATCTGGCTTCAGGCGCGTGGCAGGTCATCCCTCCAGCGGTAGTAGGGCAGGTTGCTGTGCCCGACGACGGCGGCTGGCTCCACCTCCAGCAGATCGCCGTCGCGCACGCGCACACGGATCGGCTCGCCGCAGTCCAGGCAAGGGCATTCGATGCGGACCTCGTGTTGGGGGAAGAGCCAGCAGACCGCCAGCGACTCAAACCCTCACTGGCCGTACCAGCGTTGCTGTCCGTCTACCGACACGAGGTACTGGGTCGGCTGGTTCGAGAACGGGGCGTACGAGCCGATGTAGTCCGTGCCGGGAGCGAGCCACACGCCCGGCAGGCGGAGCGCGACCAGGTCGAGCAGCGCCTGCCGGGCGTCCTCCGGCGGCAGGCCAAGCTCGTGTCCGAGCTCGACGTAATGGGGTGCGCGGCCCTCGCGCACGAATCGCTGCAGGATGAGGTGATGAGCGCGAGCGAGCATCTGCGGGTCGGCCATGGTCGCCTCCTCGTCCAGGCTTTGGGGGCTTGCCTGACGCTCAGGATATCGCGCTGCGCAACGTCAGCCGCGTCATGGCGCTCACGCTGCTCGCCGCGACCCCCGCCTGCGAGCTGGCGCTGGCGCCCCTCGTCATTCCCGCTCACCCTCCCGTCATTCCCGCGAAGCCTGCCCCCACGGAGGTGGGGGGCGGGAATCCAGCCTCGAGCGGCTCGCTGCCAGCCCTGGATTCCGGCTCGCGCTCGCATCCGCTCGCTTGGCCTGCCTGCTGCAGGCAGGCTGGAATGACGGTCGTGCGCCACTTGCCGAGAACACGCCCTCGTCTCCTGACCCCACCCGCACGCACCCCTCGCTGTTGCTCACGTTTCCAACGTTTCGCCAGCGCTCTCCGCTGCCCCCGCGCTCACTGCGTTTCCCGTTCCTCCCGCTTCCGATCGGGCGCGGTCCGCCGCGGCCGAACGCCGCCTACGCTCCACGCGCGTGGTCGGCTATCCTGCGGGCAAATCCGTGCAGGAGAAACGCATGAGCGCGGACGATCGACTCGCCTTCTTCGGAGCGCGCCGGCTCCTGCGCCTGTTGGACCGCCGGGAGATCAGCTCGCAGGAGCTGACCGAGCTCTACATCAGGCGCATCGGCCAGCACAACCCGAGGCTCAACGCCGTTGTCACTCCGACCTTCGAGCTCGCCGTCGAGGCGGCGAAGCGCGCCGACCAGCGGCGCTGGGCCGGCGCGCGGGCGCCACTGCTCGGCCTGCCGATCACCGTGAAGGACTCGTTGGAGACGGCGGGCGTGCGCACCACCGCGGGAGCGCCCGAGTACCGCGACCACGTGCCGGAACGCGACGCGACGGTGGTGCAGCGACTGAGAGAGGCGGGCGCGGTCATGCTCGGGAAGACGAACCTGCCGCTGCTGGCCGGGGACGTGCAGACCTTCAACGAGATCTTCGGCCTCACCCACAATCCGTGGAACCTGGACCGCACCGTCGGCGGCTCGACCGGCGGCGGCGCGGCCGCGCTCGCGGCGGGCCTCTCCGCGCTCGAGCCGGGCAGCGACATCGGCGGCTCGATCCGCTCCCCCTCCCACTTCTGCGGCGTCTGCGGCCTGAAGACGAGCGAGCGCATCGTGCCCGGGCGGGGCCATCTGCCGGATGCGTTCTCCATGGCGGTCATCGGCCCGCTGGCGCGCCGCATGGAGGACCTGGAGCTGGCGCTCGGCGTGATGGCCGGCGACGAGCCGCCGGCCGACCGCGGCTGGAAGCTTCGCCTTCCCCCGCCGCGGGCCCTCCGCCCGCGCGACGCGCGCATCGCCGTGTGGCCCGGCGGCGAGCCGGTGCCGCCTTCGCGCGATGTCGTCGACGCCGTCGAGCGCGCGGCCGTCGCGCTGCGCGATGCCGGCGCGACGGTCGAGGACGCGCTGCCGGACTGGTTCGACCTGGGCGAGAGCCATCTGCGCTACCAGTTCGCCCTCGGCAACGTCATGGGCGCCGGATTCCCGGCGCACACGATCGCAGAGATGCGCCAGCGCGCGGCGCGCGAGAGCGCCGACTACTGGCGTGAGGTCTCGCGCCGCTTCGCCGCCGGCGTGGCCGCGCCGTTCGGGCAGGTGATCACGAGCGAGCGCCAGCGCCTGAAGTATCGTGCGCTTTGGGACGAGTTCTTCCGCCGCTACGACGCGCTCATCGCGCCGGTGTTCCCGCGCGACGCGTTCCCCCACGACCTGCGGCCGTGGGGCTCGCGGACGCTCGAGGTCGACGACCGGCGCTATCCGTTTGACGCAGCGACGGTCTACGCGGGGGTGGCGGTGTATGCGGGACTGCCGGCGGCGGCCGTGCCGGTCGGCCGGTCGCGTGATGGGCTACCGGTCGGGGTGCAGGTGATCACCGCCTACTGCGACGACCGGACGGCGCTGCGCGTGGGACGCTGGCTGGAGCGTGAGCTGGGAGGCTACACGCCCCCGCCCGGATACGCGGCGCCGGTTTGACGGGCGTGCCGCTCCTTCCGTAACCTCAATGCTGACAATCGAAGAGAGCCCCTCATCAAGAGCGGTGGAGGGATCCGGCCCTGCGAAACCCGGCAACCGGTCCGCTGAACGGCGGACGCGGTGCCAACTCCGCTCCGGCATCTCCGGAGGAGATGAGAGGCAACGACCCCGTCGTTGACGCCTCATTCGTATTCCGGATGAGGCGTTTTCCGTGCGCTCTTGGTGACCCGGGCTCGAGTCTTGCCCGCGGGCGCAGACGCTCCCGCCGCCGGCGGACGCCCCTCGCGGCGCCGCCAGGCAGGCGCCGCGTGAGCGCGCCACGGGCCCTTCCCTGGAGGGAGCGGCCATGTCCTTCGTCACGGCCCTGCGCTGCCGGGAGTGCCACCGCGAGTACGCACTCGCGGCCACCCACGTCTGCGAGTTCTGCTTCGGCCCGCTGGAGGTCGCCTACGACTACGACGCGATCCGGCGGGCCGTCTCGCGCGTATCGATCGAGCGCGGGCCGGCGAGCATGTGGCGCTACGCCCCCTTCCTCCCCTGCGACGCCGAGAACCGGGTTGACCTGGGCGCCGGTTTTACGCCGCTCGTCCGCGCCGACAACCTCGGCAGGCGGCTCGGGCTGCGCCAGCTCTGGATCAAGAACGACACCATGAACCCGACCTGGTCCTTCAAGGACCGCGTGGTCGAGGTGGCGGCAACGCGCGCCCGCGAGCTCGGCTACGACACGCTGGCCTGCGCATCGACCGGCAACCTGGCGAACAGCGTGGCCGCGCACGCCGCCCACGCCGGGATGCGCGCCTTCGTATTCATCCCGAGCGACCTGGAGGCCGGCAAGGTGATCGGCTCGGCGGTCTACCATCCAACGCTGGTCGCCGTCGACGGCTCGTACGACGACGTCAACCGGCTCTGCGCCGAGCTGGGCGATCGCTACCCTTGGGCGTTCGTCAACATCAACGTGCGGCCCTACTACGCGGAGGGCTCGAAGACCCTCGGCTACGAGGTCGCCGAGCAGCTCGGCTGGCAGGCGCCGGACCACTGCGTCGTGCCGATGGCCAGCGGCTCGCTCTTCACCAAGATCCACAAGGGGCTCAAGGAGCTGCACCAAGTGGGCCTGATCGAGGAGCCGCTCACCAGGATGCACGGCGCGCAGGCGGCCGGCTGCGCGCCCATCGCCACGGCCTGGTCCGAGGGCAGCTTCAACTTCCGGCCGGTGAAGCCCCGGACCATCGCCCGCTCGCTCGCCATCGGCAACCCGGCCGATGGCTACTACGCCCTGCGCACGCTGGCCGACACCGCAGGCGCCGCCGCGGCCGTTAGCGACGAGGAGGTCGTGGAAGGTATGCTGCTGCTGGCTGAGACGGAGGGCATCTTCGCCGAGACGGCCGGCGGCGTGGTCGTAGCCGCGCTGCGCCGGCTGGCCGAGGCGGGCCGCATCGGGCCGGACGAGACGACGGTCGCCTTCGTCACCGGTGCGGGGCTCAAGACGCAGGAGGCGGTCACCGACGCCGTCGTCCAGCCGCTGCACGTGCGGGCGACGGTGCCCAGCTTCGAGGAGGCGTTGGCGGTGCGCGAGGCGGCCGGCACCGCCGGGCGGTGAGGACGATGACACGGCGGCGCGTCCGCTTCACGTTCCCGGAGCAGTTGATCACCGAGCCGGTGATCTACGAGCTGGGCCACCGCTTCCAGGTGGTCACCAACATCCGCATGGCGGACGTCGACGAGCACATCGGCTGGGTGGTGCTCGAGATCGATGGCGACGACGCGGACATCGAACGCAGCCTGGCCTGGGCCCAGTCGCGCGGCGTGCGCGTCGACCCGGTGACCGGCGACGTCATGGAAGGGTGAGCCGATGACGCAGGAGGCAGCCAACGCGCGGGTCACCGTGCGCATCCCCACGCCGCTCCGCGGCCTGACCGGCGGCGCTGACACCGTGCACGCGTCGGGCGCCACCGTCGGCGCGCTGATCGAGGCGCTCGACGCGCAACACCCGGGCCTGCGCGAGCGCGTGCTGGACGAATCGGGCGCGCTCCGCCGCTTCGTGAACGTCTACGTCAACGGCGAGGACGTTCGCTTTCTGCAGGGACTCGAATCGTCCCTGCCCGCGGGCGCCGACGTGAGCATCGTTCCGGCGGTCGCCGGCGGCTGATCCTCGCGCCTCATCCACCCCCGTGGCCGGCCGCGGCGCGGCAGCGCCCCGCGCGGTCGGGGTACGATCGTGGTGCGTGGGCGACCGGCCGCGCGCCATCCCCCGCCCGAAAGGAGCAGGAGCGAGCATGTGCGGAGTCACCGGCTTCTGGGGACCGCGCGACCGCGACCTGCTCGAGGCGATGACGCGGGTCCTGCTCCACCGCGGTCCGGACGACGAGGGGTACTTCGAAGCGGACTGCGCCAGTCTGGGTCACCGCCGCCTGTCGATCATCGATCTGGAGCACGGCCATCAGCCGATGGCGAGCGAGGAAGGGCGCCTCCAGGTTGTCTACAACGGCGAGATCTACAACTACCGCGAGCTGCGGGCCGAGCTGGCCGCTCGCGGCCACCGCTTCGTCACCGACTCCGACAGCGAGGTGCTGCTCCACGCCTACCAGGAGTACGGGCCGGACTGCTTCACGCGCTTCAACGGCATGTGGGCGGTCGCCATCCTCGATCTGCGAGGCGAACGGCCCCGTCTGGCGCTGGCGCGCGACCATTTCGGCATCAAGCCGCTCTACTGGGCGCGCTGCGGCCAGCGCCTGCTCTTCGCATCGGAGATCAAGGCGATCTTGCAGGATCCCGCCTTCGTGGCCGAACCGAACGACCAGCGCATCTACGAGTACTTGCTGCTCGGCCTCCACGACCACGACGCGGAGACCTTCTTCCGCGGCGTGCGGGCGGTGCCGGCGGCGACCTGTCTGCTCGTCGACGAGCAGGGCGTGCGCGAGCGCCGCTACTGGGAGCCACGCCTCGCGGCCGGCGCATCGCCGGACCCCGCCGAGCTCCGACGGCTGTTCGAGCGCGCGATTGAGCGGCGGCTCGTGGCCGACGTGCCGGTCGGCACCTGCCTCTCCGGCGGGCTCGACTCCTCCTCCATCGTCTGCGTCATGAGCGGCCTGCTACGAGCGCATGTGCCCGACGCCCGCTCGCTGGGCGACCGCCTCAAGACCTTCTCCGCCGTCTTCGACAACGACCCGATCGACGAGCGCGCCTACATCGAGCCAGTGCTGCAGGCGACGGGCGCCGAGCGCAACTTCGTCGCCCCGTCCTCGCAGCAGTTCGTCGAGGAGCTGGAGCGGTTCCTCTGGCATCAGGAAGAGCCGATGGTCAGCACCGGACCGTACGCCCAGTGGTGCGTGATGCGGCTCGCGGCGCCGAAGGTGAAGGTGCTGCTCGACGGCCAGGCGGGCGACGAGCTGCTGGCCGGCTACGTGCCGTACCAGTACGTCTATCTGAGGCAGCTCCTGCGCGAGCGCCGCTACCGCGATCTCCTGACCGAGGCCTGGGCCGCGCGCGACGTCCTCCTGCCGCTCGTTCGCCGGCGGCTGGCCGAGCGCCGCAGGGCGCTTCGCGTCGGCCGCCTGCTGCGCCCGGAGTTCGCCCGGGCGATGCGACGGCCGCGCGACGCGCGCAGCCGCGACAACCTCAAGCTCCGCCTGCTGCAGGACCTGCTGACCTACAGCCTGCCGCCCTTGCTCCGCTACGAAGACCGCAGCTCGATGGCGCACTCGATGGAGTCCCGAGTCCCCTTCCTCGACCAGGAGCTGGTGGAGTGGGCGCTGCGGCTCCCTCCGGAAGCGATCATCCGCGGCGGCTGGAGCCGCTGGATCCTGCGCGAGGGCATGCGCGGCGTCCTGCCCGAGAAGATCCGCCGGCGGCGCTGGAAGGTCGGGTTCACCACCCCCGAGTTCCGCTGGCTGAAGGCGCGCCGCGCCGTCTTCCACGGCCTGCTCCGTTCCCCGGCGTTCGCTGCGCGCAACTACTGGGACGGCCCGGCCATCGCCGAGGCGTTCCGCGCCGCCTGCGACGGCCAGCTCGAAGAGTCGCCGTTCTTCTGGCGCGCCATCAACGTCGAGCTGTGGCTGCGCGTCTTCTTCGAGGGCACCGACCTGCCCGACCGTCAGGCGAGCCGTCCATCGTCGGCGGACGGGGGCGACGCCGCCCGGCCGGCGTTCCAGCGGACCGGCGATCAGGCGGCGGCGCGCCTGGCCGACACGGAGATGGCCGCTCACGCCCTGGCCGAGTTCCGCCCCAACGCCGGGCGACACCTGTTCGCTGCCGGGCCGGACGGCCGCGCTATCTACGCCCGGGCGCCCGTCCGGACGCGCGTCTTGCAGGGGGGCGACGACCTGGAATCGGCCGTACACGAAGGGCTGGCCGCCCTCGACGACGGCGTTCGCCTGCGACCGGGCGACCTGCTGGCGATCAGCGAGAAGGCCGTGGCCGTCTGTCAGCGCCGCTCCTTCCCGGTGCAGGAGGTGCGGCCCGGGAGGCTCGCGCACGCTCTGTCACGCTTCGTGCGGCGGACGCCCATCGGCATCGGACTGGGCATCCCCGCCACGATGCAGCTCGCGATCGAGCAGGCCGGCGCGCCGCGCATCATGCTTGCCGCGGCAGCGGCGGCCGCGGCCCGCCCGCTCGGTCTGCGCGGCGTCTTCTACCGCGTCGCCGGCCACGACGTGAACGCGATCGACGGCCCAACCGCCGGCACCCTGCCGCCGTACGACACGCACGCCAAGCTGCCGCCAGCCGACCCGGCGGGCGTGGCGGGTGGCCTGGCCCGCTCCCTCTCAGAGTGGGCCGGCGGGGCGGTCGAGGTCGCCATCATCGACGCCAACGACCTGGGTGCCAACGTCCTGGGAGCGAGCGACGGCGTCGACCGCGGGCTGCTCGTCTGGCTGCTGCGCGACAACCCGCTGGGCCAGGGCAGCGAGCAGACGCCCGTCGCGCTCATCCGCCGAGTCGACCGCGAATAGGGCTCACCTCCGAGACGCGGCGAACGCCGAGGCTGATTGGCCGGGACGGAGAAGCGCGCCTTGCAGCCCGCCCGCCGCTCCTGTCGTGGCATGCGTCCCACCCCCGGCAAGCGGTTCGCCAGATCCTGGCGCCGCCGGCGCCGCGCCGGTGGACTACCGCGCGGGGACGGCCGCCAGCGCCTCGATGATCGCCGGGAGGAAGCGCGGCAGGTCGTCCGGCTGGCGCGACGTGATCAGGTTCCCGTCCCGCACGACCGGCTCGTCGACGTAGGTGGCTCCCGCGTTCGCCAGGTCATCCTTGATGCTGAAGAAGCAGGTCGCGCGCCGGCCGCGCAGCACGCCCGCCGAGGCGAGCATCCAGCCGGCGTGGCAGATGGCGGCCACGATCCGCCCGGCGTCGAAGGCGTCGCGCACCAGACCCACCATCGCGGCGTGGCGGCGCATCAGGTCGGGCGAGTAGCCACCGGGGATCACCACCGCGTCGAAGTCGCGACCGGAGACGTCGGCGGCCGCCACGTCTGTCTTCACCGGGTAGCCGTGCTTGCTGGCGTACGTCCGGCCGGCCTCCGGGCCGACGATCTGCACCGTCGCGCCCGCCTCGCGCAGCCGATAGACCGGATACCATAGCTCCTGCTCTTGGTACTGGTCCTCCACCAGCACCGCGATGCGCTTGCCGCTCAAGTCCATGAGTCGCTCCTCCATCCGCGGGTCGTGGGAGTGGCCACCCACGCGGTAGGAACAGTATCCTACGACCCGCTCGCCGGGCGCACCCGGAGAGCTTCGCGCGGGGCCGTTGCCGGGGGCCCAGCTTGGACACGATGAGTCCACGCTGGGCGGTTCCGGCGGGCCGACCTCTCCACGGCGCCCTCCCGGGTCGTCCATCACGCATCGCGGCGACATTGCGCCCAGTCCCGGCTCAGCCGCGAGACGGGTGAACCGACTGAACGATGCTCTGATGAGGTCTTGGCACAGTCGCCTCTTGCCCGCGCGCGATCCGCTACTCTCAGGACATCCACCCCACGTCGGGGGGTGGCGGCACCTGGCCGGATCGCGGAGCGGAAGCTCGTGCTGACCGGAACGGGAGGGACCAGGGAGATGCGCCAGCATCGCCCGTTCAGCCCCGCGCTGCTCGCGCTCGTGGCCGCGCTGCTGGCCGCGTGCGGCAGCCGGCCGCAATCGCGTGATCCAGCCCGCCACCGCCAGCGTTAGGCCGCAGACGCCGACCGGTGTCACGAGCCCGGTGATCACTCCTTGCAAGAGCCTGCTTTCCGATGCGTCGCCGGTGGGCCAACAGCTCATTCGCCAGCATGGCAGGCCCGACGGGTGCGAGAACCTGTTCTGGACGGCCGACGGAACGCCCTGCATGCCCGACCCAGGGATGGGAGAGGCTCCCGTCTGCCTGCTCTCCTCGCTTCCGCGTACGGTCATACGGCTGACGGTGCCCGGCGCAGCGAGGGGTGACCCGCGCCCCGGCTTCCTGGCGTGCGAGGACCCCGGGGGTGGCGCCGCGCCGGTCTGCGGCATCCCCGGCCCCGTCACTGATCCCGCCTCGCACCTGACCAACTGGCACTTCTATCCCTTTCCGGCCAACGACGCCCATACAGTGGGCTACCCGGTGGGAGCACAGGAGTACCAGTGCGTGGGCAATGGCAAGCAGCTCTGGACATTCCATTTCGATACGCATACCTTCAGTTCCGGATGCACGGTGCCGCCGCCCATCGAGGGGATGGCCCTGCGCCCATGCGACGCTTTCCTCTACGAAGGTATGTACAGCGATCCGCCTCTCCTGGGGTCCCGCGGTCATGGCCACCCAGCATTCTGTGGCCTCATCGGCACGACGGTGGTGGGCGTGGTGCAGGGTAATCCCCAGCCCGGCCTGCTCGTCTGCGCGCCATCTCCGGGCCTGAACGCCGAGGCGCGCAGCAAGTACTGTGGTTTCTGGGCCTCGAAGCGGCCGGTGCCGGCGAGCGTCTGGGCCTTCGTCCCCCTGCCCGTGGCTCACGGCCCGGTGGATAGTGCCACCTTCGACACCGCGGCCGGCAGCGCGTGCCTGACGGTCGGCGGCCAGCGCTTCACCTTCAACCTGCGGACCATGGCCGTCGCGCCCGGCTGCGCCACGACCCCCTGAGTCGCCGGCCGCACCGCCGCGCAGAAGCTAGGCCGCCTGCAACCGACGGCCGCTCGCCCTCCCGCAGGACACCTTCGCGATCCGAGCCTCCTCAGGCGGCCAGCCGCTCGTAGATGCGCTGCATCTCGGCCGGGTCGTCGTAGCCGACCAGCTCGACCGGGTGGATATCCACTCCGGCCGCCTCCTGTGCGGCCAGCCGCTCCCGTGCCTGCTCGATCGAGTCCGTCACCAGGCCCATCGACTGCGACATCTCCACCGGCACGGCGCCGGCCCCGGCCGCCGAGCCGCCCGCGTCGAACGCCTGCTTGATCGCCTCGGCCTGCTGCGCGTAGCCAAGCCGCGAGACGTGCTGGTAGTAGAAGACCCCCATGCGCGCCACGTAGAAGGCCAGCGCACCTCGCGCGCCCCGCAGCACGCGTTCCGGGTCCTTCGCGATGACGGTCGTGCCCGGCGCGCGGACCGCCAAGCTCCGCGCCTCCCGCCCAGCCTTCCCAGCCGCCGCGCGGAACGCCCCGATCTCCTGCGGCAGCGCCTCCAGCGGTGTCCAGATCGGGAGCCAGCCGTCGGCGATCTCGGCCGTCTGCCGCACGCTCTTCGGCGCCAGCGTGGCGAGAAAGACGGGGATGTGTGTCCGCACCGGGCTGAAGCGCAGGGTGAACCCGCGCTGCAGGTTGAAGATCTCGCCCTGGTACTTGAGCGGCTCGCCGCTCATCAGCATGTTGATGACCTCGACGTACTCGCGCAGCCGCCGTAGCGGCCGGTCGAACGGCACGCCGTGGAAGTGCTCGATCACGTTCGCGCCGCTCGTGCCGAGGCCGATAATCATGCGCCCTTCGGAGAGCTCGTCAAGCGTGGCGAAGTGCTGCGCCAGCGCGCCAGGGCTGCGGGAGTAGACGTTGACGATCCCCGTGCCGAGCTGCATCTGCTTGGTGCGCTCGGCCAACTGGGTGAGCATGGTGAACGCGTCGCGCCCCCACGCTTCGGCGACCCAGACGGAGTGCACCCCCGCGTCGTCGGCCGCCTGGACCTGCTTGAACAGGTCCTGCCGCTTCAGCTCGCCCTGCCAGTTGATGCTGATCGCGAGGTTACGCACTGCATGCCTCCGTTCGCCGACTCGGCCCCGCGCGGGTGGCCTGCGCCCGCATGATACGGAAGCCCACCCGTGCAGGCGAGCGACGAACGGGCCGCCAGGACGCCACGGGCGCGCCCGCCGCGGGACGTCGCGCGACCAGCGTCAGCGTCAATCCGCGGCTACTTGCGGTCCCCGCATTCCCCGAATCACGCCAGGCCGAGGCGCTTGCGCTCCGTCTCGCGGAGCTCGATGCGGCGGATCTTGCCGCTGATCGTCTTCGGCAGCTCCGCGACGAACTCAACCTCGCGCGGATACTTGTACGGCGCCGTGACGGTGCGCACGTGCTCCTGCAGGTCCTCGGCGAGCTTGCCGTCTGCCTGGTAGCCGGGCGCGAGGATGACGAACGCCTTCACGATCTCGCCTCGCACCGGGTCCGGTTTGCCGATCACGGCCGCCTCGGCGACCGCCGGATGCTCCACCAGCGCCGACTCCACCTCGAACGGCCCGATGCGGTAGCCGGCCGAGATGATCACGTCGTCCGCGCGACCGACGAACCAGAAGTAGCCGTCGGCGTCCGTGTACGCGCGGTCGCCGGTGATGTACCAGCCACCGCGGACGGCCAGCGCGGTCGCCTCGGGCGCGTTCCAGAGCTCCTTGAACAGGCCCACCGGACGCCCGGGCTGCACGCGGACGGCGATGTCGCCCTCCTCGCCCGGCTCGCAGCGTCCGCCGTCCTCGCGGATCACGGCCACCTCGAAGCCCGGCGATGGCTTGCCCATCGAGCCCGGCCTCACCTCCATGCCCGGGAAGTTCCCCACGAGCAGCACCGTCTCCGTCTGCCCGTAGCCGTCCCGGATCGTCATGCCGGTCGCCTCGCGCCAGATGTCGATGACCTCGGGGTTGAGCGGCTCGCCCGCGCCGACGCAGCTTCGGAGCTCGGGGAAGCGGTACTGCTTCAGGTCCTCGAGCACCATCACGCGGTAGGCGGTCGGCGGCGCGCAGAAGCTGGTCACGCCCTCCTCCTCCAGCAGTCGCAACGTCAGCCGCGGGTCGAACTTGCCGACGGCATCATGGATGAACAGCGCCGCGCCCTGCGACCATGGCCCGAAGAAGCAGCCCCACGCCGCTTTCGCCCAGCCGGTGTCCGACAGCGTCCAGTGCAGGTCGTTCGGCCCCACCGCCAGCCACGCGCCGCCGGTGACGCGATGCCCGATGCCGTAGCTGGCGTGCGTGTGCACCACCATCTTCGGGTAGCCCGTCGTGCCGGATGTGAAGTAGATCAGCATCGGCTCACTGGACGGGAACGGCTCGCTGGCGAAGACCGGCGCCTCGCGCGCGGCCTCATCGAGCAGATTGACGGCTCCGGCCGGCGCGTCGCCGACGACGAACACTGTCTGCACCGTCTCGAGCTGACCGCGCACCTCGATCACCTTGTGCACGTTCTCCGCGTCAGTGACGATCGCCTTCGCCTTCGCGCTGTTCGAACGGAAGACGAAGTCGCGGCCGGTCAGCAGCGTGGTCCCCGGCACCGCCACCGCGCCCAGTCGCATCAGCGCCAGCAACGTCTCCCACCATGCCGGGATGCGCGACAGCACCACCACCACGTTTTCGCCACGGCCGATCCCATGCCGTGCGAACACGTTGGCGATGCGCTTCGAGCCGTTCGCGAACTCGCGGAACGTGACCGTGCGGCGTTCGCCGTCGCGCCCACGCCACACCATGCCGACGCGGTTGCGCTCCTCGGCCCAGCGGTCGACAACGTTCGTGGCGAAGTTGAAGGTCGCCGGAACCTCCAGGTGGAAGGTCTGCAGCAGCCGGGTGTAGGGGTCCTCGTGCTCGGCCGTCGTTGCCATACCATCTCCCCCCAACGTCTCTTGTGCTTCGGTTCCCCCATTATGCGGCCCTCATCCCGGCGGGGCGAGCGGACGCGCGGGCTGGCATGCGCCTCAGCGCCGCCCGGCCGTAGCATGGACCCATGGGCACCACACCGGGGATCTACCTGGACCTCCAGTTCCCCGACCCGCCGCCGGGTCGCCCGTACGTCTACTGCAACATGGTCAGCTCGCTCGACGGCAAGGTCGTCGTCGACGGGACCGAGCGCGGCCTGGGCTCTTCAGCGGATCGGGGAGCCATGCGCGAGCTCCGGCTCCATGCCGACGCCGTGATCAATGGCGCCGGCACACTCCGCGCCAGCGGCGCCTCGCCACGCCTGCCCGACGACCTGGCGGCCCTGCGGTTGGCGGCCGGTCGCACGCGCTATCCCCTGGCGGTGGTTGTCAGCGCCAGCGCCGACCTGCCGCTCGACCAGCCCTTCTTCCGTGATGGCTCGTTCCACGCGGCCGTGTTCGTCCGCGAGGACGCCCCCGCCGAGCGGCTCGGGCGCCTGCGCGCCACCGGGCGGCGGGTTGTCGCGCTCCCGGCGGAGGGATTCGTCGGCGCCGTCCTTGCCGCGCTACGGGGCGATTTCGGTGTCCGCCATCTGCTGTGCGAGGGCGGCCCACGGCTCAACCGCGCGTTGCTCGACGCGGGCGCGCTCGACGAGCTCTTCCTCACCCTGACGCCGAAGATCGTGGGCGGCGAGGGGCTCACCGCCGTCCATGGCGGTGGCCCCTACCCGCGCGCCGCACTCCCAAGGTTCGGCCTCGTCTCCGTCCGGCCGTGGCCCGAGACGGGCGAATGCTTCCTGCGCTACCGGTATGAACGACGAGACGGCTGAACGCCCGCTGCCGGCGCTGGAGACGGCGCACGCTCCCCGCGCCGCCATCGCTCGGCTGGAGAAGGGCGGCAGGCTGCGCCTTCCCGAGGAGATGCTGCGCCGCTACGGGCTCCGCCCGGGCCAGCCCGTCGCCGTCCAGGAGCGGGGCGACGGGCTGCGCGTTGTGGCGCTCGACGTGCTGCTGGCGGAGATGTGGGGCGGCACCGCCGGCTATCTCGCCGAGCGGGACATCACCACCGGCGACCTGATCGAGGCGGCCCGCACCGCACGCCGCGACTGCTACCGCGACGTCTTCCTGGCGCGAGATGGCTGAGCCGCGTGTCTTTATCGACAGCAGCGTCCTGCTTGCGGCGTTCGCCGGCGACGCGCAGGCGCAGCGCGTCGTGCTGGCGGCGGCGCGCGGCCGCATCCGCGCGGTCGTCAGCGACTGGGTGGCCGAGGAGGTGACACGGGCGTTGGCCCGTCGCGCGCCGGCCATCGCGCCGACCGTCTCGCTCGTCCTCGACGCGCTCCAAGCGGACGAGGTCATCGTCCCGACGGACGAGGAGGCGGCGGACTACATCGGCGGCGAGCCGATCGACGGGCCGATGATCGCTGCCGCCGAGGAGGGCGACGCCCGCTATCTGGTCACGTGCGACCCGGCGCTGCTGGACCGGCGGCAGGCGATCGCGAAGCGCCACGTTCAGGCGCTCACCCCGGCCGAGGCCGCCGCCCGCTGGCGCTAGCCAGCCGCCCCGGCACGCCTGCCGCCGTGTGGTCACCCGAGCTCGAGCGGCAGCCGAGGGTGCGACCGTCCGTCTGGCCGGAAGCCCGCGAACACCCGAACGTCCGGGTAGCCCAGGCGTCTGAGGGCCAGAAAGGCGACCGCCGCGTGCGTCCAATGACTTCCGTACAGGACAACGGTCTTGTCCGGGGTCACGCCCCGCCCCAGGAACATCGCCTGGGCCGTGGCCGCCGGTACCATGGCTCCGGTCGCCGCCAGCAGCTCACCCCAATACAGCCAAGCGGCCAGCGGCAGGTGGCCGGCCCGCCATCCCGGCGCCGGCATGTCGAACCCGCGGAACTCGGGCTCCGTCCGCACGTCCAGCAGGACCGCGGACTCGAATCGGTCCAGGACGTCCATCACTTCATCGGCGGTCGCGACGACCGGCGTCCTCGACGCGGAGGTCGCGTCGCTGCCCGGGCCCGCGAGGTGATCGCCGCTCGCCGCCCTCGTCGCGGGTTCGTTTCGCTTCAACGCCGTGAAGCCGCCGTCCAGCACGCACACGTTCCGCACGCCCGCGGCGCACAACGCCAGGTAGCAGCCGGCGCTCACGGGGTCCGTCGTGTTTCCGCAGAGCACGATCCGACGGCCCTGCAGCGGCTGGAGCGCAGCGCCGAGCGCCTCCCACGCCCGCATGTCCACGCCAAGCCGCCCCGGCTGGCTCAGCGCGCGCCGCAGGAGCCGCCACGGCACGCCGTGCGCCGCCGCCGGCCGCATCAGCCTGCGCTGCTCCGGCGCTCGCACATCGACCAGGACCGCCTTCCCCTGCGCGGCCAGCTCGTGGCAGCGATCGGGGGCGATCAACGCGGACCGCGTGTCTTCAGCCGTCGTCTGCACTAGCTCACCTCGAGCGGGAAGTCGTCTGGAAGCCTCGTCCACTCGTACATCGACCCGAGGTACACGCGACACGGGTAGCCGAGCTCTCGGAGGACGAGGTACGTGTTGCTGGCCCGGTGACTTCGCTGGCAGTACACGATGGTCTCGCGCCCACGGGACACGCCGAGCTCGCCGAGCATCGCCTCGAGCTCCTGCCGCGGCCGTAGACGACGTTCGTCGGTCAGGAAATCAACCCAGTGGGTCCACGCAACCCCGGGCAGATGGCCGACGCGCGGGTTCCCCTGCAGACGCACCCAGCCGCGGAACTCCGCCTCGCTGCGGACGTCCAGCACCGTGACTCCCGCTCCGTCGACGAGCAAGCTGCGCAGCTCGGAGGCAGAGCAGACCATCTCCTGCCGCGGGGCAGGGCGCCACGCCGGTCCACGGGCGTGCGTCGCTTCGCCGCGACCGCGGGCCACCGGGCCGCCCGCCTCCACCCAATCAGGGAACCCTCCGTGCAGCACATACGCCCGCGGGTGTCCCAGGTAGCGGAGGATGAAGAGCCCGCGCGGCGCGCGGTTGCTCAAACCCTTGTCGTACAGCACGACGGTGGTGTCCGGCGTGACGCCGACGGCGGCGTAGAGCGCCGCCCACTGCCGCCGCACCGCACCCAAGCTCCGCGGGTCCGTCCCGCCGATCAGGCGCAGGAAGGTCGGCAGGTGTACGGCGCCGGGGATGTGACCCGCCTCGTACTCGGCGCGAGGGCGCTCGTCGATGACCAGCGCCGGCTCGGCGGCGAGCCGCTGCCGCAGCCAGCCGGCGCTCACGAGCCAGGAATCGCGGCCGAGGTCATCCGAACTCGAGCTAGGCATACGCACCACCTTCGTCAGGTCTTGGGCGTCTCGGGAGGGCGAAACGAGAACGCGTGCTCGATCGTCACCGGTGACCTGAGCGTGTTGCTGATCGTGCAGCGCGTGCCGACCCGCTCCACCATCTCCATCTGGCGCTCGCTCAAGCCGCGGTGACGCACTTCCGCGGATACGCGGATCTCTCCATAGCGTCGCGGGCTCGCGGTCGGCTCCGCTTCCAGGGACAGCGCCAGCGCTTCGATCGCCCCTTTGCCCAGGGCCTCGTGCTGCAGCAAGGTCCGCATCGTGCAGAGCGCGAGCGCCATGAGCAGCAGGTCTCCCGAGCGGGGCATCTCGGGGTCGCCCTCGCCACCGTCGGGGAGCTGCAACCGGAACCCGCCGGCATCGAAGCAGAACCCTTCCCCGTCTTTGTAGGACGCGACCAGCCTCGCCACCAGACCTGCCCCCTTTCGCCTGCGCCACGAATCCGACCGATTGCTTTGCGGCCCGCCGCTAGGTCCTGTACGCATCGACCAGGTACTCCTGCCCCATCGTGAATATCCAGCTCATATGCACGTTCGCCTGGTGTATGTGATAGCTGATGTCGAGCACATGCGGGACGTTGTACATCCGGTCAGCCATGATGTCTACGACGTTCTTCACGTCTTCCGTCCGCTTCCGTGGATCGAGCTCCCGCCGCTGCTTCTCGATCGCCGCCAGCAGCTCCGCGTCGTCAGACAGGAGCGGCCCGAGGCCGGGAGCGAGCAGCCGTGGGCTGCCCGGGGCCCACAGCACGGCGAAGTACACGTCTGGGTCCGCCGCGACGAGATTGGCGCCGATCGCGAATCCGCCCTTCCACTTCCCGCCCGTCACCACCGTCGAGTAGAACTCGGCGAACGGCAGCGACTTGAGATTGGTGGTCACGCCCACCGCCTTCAGCTCCTGCTGCGTCAGCTCAGCATCCTGCAACTGGCCCGGCGTCCACACGTTCGACGCGAGGAAGTCATAGGGCCCGATCTTGTCCGCGCCGGCCGCGCTGAGCAGCGCCTTGGCCTCGCCCGGGTTGTGAGCGTAGTACTTGGCGTTCGGGAAGGCACCCTTCGTTGGGTCGAAGTAGAATTCGTTCAGCACGCCATACGGCAGGCACCACATCCCCTGGCCGTAGGGCCTGATGAGATCGTCCCGATTCAAGCTCATCGACAACGCCTGCCGCACGCGCTTGTCCTGGAACACACGCTCGTTGAGGTCGAAGCCGAGCCAGTTGTTCCCTTGCCTCGGATAGGGCAGGAACGTTCCGCCCGGCAGCGCGCCTTTCAGCGATGAAACGTCATTGGCGCCGACCACTCCCGTCCACCCCAGGGAGTCGAGATCCTTGGTTCTCAACGCCGACATCGTCGTCGACGGATCCGGCACGATCTTGTAGAGCACCCGGTCGAGGTAGGGCCGGTCGGGGATGAAGTAGCTCGGGTTGCGCTCGAAGGCCACCTGTGCTCCCACCTGATACCCGCGGAAGAGAAACGGGCCCGCGCTCCACATGTCCTTCTTCAACTGATCTCCGTCGAACAGCTCCGGCGGCTGAATGCAGAACATGTTCGGCGCGGTCAAGTGGTTCAGGAACGGCCCGAGCGGCTTCGACAGCGTGAATCTCACCGTCTGGTCGTCCACGGCCTCGACCTTGTTCACGTCCTTCAGCAGGAGCCGGTTGACGCTCGCGGTTCGGAAGCGCTCCCAGTTCTGCAGGACGTCATGGGCGGTGACTGCGCGCCCATTGAGCGGCGCCTTCTCCTCCCATCGTGCCTTGCGCAGCTTGAAGACATAGGTCGTCGTATCCGGCTGCTCCGGCATCGCCGCGGCCAGGTCGGGCACGCTCCGGTAGTCGATCGGGCCGATCCCGGGGCCGGTGGCGTACTTCAGCAGGCGCGGGTACACCATCGCGGCGTACATGACCGAGCGATAGTTCGGCGTCTTCATGTAGTCGAAGCTCGGCGGATCGCCGTCGTCGTGGAGGGTCAGCGTGCCACCCTTGACCGGCGCAGCCGTAGCCGATGTTGCGGCGGTCCCGGTTGACTCCGGCGCAGCCGGCTTGCTCTTGCCGCCGCACCCGGCCACGAAGCCGGCCGCGCCCAGTCCCGTGACGGCGACCCCTCCCAGGAAGACCCGCCTCCGGATCCTGCGCGCAGCGTATCGCTCCCAGTAGGACGTCTCTGGCATGATCCGCTCCTCCCCCGTTGTGCCGCTCCGACAGACCGCCAGAACGCACGCGCCAAGCCTGGCCACGCGGATCGCCGCGGGCGCTCCCCGACGCGTGACCGCGCCTCATACCGGCGCGACGGCGGCCCCCCCTGCCGGATGCCACCGAGAGTAACCGGACGGTTACCATCTGTCAACCGCTTGCGCTCGCTCGAACACCGCCGACTGGGCTCAGGGCTGCTTCGCCCGACCGGGCTCCTTGTGCTGACCAAGGAGCTTCGCGCCGCGCCTCTACGGTCGGCCACGCTCCCGTAGCAGCGCGACCACCTCGTCCCAGATGCGCTGGGCAACCGCGTACTTCGGCAGCAGCGGCAACGGTATCTCGCTCCCGTCGCGCCGCAACATCGTCACCCGGTTGGTGTCGCTGCCGAAGCCGCTGCCCGCCGCCGTCACGTCATTCACCACCAGCAGGTCCAGACCCTTGCGGACCATCTTCGACCGGGCCGCCTCCAGCACCTCGTGCGTCTCCGCCGCGAACCCCGCGATCAGGCATCCAGGACCCGCCGACGCCTTCGCCTCCGCCAGCACGTCCGGCGTCCGCGCCAGCTCCAGCGCCAGCGACTCGCGCTCACCGCGCTTGATCTTGCGCTGCTCGCTCGCCGCCGGCGCGAAGTCCGCCACCGCCGCCGCCATGACCAGCGCGTCCGCCTCGCTCACCGCCGCGACGACCGCGTCGCGCATCTCCGCCGCGCGCTCGACGGCCACGTGCTCGATGCCGTACGCCGTCTCCGGCGGCGGCACCGTCGAGACGAGCACCACCTGCGCCCCGCGGTCCCGAGCAGCCTCGGCCAGGGCGAACCCCATCTTGCCGGACGAGCGGTTGCCCACGTAGCGCACCGGGTCGATCGGCTCGCGTGTACCGCCGGCGGTGACGACCACCCGCCGGCCGGCCATGTCGCCCGAACGCCCGAGCAGCCAGCGCACGGCGCCGAGCAGCGCCGGCACCTCGACCATGCGCCCGGTGCCGCTGGCCCCGCTGGCGAGTCGCCCCTCGGCCGGGCCGACCACGTGCACCCCGCGCTCGCGCAGCCGCGCCAGGTTGGCCTGGGTCGCCGCGTTGGCGTGCATGTGCTCCTCCATCGCCGGGGCGATGAGGAGCGGCGCAGCCGTGGCGAGCGCCGTCAGGGTCACCATGTCGTTCGCCATGCCCGCCGCCAGGCGCGCGATCGCGTCGGCGCTGGCAGGCGCCACGACCATCACCTCGGCCCGTTGCGCCAGGCCGACGTGCTCGACCGCCAGCTCGCTGTGGACGTCGAACGGGTCAAGCGCCACCGGCCGGCCGGAGAGCGCGCGGAACGTCAGCGGGGCGATGAACCGCGCGGCGGCGGGCGTCATCGCCACGTCCACCGTAGCGCCGAGCTGCGTCAGCTTGCTGACCAGGTCGGCCGCCTTGTAGGCCGCGATGCTGCCCGTGACGCCGACGACGACGCGCCTAGCGCTCAGCATGCGGGCCACGGTTCAGGTCGTAGATGATGCGCAGCCCCGTCAGCGTCAGGTTCGGTTCCACCTGCTGGATGGCCGGTGTCTCGCGCGCAATGAGCGAGGCGTAGCCGCCGGTGGCCACCACGGTCGCGTTCCCGCCCAGCTCGCGCTGGAAGCGGTCCACGATCCCCTCCACCAGCCCCACGTAGCCGAACATGATGCCGCTCTGCATCGCATGCACGGTGTTCTTGCCGATAGCGCACCGTGGCCGTTCGAGCTCGATGCGGTACAGCATGGCGGCATGCTCGAAGAGCGCGTTGGCCGCGATGCCGATCCCGGGCGCGATCGCGCCGCCCAGATAGTCGCCCTCGCGAGAGACGGCGTCGAACACCGTGGCCGTGCCGAAATCGACCACGATCACGGGCGGGCCGTACAGGCGGATGGCGGCGACGGCGTCGATGATCCGGTCCGGGCCGACGTCACGCGGGCTGTCGTAGAGGATGCGCACGCCGGTGCGCACGCCAGAGCCGACGACGAGCGGCTGGATGCCGAAGTAGCGCCGCGCGAGCTCCTCGAACGTCTGAGTCAGCGGCGGCACCGTGCTGCCCAGGACGCAGTCGCTGATCTGCTCCGGGCTGACTCCGCCGTTGCGGAGCAGCGAGAGGATGATGATGGCGTACTCGTCAGTGAGCCGGTTGGCGTTGGCCGCGAGGCGGTAGCTGGCGACCAGCTCCTCGCTGCGGAACACCCCCAAGTGCACGCTGGTGTTGCCGATGTCGACCGCCATCAGCAGGTCGGGCTGCTCTGTGACCACGAGGGACCTCCCGTGCCGGACAACGAAGCGCGCCGATCGTAGCGGAGGCGAGCGCCCCTGGCAACGCCGCCCGGGCGCCCGCCGCCATGCGAGGCCAACGACGGCCATCTGAGGTACGGCGGGCCCGCGGTCCCCCCGGGGTCCACCCCGCCCGCCCCTGGCTCGCGGGCTAGCTCTGGCGTCGCGGCAGCAGGGCGAGGCCCGCGCCCGCCAGCGCGAGCGCCGCGCCGGCGAGCAGAAGCAAGGCGCGCGACGAGCCGCCCCCAGCCGGCCCCGTGCCCGTCCCCGGCGCCTTGATGATCCCGAGCACCTCGGACACGCCGGTTGCCGTGCTCGTGGGGGTGGAGGTCGGCGTGGCGGTGGGCGTCGCCGTTGGCGTGAGCGTGGGCGTGCCCGTGGGGGTGGAGGTCGGCGTGGCGGTGGGCGTCGCCGTTGGCGTCAGCGTGGGCGTGCCCGTGGGGGTGGAGGTCGGCGTGGCGGTGGGCGTCTCCGTGGGCGTTGGCGTCAGCGTGGGCGTGCCCGTGGGGGTGGAGGTCGGCGTGGCAGTAGGCGTCGCCGTTGGCGTGAGCGTGGGCGTGCCGGTCGGTGTGCCGGTCGGTGTGCCCGTCGGCGTGGCGGTAGGCGTCTCCGTTGGTGTTGGCGTGAGCGTGGGCGTGCCGGTCGGTGTGCCCGTCGGCGTGGCGGTAGGAGTCTCCGTGGGCGTCGGCGTGAGCGTGGGCGTGCCGGTCGGTGTGCCCGTCGGCGTGGCGGTGGGCGTCTCCGTGGGCGTTGGCGTGAGCGTGGGCGTGCCGGTCGGTGTGCCCGTCGGCGTGGCGGTGGGCGTCTCCGTGGGCGTCGGCGTTGGCGTCGGAGTCGCGCAATCCACCCACACGTTGGCCTTCGCCTGGGTATGCAGCAACTCGTACTGGTTGTCTTGCGGCCCGTCCAGGTAGGCCGTGTTGAATGGGTCGTTGCAACCGGGCGTACCGGGAGCCTCGTTCACGGTGGCGGTCACGGTGAGCTCGCGAGTCTCGCCGGGGCCGAGGTCGAAGGTCTTGAAGCAGAACCACAGGCCGCTGCCCAACGGCTCGCACCACGAGCTGCCGCCCGGGGCGCTTCCGTTGTCATCCGAGGCAGTCACCGTGTACGGCGGGGACGAAGGGATATCGGCAACGGTCAGGCCGCCGGCGTCCGCGCCGCCCGTGTTCGACACGACGATGGTGAACGTCACCGAGCCACCGTTGCTGACGTAGATGGGGCTCGCCTTCTTGGTGATGTCCAGGACTGCTCCCGAAGGGTCCGCTGAGAGAAAGGGCGCGCGCGCGCTCAGGACGCCGGTGCTCAGCCACACCGTCGCGAGCGTGAGCACACTGAGCATCAGCCCGCGCCGCCATCCGCGCCCGGTCACGTTCGCGCCTTTCCGGTCGGTGTGGCCATGCGGTCTCCCCGCGGAGTGGGGGGGCGGGACGCGCCCCTCACCTCCCTGGGGCCACGCTGAGCCCTCGCTCGGTGACACTTCAATGGCGGTGGTGGCACGTTCCGGTTAGGATCCCGCGAAGAGCGAGCAAGGGACTGGTGACAAGATCGTTACTTCGGTGACGTCCACGTCACCGGATCACGTCGCTCGTTCCCGAGCGGGGAGCGCGTGGCTCGGGGCGGGGCGACGGCGTGAGCGCGGTCCCGGCCGCGGTCGGTTTTCTTGTCGCGCTCAATACCCGGAAATTTCCCCCGGTAAGGCGACAGAAGAGGGTTGTCGGGCCACACGTGGCATGTGCTACGCTCGCCCACGTCCAGCGAACCCTTTCCCCCTGCGGACCGGCGGACGGCGCCGGCGCTCAACGGGACGGCAACCCGCGAAGGCTCGCACGATGCATCGCGCGCGAGCTGGGGGTCGTCGCGCCCTGGGCGCGCGCACGCTCGCCAGCCGCCCAACGCGGGTTTGGCTCGTACGGGCCTGGAGGCACGGGACATGCAAAGTTCGGCGCCCGATCGCGTCTGGCAGGCAATCCTGCACCATCTGCGAACGCTGGTCACCGGCCCGGTCTACCAGACCTGGTTCGATGGCACGGTGGGCATCGCCATCGAGGGCAACCTGCTCACCGTCAACACGCCCAACGACTTCGTCACCGAGTACCTGCGCTCGCGCCTCGCGGGCGTCGTCGGGCGCGCGGTCGCGGATGTGGCAGGCGCGGACGTGCGCGTCTCCTACCGCTCTGGGACGGTGATCTCCGAGCCGCCGCCGCCCCCCCTCACCCCACCGCCGGGAGCACCGTCGGCGGCTTCCGCGCCCCTTTTCTCTCACCCGGTGCGGGCGCCGAAGCCGATGCTGCGCCCCGAGTACACTTTCGATCGCCTCGTCGTCGGGCGCTGCAACCAGGTCGCGCACTCCGCCGCCGTCGCCGTCGCCGCCGACCCCGGCCGGGTCTATAATCCGCTCTTCTTCTTCGGCCCCACCGGTGTGGGCAAGAGCCACCTGCTGACCGCGATCGGTCACGAAACCCTCGACCTCGGCCAGCACGTCGCCTTCGTCACCTGCGACCAGTTCATCAACGAGTTCGTCACCGCGCTGCGCGAGCGCCGCGCCGACGAGTTCCGCCAGCGCTATCGCGCCGCAGACGTCTTCCTGCTCGACGACGTGCACCAGCTCCAGGGCAAGGAGCAGACGATCGAGGAGTTCTTCAACCTGTTCAACGACCTCCACGCCGCCGGCACCCAGATCGTGCTCACCAGCGACCGCGCGCCGCGCAGCCTGGGGCTGATCGAGCCGCGCCTGCGCAGCCGCTTCGAGTGGGGGCTGCTCGCCGACGTGTCCGTCCCCGACCTCGAGACCCGCCAGGCGATTGTCCGGCGCAAGGCCGAAGAGCGGCAGATCGACCTCCCGGTGGAGGTGCTCGACTTCATCGCCCAGCGGTCGGCGGAAAGCGTGCGCGAGCTGGAAGGCAACCTGAACCGTGTCATCATGTTCCTCAAGGTCCAGAACAAGCCCACCAGCGTGGCGCTCGCCGCCGAGGCGCTGCGTAGCATAGACGCGCGTCCTGCCGGGCGCCCGCCGGTTCCCGAGGCGATCGTCGAGGCGGTCTGCGCGTTCTACGGCGTCCGCGAGGCGGAGCTGACGGGCAAGGGCCGCACCGCCCGCGTCGTCCGCGCCCGCCACGTGGCGATGTTCCTGATGCACCACGACGCCGGCCGCGCGCTCACCGAGATCGGACGCGCCTTGGGCGGCCGCGACCACTCCACGGTCCTGCACGCGTCCACGAAGATCACCGCGCAGCTCGAGCGCGATGCCGACCTCTGCCGCGAGGTGGAGGAGCTGCGTGCCGTGCTGCAGCGGCGGGAGCGCCGCGCGGCGGGCTAGGGCGGGCGCCGCACCGCGTCGGCGGCGTCAGGGCTTCGCCTGGTAGGTGTAGAACCCGCGCCCTGTCTTGCGGCCCAGGTGCCCGGCCGCCACCAGCCGCTTCAGCACCGTCGGCGGCTTGAACCGCGCTTCGCCGTACTCCTCGTAGAACGAGTCGGCCACGTGCATCATCGTATCCAGCCCGATCAGGTCGCTCGTCGCCAGTGGCCCCATCGAGTGGCCGAGCCCGAGCTGGCAGCCGCGGTCGATGTCCTCGGCCGAGGCCACGCCTGATTCGTACAGCCGCATCGCGTCCAGCGCCATCGGCACGAAGAGCCGGTTCACCACGAAGCCCGGCGTGTCCTTCACGCGGATCGGCACGTGGCCGACCGCGGTGACGAAGGCGACCGCCCGTTCCACCGCTTCGGTCGCGGCCGTGAGCGGCGCCACGATCTCCACCAGCTTGAGCTGCTGGGGCGGGTTGAAGAAGTGGGTCCCTACCACCCGCTCCGGGTGCCGCGCCGCCGCCGCCATCTCTACCACCGGCAGCGACGACGTGTTCGAGCTCAGCACCACCTCCGAGTCGCAGACTTCGCCCAGCTTCTGAAACACCTGCCGCTTGACGTCCGGCAGCTCGACGATCGCCTCCACCACCAGGTCGCGGTCCGCCAAGCGCTGGTACTCCGTCGTCACGCGCAGCCGCCCCAGCGCCTCGTCGCGCGCGGCCGCGCTCAGCTTGTCGCGCTCCACCAGCCGGCCGAGGTTCTTGCGCACGATCCCCTCACCGCGCTGCGCGAGCTGCTCGTTCGCCTCCAGGCCGACCACGTCGAGCCCCGCCTGGATGCAGACCTGCGCGATCGCCGCGCCCATCGTCCCGAGTCCGACCACGCCGATCCGCCGCGGTGGCGCTACCATCTTCGTTCCGTACCTCCACGACATCCGGCCATCTATAGACCGCATCTATCGCGGGCATCATAGAAACTCGCACGCCTAGGAGCAACGACCCGCCGGCCGGCGGCTCTGCCGTCCGGTCTGCCCCGAATCTCAGATCCGTCCTCCCGCCGCCCACGCCTCGAATCCGCCCGGCCCCGCTGACCCGGTGACTGAATACGCATCGGTTCTTGACTAATATCGGGGTGCGCGCGCGCCGAGAGTGGTACTAACGCGACGCTGACCACCGCCGCACGCGGGCGACGTCGCAGGGGTGCACGTGGCCGCCGAACAACAGACGCACGGCGACAGCGAGACACTGAGCCGACTGCTGGAGATCGTTCAGGCAAGCGCGGACCTCATCGGCACCGCCGACCGGGACGGGCGATTGCTGTACTTCAACCCCGCCGGCCGCCGCCTGCTGGAGATCGGCGACGAGGAGGACATCTCCTCCCTCACGATCGCCGACGTCCACCCGGAGCGCCTGCGGCCCGTGTTCCTCAACGAGTGGCTTCCGACGACCGTGCGCGAAGGCGTCTGGCGCGTTGAGTGTCCGCTGCTGACCAGGAGCGGCCGAGAGGTGCCGGTTTCCCTGACCGCCGTCGCGCACAAGAGCGCCGACGGCGCCGTGGCCTTCTTCTCCGCCATCGCCCGTGACGACACCGTGCGCAAGCACGCTGAAGAGGCGCTCAGGGAGGCCAAGGAGCGGCTCGAGGCCGTCGTCGAGGCATCGCCCGTGGGCATCGTGTCGCTCGATTCGCGGGGAAACGTTCGCACCTGGAACTCGGCCGCGGAGCGCATCTTCGGCTGGCGAGCGCAGGAGGTGCTGGGGCGTCCCCCGCCCTTCATCCCGCCGGACAAGCAGGAGGAGCATCATGCCCTGAAGGCGCGCGCGTTGCGAGGCGAGCAGGTGAAGGCGGAGCTGCGCCGGGAGCGACGGGGTGGCATTCCCATCGATGTCGGCATCGCCGTGGCGCCCCTGCATGACGCCGCCGGGGCGGTCACCGGCCTGATCGCCACCATCGAGGACATCACCGACCGCAAGCGGTTCGAGGAGCGGCTCGGCTACCTGGCCAGCCACGACCAGCTCACCGGCCTATTCAATCGCCAGCGCTTCGAGGATGAGCTGGAGCGAGAGCTGATCCGTGCCAGGCGCTACGGCACGCACGGCGCGCTGCTGCTGATGGACCTGGACCGCTTCAAGACGATCAACGACGCGTTGGGCCACCGCGCTGGCGACGAGCTCCTGACCGGCGTTGCCGACCTCCTCCGGCATGAGGTCCGGGAGATAGACCTCGTCGCTCGCCTGGGGGGCGACGAGTTCGCCGTCATCCTGCCGCAGACCGGCCCGGACCAGGCCCGTGGGGCGGCCGAGCGCATTCTGGCAGCCGTGCGCCGGCATGTCTCCGGCCCCGTCAGGCGACCGTTCAAGGTCACCGCCAGCCTCGGGATCGCCCTCTTCCCCGAGCACGCCCGCACGGTCGGCCAGCTCCTGGCTCGGGCCGACCTGGCCATGTACTCGGCCAAGGAGAGCGGGCGCGACAACCTGTCCGTCTACCAGCCCGATCGCCGCTGGCAGGCTCGAGCGCAGTCAGGCATCCGGTGGGAGACGCGCATCCGGGAAGCCTTGGAGAAAGACACCCTCGCGTTCGAGCTGCAGCCCATCGTCGACCTGCGCAGCCGTGAGGTGTGCCAGTACGAGGTGTTGGCGCGCCTGCCAGGCGAGAAGGGAGAGCTGGTCCCCGCCAGCGCCTTCATCGGGATCGCCGAGGAGCTGGGCCTCATCCACGCCATCGACCGGAGGGTGGTGCGGCACGCCATTCATCTGATGGCGGAGCAACAGCGTGCTGGCCGGGACGTCCACCTGAGCGTCAACCTCTCTGCCAAGTCGTTCTCGGATAGTGAGCTGCTGTCCCTCATGCGCAAGGAGCTGACGGTCGCGGGCGTGGACCCCTTCCGCCTCACCCTGGAGGTGACGGAAACGGCCGCCATCTCCGACATGGGCCAGGCCCGCCGTTTCATCGGCGCGCTCAAGGACCTGGGCTGCCGCTTCGCCCTCGACGATTTCGGCGTCGGCTTCGCCTCCTTCGACCACCTCAAGCAGTTGCCCGTGGACTACCTGAAGATCGACGGCAGCTTCATCAGCCAGGTCCGCAACAGCGCGGTGGACCAGCACCTCGTCAAAGCCATGACCGAGGTGGCTCATGCCCTGAGCAAGCGCACCATCGCCGAGTTCGTGGGCGACGAGGAGACGGCGCGACTGCTGCAGGAGTACGGCGTGGACCTCGGCCAGGGCTACTACCTGGGGCGTCCGCAACCCGTGTCGAGCGTCTGGGGCAGCGATGTCCCGGCGGAGAAAACCGATAGCTCCCGGCGGACGCGACGCGCGGCGTCCTGAGGCGCCGGGCAAATCGCAGACGGTTGGTGGCTTGCGCGGCGACGGCCGTCCGCACGCGATCACAGCAAGCTCAGGAAGGCCAGCAAGCCGAACGCGGTGATGATCGCGCCCGAGATTCGGTTCACCGAGCGCAGGCCACGCCCGTCGATCCGGGCGCGGAACACGCTCACCGCCCCGGTGAGCGCCAGCCACCACGCGGCCGAGCCGAGGAAGACGCCGCCCACCAGGGCAGTCGCGCCCAGGTATCGTCCGGAGGCGCCGCCGAGGCCCAACCCGGCAAAGATCGCCGCGAACGAGATGATGGTCAGCGGGTTCGTCAGAGTGAGGAGGAACGTCGTACCGTACGCGCCAGGCAGGCCGCCCTCCCTCGCTGCCGCGCCCACCGTGGCGGGTCGCGAGAGGAAGGTCTTCACGCCCAGGTAGCAGAGAAACCCGCCCCCGACGAGACGCAGCCAGGCCTGGTGGCTGATCAAGAGCTGGGAGACGAAGGTCAGGCCGAAGCCGGCGATGGCGCCGTAGAAGGCGTCAGCGGTGGCCGCCCCCAGACCGGAAGCCAGACCGGCAGCGCGACCCGAAGCGAGCGTGCGGCGGATGCACAGCACGCCGATCGGCCCGACCGGCGCCGCGATCGAGAAGCCGATCACCAATCCGCGCAAGAGAAGACTGATCGCCAATCTCCTCGTCCCGCACGAAGCGCGCCTTCATGACCAGTGTGCGCTCGCTTTCCGCCCGCGACCGAAGTCCTCGCTGCTGCCGCCGGCTCCGCCATCCTAGCACGGCCGCCCGCGTGCCGCGTACCGGCCGCCTTCGCGGGAATGACGAAGGGCGGGTGCGGGAATGACGGGAGAGCGCGGGAATTGGAGATCGGGGATCTGAGACCTGAGAGCCGGGATCCGCCGTCCAGCATCCCCGATCGCAAGTCTCAAATCCGGGCCGCGTGCTGCTACATTCGTGGCGAACGCGGTGCGGCGCCCGCTCCGCACCAGGCAGGAGCCCGACGATGACGACGAGCGATGACGTCTACACCGAGCCGGCCGGCAGGATCTACGAGCGATACTCGCGTTACGTGAACCACCGCTTCGCGCGCGTGGTCGAGCTCATCGGCTTCGACAAGGTGTTCACCCGCGCGGAGGGCGCCTGGCTGTGGGACCAGGGCGGCCGCAAGTACCTGGACTTCCTCGGCGGTTACAGCGTGTTCAACGTCGGACGCAACCACCCGCGCGTGAAGCAGGCCCTGGTCGACTGGCTCCAGCGCGAGGGCGCGAGCCTGGTGCAGATGGACTGCAGCCCGCTGGCCGCCGTGCTCGGCCAGAAGCTGGCGCAGCTCACCCCGGGCGCCCTGGACACCAGCTTCTTCACCAACAGCGGCTCCGAGACCACCGAGGTCGCGCTCAAGATGGCTCGCAAGTCCACACGCCGGCCGCGCATCCTGCATGCCGAACTCAGCTTCCACGGGCTCACGTTCGGCGCGCTCTCCGTCACCGATGACCGGATGTGGCGCGAGGGCTTCGAGCCGCTGCTGCCCGGCACGGCCGTGGTGCCGTTCAACGACCTCGACGCGCTGGAGCGCGAGCTGAGCGGGCGCGACGTTGCCGCCTTCATCACCGAGCCGATCCAGGGCGAGGCGGGCGTGCGCATCCCGGCGGACGACTACCTGCCCGAGGCCGCTCGGCTGTGCCACAAGTACGGCTCGCTCCTCATCGTCGACGAGATCCAGACCGGCTTCGGCCGCACCGGCCGCTGGTTCGCCTGCGATCACTGGGGCGTCGAGCCAGACATCATGCTTCTCTCCAAGGCGCTTTCCGGCGGCTACGTCCCGGTCGGCGCGGTCATCACCCGCCGCGCGATCTTCGACAAGGTCTTCGAGGACCTGGCGCACGCCGTCGTCCACACGACGACCTTCGGCGGCAACGCCATGGCGATGACCGCCGCCCTGGCCGTCATCGAGGTGATGGAGGACGAGGGGCTGGTGGAGAACGCCGCTTCGGCCGGCGCCATGCTGACGGAGGGCATCGGCCGGCTGGCGCCGCGTTTCGAGATGGTGAAGGAGGTGCGTGGCAAGGGCCTGATGATCGGCGTCGAGTTCGGCGAGCCGCGTTCGCTCAAGCTGAAGGCGGGCTGGAAGATGGTGCACAAGGCGAGCCAGGGGCTTTTCGGCCAGATGCTCGCCATCCCGCTGATGCGCGACCACGGCATCCTGACACAGGTCGCCGGACACAACCTGGATGTGCACAAGCTCGCCCCGCCCTTGATCATCGGCCAGGATGAGATCGACCATTTCCTGCGCGCCTACGAGAAGGTCCTTGGCGACCTGCACCGCTTCCCCGGCCCGCTGTGGGACCTCGGCATGACGCTCATGAAGAACAGCATCTCCTGGTAGACACGGCGTCAAGACCGGCCGAACGCGCGCCCGGACGTGTCTAACCCTCCGCGAGCGTGGCACTCTAGAAACACAGGGAGCAGGAGGTGCGGGTGATGGCCCAGCGATACGCCCGACTTACCCGGCCGCTTGTCCGCGAGGGCGGAGCGCTGCGCACGGCAACCTGGGATGAGGCGCTCGACCGGGCAGCGGCCGGATTCCGGGACGCCGTCGCGCGAAGCGGCCCGCGGAGCTTCGGCCTGTTTAGCTGCTCGAAGGCCACCAACGAGATCAACTTCATCGCCCAGAAGTTCGCGCGTGCCGTCATCGGCAGCAACAACATCGATAGCTGCAATCGCACCTGACACGCGCCGAGCGTCGTCGGTCTGGCGACGGTATTCGGCGCGGGCGGCGGCACCAGCTCCTACCGTGAGGTCGAGGAGACCGACCTGATCGTGCTCTGGGGCTCGAACGCTCGCGAGACCCACCCGATCTTCTTCCACCACGTGCTCCGCGGATTGCGCAACGGGGCCCGCTTGTACGCGGTGGACCCGCGCCGCACCACCTCCGCACAGTGGGCGCACGCCTGGCTGGGGCTCCAGGTCGGCTCCGACATCGCCCTGGCCAACGCCATCGGCCGCGAGATCATCGCCGCGGGCCTCGCCAACGAGACGTTCATCGCCCGCGCTACCGCCGGTTTCGACGAGTACCGCCGCTGCGTCGACCGCTACACCCTCGACTACGCCCAGCGCGAGACGGGCGTGCCGGCGGAGACGATCCGCGAGCTGGCGCACGCCTACGCCCGCGCCGACCGGGCGATGATCTGCTGGACGCTGGGCGTGACGGAGCACCACAACGCGGTGGACACCGTGCTGGCGATCATCGACCTGGCGTTGCTGACCGGCCACGTCGGCCGCTACGGCTCCGGACTCAACCCGTTGCGGGGACAGAACAACGTCCAGGGCGGCGGTGATATGGGCGCGCTGCCCGATCGGCTGCCGGGCTTCCAGCACGTCGAGGACGACGCCGCGCGCGCGAAGTTCGAGCGCGCCTGGGGCGTCCGCATCCCGCCGAAGCGGGGCTGGCACCTCACCGGCATGTTCGAGGCGATGGAGCGGGGCGATCTCACCGCGCTCTACGTCATCGGCGAGAACCCCGCTCAGTCCGAAGCCGACGCCGGCCGGGCCGTGCGGCTCCTGGGCGGTCTCGGGCACCTGGTCGTGCAGGACATCTTCCTGACGCCCACCGCCGAGCTGGCGCACGTCGTGCTCCCGGCGGCCGCGAGCTGGTGCGAATGCGAGGGCACCGTCACCAGCAGCGAGCGTCGCGTGCAGCGCGTGCGCAAGGCGCTGGAGCCGCCGGGCGAGGCCCGCGACGACATCACGATCATCCGCGACCTGGCCCGCCGCTTCGGCCACAACTGGGGCTCGCCCAGCGCCGAGGACGTCTGGAACGAGCTGCGCAGCCTGAGCCCGATCCACGCCGGCATGAGCTACCGCCGCCTCGAGGCACTGGGCGGGCTCCAGTGGCCCTGCCACGACGAGACCCACCCTGGTGAGCAGTTCCTCCACGGCCGCCTCTGGGAGGAGCCGCTGCGCGGCCCGCGGACGCCCTTCCACGCTGTCCTGCACGAGCCGCCCGTGGACCCGGTCGACGACGAGTTCCCGATCCGCCTCACCACCGGCAGGCAGCTCGATTCGTTCAACACCGGCGTCCAGAGCGGGCTCTACCGCTCGCCGTTGCGCCACGGAGAGACGCTCCAGATCTCGCCGGACGACGGCCGCCGCTACGGCGCCCTCGACGGCGAGCGCGTGCGCGTGCGCTCACGCCGCGGCGCGGTGGAAGTGTCGGTCCACTACGAAGGCACCCTGCGCCCCGGCCTCGCGTTCATGACGCTTCACTTCCCGGACGAGGTGGCGACGAACCTGCTGACGATCGACGCCGCCGACCCGAGGTCCGGCACGGCCGAGTTCAAGGCCACTGCCATCCGCATCGAGAAGATCGCGACGTCGACGGACGGCGCGGAGGGCTGATGGACATCCACCTGTCGGCAACCGAGGCCAGCCCGATCGAGCGCGCCGCCGTGGACGCGGCACTCGGACCTCGGGACACCCGCCCACCGCCGCGCGACCGGCTCCTGCCCGCGCTGTGGGCCGTTCAATCACGCGTCGGCCACATCGGCGAGGGCGCGCTCAGCTACATCTGCGAGCGGCTCGACGTCCCGCCGGCCGAGGCGTACTCCGTCGCCAGCTTCTACGCCCTCTTCTCGCTCGACCCGTCTGCCGGGCAGCCGCTGGTCGCGCACGTCTGCGACGACATCGCCTGCCGCGCGGCCGGTGCCGAGCAGATCTGCGCCCGGCTCGAGACGGCGCTCGGCCCGCCCGGCACTCCGACCAGCGACGGCCGGGCCACCTGGCGGCGCGCGTCCTGCCTCGGGCAGTGTGACCGGGCGCCGGCCGCGCTGGTCATGGCCGCCGGTTCGCAGCCTATCGAGCGTGCCCTCGCGCCGGTGGACCCGCCAGCGCTGCAGACGGCGTTGCGCGACGGCGCGCTTTCCCCCGCGACGGACGCGGAGACAGCCACGCTTCCACGGATCGGCGGCGCCAGCCTGCGATTGCTGCGCCGCGTCGGCCGGATCGACCCGACCAGCCTGGACGACTATCGCGCCCACGGCGGCTACGAGGCGCTACGACGCGCCGTGCGGCTCGGACCCGACGGCGTCATCCGCGAGGTCGTCGACGCCAAGCTCGTCGGTCGCGGCGGCGCGGCCTTCCCCACCGGGCGCAAGTGGGAAGCGGTCGCGCACGCGGCCGCGCGACCGCACTACCTGGTCTGCAACGCCGACGAGTCCGAGCCTGGCATGTTCAAGGACCGCGTGCTCATGGAGCACGACCCGTTCGCCATCATCGAGGCGATGACGATCGCCGGCTACGCCACCGGCTGCGAGCAAGGCTACGTCTACGTCCGTGGCGAGTACCCGCTGGCGTTCTCCCGGCTGCGGAACGCGGTCGCGCAGGCGCAGGCGAAAGGACTGCTGGGCGACGACGTGCTGGGACGGGGTTTCCGCTTCGACATCGAGCCGCGGCGCGGCGCGGGCGCCTACGTCTGCGGCGAGGAGACCGCGCTGTTCAGCTCGATCGAGGGCTACCGCGGCGAGCCGCGCAACCGGCCGCCGTTCCCCACCCAGTCCGGGCTCTTCGGAAGACCAACGGCGGTCAACAACGTCGAGACGCTGGTCAACGTGCTCGAGATCCTGCGCGAGGGTGGGCCGGCGTTCGCGGCCATCGGCACTCGCGACTCCACCGGGACGAAGCTGTTCTGTGTCTCCGGGCGGGTCGACCGCCCCGGCGTGTACGAGGTGCCGTTCGGCACCACGCTGCGCGCGCTGCTCGACCTGGCGGGCGGGCTGCCCGCGGGGCGGACGTTGCGGGCCGTGCTGCTCGGCGGCGCTGCGGGTAGCGTGATCCCGCCGGAGCAGGTCGACATGCCGCTCACGTTCGAGGCCGCCCGGGCGCGCGGCGTCGCGCTCGGCTCCGGGGCCGTCATCGTCTTCGACGACACGGTCGACCTACGGCGCATCTTGCTGCGCGTCGCGGCCTTCTTCCGCGATGAGTCGTGCGGCCAGTGCGTGCCGTGCCGTATCGGCACCGTCCGCCAGGAGGAGCTGCTCGAGCGACTGGTCTCCGGTCGCCCGCACAGCTCGGTGCGGGACGAGCTGGCCCTGCTGGCGGATATCGGCCGGGCGATGCGCGACGCTTCGATCTGCGGTCTCGGCCAGACGGCGAGCACCGCCGTCGAGTCGGCGGTGCGCGAGCTGAAGCTCTTTGCGGACGGAGGTGACACGTGAGCGTCGGACCTGCTGCAGCACCCACCGGGCTCGTTGAGCTGACCATCGACGGACAGACGGTGCAGGTGCCGGAGGGGAGCGCGTTGCTGCAAGCATGCCGCGCGCGCGGGGTAGCCACGCCGACGGTCTGCTACGCGGAGAACCTGACGCCTGTCAACGTGTGCCGCGTGTGCGTGGTCGAGGTCGAAGGTTCACGAGCGCTCGTCCCCGCCTGCTCGCGCCCCGTGGAGCGTGGAATGGTCGTTCACACGGACTCGGAGCGCGTCCGCCATAGCCGTCGCATGGTGCTCGAGCTGCTCGCCTCGGCCACCGACCTGTCGCTCGCGCCGGAGGTGGAGGAGCACCTGCGACGCTACGGCGGCCGACCGGAGCGCTTTGGCCCGGCTGCGCCGCCGACACCCGGCGCGGACCATCGGCACACGCAGGCCGGCCATCACCGTCCCACGGACGGCTCGACCGCGGCGACGGTCACGCAGCCGACCCTCATCGACAACGAGCTCTACGTGCGCGATTACTCACGCTGCGTCCTCTGCTACAAGTGCGTCGAGGCGTGCGGCGTCGACGCCCAGAACACCTTCGCCATCGCCGTAGCCGGGCGCGGCTTCGAGGCGCGCATCTCGACCGAGTTCGGCCTGCCGTTGCCGGACTCCGCCTGCGTCTACTGTGGCAACTGCATCGGCGTGTGCCCCACCGGCGCGCTGATGTTCCGCAGCGAACACGAGATGCGCCGAAACGGAACCTGGGACGAGACCCGGCAGCAACGCACCGACACGATCTGCCCGTACTGCGGCGTCGGCTGCACGCTCACCCTGCACGTCCAGGACGGCCGCATCGTCAAGGTCAGCTCGCCGCCGGAGCACGACGTCGCCGGCGGCCACCTGTGCATCAAGGGCCGCTTCGGCTGGGAGTTCGTGCAGGTGCTCGAGGACCCGGCGCCCGCCTCCGACCGTTGAGTCGCCGCCGCGAAGACCGCCCCGTGCGGGGTATACTGCGCGGGGCGCCTCGTCCCGTGACCCCACGGCTCGGACGGTGATACGCGTGCAATCCCCGGCTCCGCGAGACCGCCGGTGAACTGGGTCGACGTGGTCGTCGTCGCCACGTTGCTCTGGTTTACGCTCGACGGCTGGCGCACCGGGATCATCCGCCAGGTGACCACCATTCTGGCGGTCATCCTGGGGGCGGTTCTCGCCGGCAGGCTCTACGGCCGCCTGGCGGATGACGTGCACATCTTCGTCGGCAGCCGCGTTGCCTCGGACGTGATCGCGTTCCTCGCGATCTTCTTCGCCATCATCGGCTTCGGCCAGCTTGCCGCCTGGTACCTGCGCCGTCTGGCCTCGGTGCTGCTCCTCGGCCCCGCGGACAACATCCTGGGCGCGTTGTTCGGCTTCGCCAAGGGCTTTCTGCTCGTCGAGGCGCTACTGCTGCTGTTCATCACCTTTCAGGTGGGCGGCGTGACGCGCACCATCAACCACGCGCTGCTCGCGCCGCTCTTCGTGCAGGGCTTCCCCATCCTGCTGCACGTGCTACCGCGCGAGTTCCACCGTGCCGCGGACATGTTCGGCCGTTGAGCCGCACGATTCGTTGCCGGCCCGCACACCGCTCTGCTACCGTGAAGCCAGCGAGGCAGGGCTCATGGGGCCATCACCGGTACTCGTCCTGAACCAGAACTACGAGCCGCTGAACGTGTGTGGCCCGCACCGCGCCTTCGTCCTCCTGGACCGCGGGAAGGCCGAGATCCTCGAGGAGTCTGACCTCGTCTTGCGCAGTCCCTCCTACGAGTTCCGGCTCCCCAGCATCATCCGTATGGTCTACCTCATCCGCCGCCCGCGGCCGCAGATGCGGCTGACGCGACGCGACATCTTCCAGCGCGACCGCTACACCTGCCAGTACTGCGGCCGTCAGGGTCGCGACCTCACCATCGATCACGTGGTCCCGCGGCACCGCGGCGGGAGGCACGCCTGGGAGAACCTGGTTAGTGCCTGCCGACCGTGCAACCACCGCAAGGCCGGGCGCACACCGAGCGAGGCGCACATGCGCCTGCTGCGCGAACCCCACCGGCCAACGGCCCCCAGCTACTATCTTTTCTACGACTACTGCAATCATCGCGAGGGATGGCGTAAGTTCATCCCAGGCTGGGAGGAGATGATCGGGGCGATGTAGCGCCCCGCGAAACGCGACAACCGGCCAGAATCGGTGAGGAGGGTTTGATGTACGAGGCCGTGCTGGTGCCCCTGGATGGCTCGGAGCTGGCGGAACGCGCCCTGATCTCGGCCGCGAAGATCGCGCAGGCGGACGGCGCCGCCATCAAGCTGTTCAGCGTCGTGGAAGACACGGAGCACGTCGCGGAGCGGCGCGCCTATCTCGAGGCGAAGGCCAAGGAGCTCGGCCCTCGGGCGTCGGCCATGGAGCCGGTGGTGGCCAGGGAACCGGCGGGGGCGATCGCGGGCGCGATCACGGACCGTCCCAACGTCCTGCTTTGCATGTCCACCCACGGCCGCACCCCCGTGAGCCGCGTCTTCCTGGGCAGCGTCGCCGGCGAGGTCGTCCGCACCATCCCCGGCCCTGTGCTCGCCGTCGGCCCGCACTTCGACTCCGCGCGCTGCACGACGCTCACCGAGATGGTCGTCCCGGTCGATGGCTCCCGCTTTTCGGAGGCCGTGCTGCCGCTGGCCGTCTCGTGGGCCCAGGCGCTCAGGCTCAGCATGATCCTCGTCAGCGTTCTGCCGCCGTCGAACACCCCCTACATCGGCCAGACGGACGTATTCGAGTCGGCCTACGTCTCGAACCTGAGCTCCGACCTGCGGCGGCAGGGTGTCAACGTTCAGTGGGAGGTCCTGCACGGCGACCGTCCAGCCGAGGCGATCCTCGACTTCATCAGCCGCCGGACATCCGGCTGCCTGCTCGTCATGAGTACGCACGGCCGCAGCGGCCTGGAGCGCGTGGTGATGGGCAGTGTCGCCGGCGCGCTGGTGGCCCGCGTGCCCTGCCCGATGCTGGTGATCCGGCCGCGCGACCTGACCGAAGGCTGAGCGGCGCGGGCGCTGTCGAGCGCAACCGGGGGGGCATCGCGGGAGTAACCCGCCGGGTCGCCCATCCGCGTTCATCGGGGTTCCCGGGCCGGTGCGGAAGGCCGTGCGCGCAACGCCGGGCTACGTTACGGTGGTGGTGACATGTCCACCACCGTCACCGTCCGCGTACCCGCCAGCACCGCCAACCTTGGCCCCGGCTTCGACAGCCTCGGCATGGCGCTCGACCTGCACGGCGAGCTGACGCTCACCGTGCGCGACGAGCCGGCGCTCTTCCCCAGCGAGCGCGGCAAGCGACTGGCGCTGGCGGCGGCGCGCGCCGTCTGGCAGCACGCCGGCCAGCCGGCGCCCCGCGGCCTGGTGGCCGCGTACTCCGGCGAGATCCCCATCGGCCGTGGGCTGGGCGCCAGCGCCGTGCTGCGCGTCGGTGCGGTCGTCGCGGCCAACGAGCTGATCGGCCGTCGCTTCGACCGCGAGGAGCTCCTGCTGTTGGCGACGGAGCTGGAAGGCCATGCCGATAACGCCACGCCGGCCATGTTCGGCGGCCTGCAGGTGGTCGTCTGGTCCGACCGCGGCGTGGAGCACGTCCGGGTGCCCGTCCCGGCCGCGCTGCGCTGCGTCGTGTTCGTCCCCGACCTGGACATGCCGACCAGCGAGGCGCGCAAGCTGCTACCGGCGGAGCTGACGCGGCGCGAGTGCGTCTACAACATCGGCCGAACGGCGCTGCTGGTGGCCGCCCTCGCCACCGGCGACCTGCAGCGCCTGCGCACCGCTACCCAGGACGCTTTGCACCAGCCGGCGCGCACGGCGATCTTCCCCGCCATGCCGGAGCTGTTCGCCGCCGCGCTCGACGCGGGCGCGTGCGGCGCCTTCCTTTCGGGCGCGGGCAGCGGCGTGATGGCGTTCGTCGACGGTGACGCCCTCGCCGAGCCGGTCGGCCGCGCGATGTCCGCCGCGGCCACGGCGCATGAGCTCACCGGCCGCACGATCTACACCTGCCCCGGCGAGCGGGGCGCCGAGGTAACCGCGGGACCGTGACCAGCCGTGGCGGGACCATCGTTCAGAAATACGGGGGCACGAGCGTCGGCAGCGCCGAGCGTATCCGACGCGTGGCAGCGCGCATCGCCCGCAACCTCGACTCGCGCCGCGGGCTCGTCGTGGTCGTCTCGGCCATGGGCGACACGACGGACGACCTGATCGAGCTGGCGTACCAGGTTTGCGACGAGCCGTCGGACCGCGAGATGGACGTGCTCGTCTCGACCGGCGAGATCATCTCCTCATCGCTGCTGGCGATGGCGCTGCGCCACCTGGACGTGCCCGCCATCAGCCTCAGCGGCCCACAGGCGGGCATCCGCACGGACACCCGCCACAGCAAGGCGCGGATCACCGCCGTCGAGCCGGAGCGCGTGCTGCGGGAGTTGACCCGCGGCGACGTGGTGGTCGTGGCGGGGTTCCAGGGCGTCAACCCCGAGATGGACATCACCACCATCGGGCGCGGCGGCAGCGACACCACCGCCGTCGCGCTGGCGGCCGCGCTGCGCGCCGAGCGCTGCGAGATCTACACGGATGTGGATGGCGTCTACACGACCGACCCGCGCATCGAGCCGCGCGCGCGCAAGCTGACGGACATCACCTACGAGGAGATGCTGGAGATGGCCAGTCACGGCGCACGCGTGATGCACCCGCGCGCCGTGGAGCTGGGCGAGGTCTACGGCATCCCCATCCTCGTCGCGAGCAGCTTCCGCGAGGTGCCCGGTACGCTGATCCATGGAGGCTCCACGGTGGAACCGGTCAACAAGGTGCGCGGCATCGCGCACGACTTCGACATCGCCAAGGTGACCGTGCGCGGCGTGCCGGACCGGCCGGGCATCGCCGCGCGCATTTTCGAGCCGCTGGCCGAGGCCGCCGTCACGGTGGACACGATCGTCCAGAACGCCAGTGTGGACGGCATCGCGGACCTGACCTTCACCGTCTCGCGCGGCGAGCTGCCGCGCGCGCTGCGCCTGGTGGAACCGCTGGCGCGCGAGCTGGGCGGCGCGGGAATCGTCACCAACGATCGGCTGGGCAAGGTCTCGATCGTCGGCACCGGTATGCAGAACACCCCCGGCTACGCCAGCCGCATGTTCCGCACACTCTACGACGCCGGCATCAACATCGAGCTGATCACGACGAGTGAGATCCGCATCACCTGCATCATCGCCGAAGACCGGGTCAAAGACGCCGTGCGCGCGCTGCACGAGGCGTTCCACCTCGAGACGAGCGGGCCGGACTCGGAGCTCGAGGCGGCGCAGACGCGCCGCGCCCGGGCCGAGCGCGCGCCGGACTGACCGCCAGGCCGCGGTCGTCGGGGAGTGGAGTGCCTTGCCAACGTGATCCCGGCGATCGCTGGCTTGCCAGCATCCGAGGCTGACGCCGGCGGACCGCGCCCGATCGCCTGCCTGCAGCAGGCAGGCCAAGCGAGTGGATGCGAGCGCGAGCCGGAGTCCAGGGCTGGCAGCAAGTCGCTCGAGGCTGGATTCCTGCCTGCGCGGGAATGACGGGGGAGAGCCGGAATGACCAAGGGTGGGCGCGTACTGCTACGGCGGCGAGCACGCCTCAGCGGACGGCGTTCAGCGCGCCGATCGCCAGCGCCAGCTCGCAGGCGAGGGTCGCGGCGAGCAGCGTGAGCGCCATGACGCGGCTGACGTTGCGCACCAGCAGCGCGCCGCCGGCGTTCACCACCAGCAGGATCGCGCCGAAGACCGGGATGGCCAGCACGGCCGAGCGCGAACCGACGCGGACGACGCTGCCCTCGGGGAAGCGGACGGTGATAGTGGCCGGCAGCGAGTTGAAACGGGCGTAGACGACGATGCCGACCAGGACGGCCGCCACGGCCGCGGCGAGCATCAGGCCTTGCGCCCAGCGGTCCAGCCAGAAGGGCAACGCGGCGACGAAGCCGCGCACCGGCGCGTGGCGGAGCTGCACCTCCGGCCCGACCTCCTGGGCGCGCTGTACCTCGAGCGCGAAGCGAGCCGGCTCGCGGACGGTCAGCCCGTAGGTGGCATCCGGCGTCACGACATACAGCAGGTCGTCCGGCGTGCGGTGCGTGCTGAAGAAGCAGACCTCGCCCAGCCGGCGCACCTCGCCCCTGCCGACGTGCAGCCCCGGCAGGTTCAGCCCGCGGACGCGCGGCGCGCCCAGGCTCCGCCCCAGCACGATGCGCTCGATGTCGGACATCGGTACGAGGACGCGCATCGTCCCCCACTGGATGGCCAGCCCGTTGCGGTCGACGATGTAGCGCAGCGCCGCCGCCGCGTAGGCCAGGTAAAGCGCGCCGAAGCAGAATAGCCCGAGCACGCAGGCGACGGCGTAGGAGAGATAGCCGGCCAGCGAGGGCCCGGTGCTCAGCCCGCGAGCGGCCAACCCCAGGCCGAGCCCGCCGCAGAACGCGGCGGCGAGCAGGGCGACGACGATCGGCGTGCCGCGCGGCGGCCGGACCAGGTAGCCGGTCGGCGGCGCGGTCGGGGCAGCGAGCGTCACTGCGCGGCGGCGACCCGTGGGCTCACCGGCGTGCACCAGTGGCGGTACTTGGGCAGGCGGCCCGTGACGGCGTCGAAGTAGAGCTCTTGCAGCCGGCCGGCCACGGGGCCGATCTGACCGTCGCCCACCGGGCGGTGGTCGATCTCGACCACGGGCGTGAGGTGCGCGGCGGTCCCGGTCATGAAGACCTCGTCGGCGATGTACAGCTCCGACCGGTCGATGGGGCGCTCCTCCGTCTCAACGCCGAGCTCCTCCCGCGCCAGGGTGATGGCGGTGTCGCGGGTGATACCCTCGAGGACATCGCCGTACACCGGCGGCGTGATCAGCCTGCCCTTGCGCAGAATGAAGAGGTTCTCGCCCGAGCCTTCGGAGACGTGCCCGCTCTCGTCGAGCATGATCGCTTCGTCAAAGCCGTTGAGGACGGCCTCGCTCTTGGCCAGGGCGGAGTTGACATAGATCCCGGTGACCTTGGCGCGTGCCGGGATCCCGGTGTCGGCCACACGCCGCCAGGAGCTGGTGCAGCAGCGAGCGCCGCGGCTCGTGTCCAGATAGGCGCCGAACGGCGTCACGAACACCAGCAGGTCGGAGTCGATGTTGTGCAGCCGAACGCCGACCACCTCGCCGCTCTTGTAGGCGATCGGCCGGATGTAGACATCCTCTTCGAAGTCGCACATGCCGACCAGCCGGGTCGTGAGGTCGGCTAGCTCGTCCGCGGACTGTGGCAGGTCGATGAGCAGGACCTTGGCCGAGTTCTTGAGGCGCTCATAGTGCTCGCGCACGCGGAAGAGATAGAGCGTACGGTCGTCCGAGTTCCAGTTGCCGCGGATCCCCTCGAAGCACGCCGTACCGTAGTTGAAGGCGTGCGTCATTACCCCGACCTTTGCCTCGGACAGCGGCACGAACTCCTTGCGGATATAGGCCATCGCCTGGGGCATCGGGGTAGACTCCTTTCAGTATGACCGGCCAAGAAGGCCCGCTTGCGACAGTATAGCGCAGGGGCCTTCGATTTCCGGCCGGAAATGGAGGGCTGGATGCCGCGACCGTTCCCCGTCTATCGCGTGGGCGATCTCGAGGTCACCGTCATCTCGGACGGCACCTTCTGGCTGGACGCGGGGTCCGTCTTCGGCCCGGTTCCCCGCACCGTGTGGGAGCCGGTGGTGGGGGACGCGCTGAACGCGCTCAACCAGATCCCCCTATCGCTCAACTGCCTGGTGGTGCGCGGCTCCGCGGCGGCGCGCGTCGTGCTCATCGAGACCGGGATGGGGAACAAGCTGGACGAGCGCGGCCGCAGGTTCTATCCCGGCGACTACGGCTACCTGGTGCGCGAGCTGGCGGAGCTGGGCATCTTCCCCGACGAGGTGGACATCGTCATCAACACGCACCTGCACCAGGACCACTGCGGCTGGAACACGACCCGGCTGCACGGCGCGCTCGTGCCCACCTTCCCCAACGCGCGCTACTACGTGCAGCGCAAGGAGCTGGACCTGATCGAGCACCCGAACGAGCGCACGCGCGCCACCTACGTGGCGGACAACATCCAGCCGCTGATGGAGACCAAGCAGGTGACGTTCCTGGACGACGAGTTCCAGGTGACGCCCGAGGTGCGGATCGTGCCGACGCCCGGACATACGCCGGGGCACGCCTCGGTGGTGCTGGCCAGCGGCCACGAGACGGGGGTCTATATCGGCGACATCGGGCAGCACCGGGCGCAGGTCGAGCGGCTGGCGTGGATGTCGGGCTTCGACCTGATGCCGCTCGTCTCGCTCGAGACGCGCCGTCGCCTGCTGCGCGAGGCCGTCGCGAGGAACGAGCTGCTGTTCTGCGCGCATAACCCGTATCCCGGCGTGGGCCGGCTGCGCGAGGACGAGTCCGGGCAGCGCACGCTGGTGGACGAGCCGCCCGCGGAGACGCTGCCGTGAGGCGGCGCCGTTGCCCGGGGCGCCTCACGTGAGCTCGGCCACACCGCGTCAGACCGCCCTCAACCCGCGGCACCGCGCGGCCGGCGCGCGGATGGTGCCGTTCGCCGGCTGGGAGATGCCGCTGCAGTACCGCGGCATCGTGGAGGAGCACCTCGCGGTCCGCCGCCGGGTCGGCGTGTTCGACGTCTCGCACATGGCGCGTTTCTTCCTCGCCGGGGCGGACGCGGGCGCGGTCATCCGCCGGACGGTCACGTACGACGTGCTGGCAATGGAGCCGGAGACCGGCCACTACAGCGTCGCGTGTGATGACGCGGGCGGCATCCTGGATGACCCCTACGTCTACCGGCTCGGCCCGCAGCGCTGGATGGTGGTGGGCAACGCCGCGCGTCGCGAGGTCGACCTGGAGGCGCTGCGGGCGGCAGTTCGCTCCGGAGACGACGTGGAGCTGGACGATCGGACGGAAGCGACGGCAATGCTGGCGGTCCAAGGGCCGCAAGCGGCCTCCCTCCTCGGCGCCCTGCTGGCCCCCGAGATCGTCGGGCGCGTGGAGCCACACCACACCACCGAGGTGGCGCTGGTGGGTTACAAGGCGCTGGTCAGCCGCACCGGCTACACGGGCGAGGACGGCTTCGAGCTGGTGCTGGCGGCGGCGGTAGCGGCCGAGGTCTGGGACCGCCTGCTGTCCGGCGGCGCTGAGCCCTGCGGACTGGGTGCGCGTGACACGCTGCGGCTCGAGGCGGCGCTGGCGCTGTATGGCAACGACATCGACGTGACGACCGACCCGTTTGAGGCGGGCCTTGGTTGGGTGGTCTCGCTCGAAGATGCAGGGGACTTTCGCGGCCGGGCCGCGCTCGTCGGCAGGAAGGCGGCCGGCCGAACGCGAGCGCTCGCCTGCATCCGCGCCGCCGAACGCGGGCCGGTGTTCCGCCACGGCTGCGCCGTGCTGGCGGGCGGCGCGCGGGTCGGCGGGCTGACCAGCGGCGGTTACTCGCCTGTGCTGGAGACGTCGATCGGGATGGGCTACCTGCCGGTCGAGCAGGCGAAGTCGGGGACGCGCGTGGAGGTGGAGGTGCGCGGACGACGCGAGCGGGCGGAGGTGGTGCGGCGGCCGTTTTACCGGCGGGCGGCCGGGTCATCCTGAGGCGAGCGGGCCGTATACTCGGAGCACAACGTATCTGAGGGGGCGAGCCGTGCAATTCCCCGCCGAGCTGCGATACTCCCGCGAGCACGAGTGGGTCCGAGTGGAAGACGGAGCGGCGGTGGTCGGGATCACCGACTTCGCCCAGGACCAGCTCGGCGACGTGGTGTTCGTCAGCCTGCCGGCCGTCGGGAGCAAGGTGGCCGCGCTCGAGAAGATGGGCGAGATCGAGTCGGTGAAATCGGTCTCGGAGCTCTACTCGCCGGTGTCGGGGACCGTGGTCGAGATCAACCAGGCCGCGGTTGACAGCCCCGAAACGATCAACCGTGACGCGTACGGCGAGGGCTGGCTGCTGCGCGTCGCGATGGATGGCGGCCTGCCGGATGGCCTGCTCTCCGCCGACGAGTATCGCGCCGTGGTGGGCGCCGAGTAGCCTCGGACTGGAGTTGACCGTGCGCAACCCCTACGTGCCGCACGTCGCGGACGAGCGGCGGGCGATGTGCGACGTGATCGGCGTCGCGTCTGCTGACGATCTGTTCGCCGATCTGCCGGCCCATCTGCGCGACCCACGGATCGAGCTCCCGCCGCCGATGGCCGAGGCCGAGCTGCTGCGCCACTACCGCGCGCTCGCGGCGCGCACGGCCGATGCGCTCGCCGTGCCGTGCTTCCTTGGCGGACCGCTGCAGCGCCACGCCGTGCCGGCGGTGACGGCGTACGTTCTCGGCCGCGGCGAGTTCTCGACCGCGTACACCCCGTATCAGCCGGAGATCGCGCAGGGCACGCTCCAGGCGGCGTTCGAGTTCCAGTCCGCCGTCGCCGAGCTGACCGGGATGGACGTGGCCAACGCCGGCATGTATGACGGCCCGTCGGCGCTGGCCGAGGCCTGTCTGATGGCCGCGGCCGTCACCGGGCGTCGTCGCGTCGTGCTCGATGAGGGCGTCGACCCCGTCGCGGCCGACGTGGTGCGCACGTACGCTTCCGGACACCAGCTCCAGGTCGAGACGGCCCGCGCGGCCGACGCTGACCTGGCGGGCGCCGCTGCGCTGGCGGTGCAGTACCCGGACGTGCTGGGCCAGGTCCGCCCGCTGGCGCCGCTCGCCGCACGGGCGCACGCCGCCGGCGCGCTGGTGTGCGCCAGCGCCGACCCGGTGGCGCTGGCGCTGCTGCAGCCTCCCGGCGAGGCCGGCGCCGACATCGTGGTCGGCGAGGGTGGGCCACTGGCGGCGCCGCCGACCTTCGGCGGGCCGAACCTGGGGCTGTTCGCCTGTCGCAAGGAGCTGGTCCGCCAGATGCCGGGCCGCATCGTCGGCGCCACCGTCGACGCGCGAGGCCGGCGCGGCTTCGTGCTGACGTTGCAGACGCGCGAGCAGCACATCCGCCGCGAGCGGGCGACCTCGAACATCTGCACGGCCCAGCAGCTTCTGGCGACGGGGTTCGCGGTCACGCTGGCGCTGCTCGGCCCGGCAGGGCTGCGCGAGCTGGCGGAGACCTGCTACCAGCGAGCGCACGCGCTCGCCGCCCGCATCGCCACGCTGCCGGGATGGTCGGTGGCCAGCGAGCCGCCGTTCTTCCATGAGTTCGCGGTCGCCGGCCCGTTGCCCCCGCGGGCAGTTAACGCGAGGCTGTGGGAGCACGGGATTGTCGGTGGGCGGCCGCTGGTCTGGCGCGGGACGGAAGTGCTCGTCCTGTCCGTCACCGAGCTCAATCCGCCCGATCAGCTCGACGCGCTGGTCGCGGCGCTGACGGAGCCGCGGTCGTGAACCGGCGTGACGACCGACTGACGTTCGAGCGCTCCGTACCCGGACGGCGTGGGCTGGGTGTGCCGGCGCCCGGCGTGCCAGAGCAGGAGCCGCTGCCGGGCGAGCTGCGGCGAGCCGCACCGCCCGGTCTGCCGGAGCTGAGCCAAGCGGAGGTGGTGCGCTACTACGTCGGTCTCGGACGGCTGAACTACAGCATCGAGACGGGCATGTATCCGCTCGGCTCGTGCACGATGAAGTACAACCCGAAGGCGAACGACGAGGTGGCGGGGCTGTCGGGCTTCGCCGGCGCCCATCCGCTGCAGCCGGACGAGCTCAGCCAGGGCGTGCTGGAGGCGCTCTGGGAGCTGCAAGAGGCGCTCAAGGCGCTCACCGGCATGGCGGAGGCGACGCTCTGCCCGGCGGCCGGCGCGCAGGGAGAGCTCACCGGCATGCTGATGGTGCGGGCGTGGCACCGCGGGCGCGGCGAGGACGAGCGGCGGCGCAAGGTGCTGGTGCCGGACTCCGCGCACGGCACGAACCCGGCCACGGCGGCGATGTGCGGCTATCAGGTGGTGGCCGTCCCCACGGACCCGGCCGGCAACATGGACATGGACGGGCTGCGCGCGGCCCTGGGCGACGACGTCGCCGGCCTGATGCTGACGCTGCCGAACACCCTGGGGCTATGGGAGCAGCACATCCTCGAGATCGCCGACGCGGTCCACGGGGCTGGCGCGCTGCTCTATGGCGACGGGGCGAACTTCAACGCCATCGCCGGACATGTCCGCCCGGGCGACCTGGGCTTCGATGCGATGCACGTCAACGTGCATAAGACGTTCAGCACGCCGCACGGCGGTGGCGGCCCGGGCGCTGGCCCCGTCTGCTGCGCGGCGGCGCTGGCGCCGTTCCTGCCCGATCCGCACATCGAACGCCGCGACGGTCGCCTGGTGCGCGTGCGGCCCGAGCGGAGCATCGGCCGGGTCGGTCCCGGGCCGGGCAGCGTTGGCGTGCTGCTGCGCGCGGCGGCGTACCTGCGGACGCTGGGCCTCGATGGCATCCGCGAGATGAGCGCCGCCGCCGTCCTCAACGCGAACTACCTGCGTGTGCGGCTCGCTGCGACGTACGATCAGCCGTACGACCGCCCCTGCATGCACGAGGCCGTCTTTTCGGCGCGCGCACTGAGGAGACAGGGTGTCCGCGCGCTCGACGTGGCCAAGCGCCTGATCGACTATGGGTTCCACCCGCCGACGATGTACTTCCCGCTGATCGTGGAAGAGGCGCTGATGATCGAGCCGACCGAGTCGGAGACGAAGGAGTCGCTCGATGCCTTCGCCAAGGCGATGCATGCCATCGCCGACGAAGCGGCGACCGAGCCGGAGCTGCTGCACGACGCGCCGCACGACGCCCCGGTGGGGCGACTTGATGAGGCGCTGGCCGCGCGGCGGCCGGTCCTGCGCTGGACGCCGGAGCAGTCGGTGGTGCCAGCGGGCTGAGGGAAGTCAGGCGAGGGCGGCGAGGAACTGCCGCAGCTCGGCCGTGAACAGGTCGGCCGTTTCCAGGTTGCTCAGGTGGCCGGCGCCGGGCAGACGGATGAGCACGGAGTGCGGCGCCTTGCGCGCGATGGTGGCGAAGTCCTTGGGGGTGGTGAGCGCGTCCTCGCTCCCGACCATGACGAGGACGGGAGCCTGACAGCGGGCGAGGGCGGGCCGCGCGTCTGCGCGGCTGGCCATCATCTCCAGTGAGCCGGCCAGGCCTTCGGGCGTGGTGCTCAGCGCCAGCTCACGGACGCGGGCCGTCACCTCGGGCCGGCGCGCGCGCGTCGTCCTCCCGAGCAGGCGCGGCAGCAGCTCCTCCACCACCGGGGCGACGCCCTCCGAGCGCGCGCGTTGGGCTTGCGCTCGGCGTGCGTGAATGCGGGCCGGAGTGTCCGGCCCGGCGCGGGTGTCGGCCAGCACCAGGGCGCGGACGCGTCCGGGGGCGGCACGGGCGACCGCCATCGCCACGTAGCCGCCCATCGAGAGGCCGCAGAAGAACGCCTGGGCGAAGCCGAGCCGGTCGAGAATCGCCAACGCGTCGCCGGCCAGGTCATCCACCGTCCAGGGTGGCGTGACGCGCGTGCGGCCGTGGCCGCGCAGGTCGGGGATGACGCAGGTCATCTCCGCGCGGAGGCGACAGACCTGTTGCTCCCACATGTCGCCGTTGAGCGGAAAGGCATGGAGGAAGACGAGCGCCGGACCGTTCCCCTGGACGTCGTAGTAGACCCGCGCCCCGGGGCGCTCGATCTCCACGAGGTCAGGCCTGGGCCGGCCGGTCGTCAGACGGAGACGAGGCGAAGCCGCGCCTGGCCGCGTCCTTGAAGCGCGCTGACTCGTGCTGCAGGACCGCTGCCACGTCGCGCGGCCGGGCCACTCCGCGGAAGGCGAAGTGTCGCTGCTCGGCGGCGGTCTGGCACTCGAGGTCGCCGAAGTTGAAGAGCGTGCCAAGCACGCCGCTGATGCGCGTCGTCTGATCCTCGATCTCGTCCAGGTCCGCCTCGGACATGTGGTAGTTGAACGGCGAGGTGCGCACCAGGTCGATCACCCGCCGGTCGGTGATCACCCACAGGTCGTTGACGTAGCGATACCAGAGCAGCCAGATGCGGAACGCCAGCCACAGCCCCCAAGCGATCGAGATGGCCAGGGCGATCTTCCAGCCGATTCCGGCCGCCCAACCGGCCAGCCCCAGCAGATACCAGAGCAACGCCGGCGGCGCGACGAGCAGGATGAGGTCAAGGAGGAGATGAGGAAGGAAGTAGAGCCAGTGCCGACGTGTCAGCAGCACGATGCGCTCATTCGCCTGCAGGCTGAAGGGAAGGCTCACATGTGCCTCCGCGTCGTATTCGCGGTCAGTATACGCGGCAGGCCGATGGTCGGGCGGCGGTCGGCCGCGGGCGAGCTACCTCAGACCTCGTACACCTTCGGCGCTTCGTCGCCGCCGCGCTTGATGACCTTGACGGCGGTCTTCTCCCTCCTGGCGCGGGGCAAAGGCCGGCTGCGGGTGGGGTGGAGGGACGACCAGGGTGGCCTCGTCGTCAGGCGGCATATACGGTCCGGGCCGAGCCGAGGATGCGCTTGCGGCGCAGCCCATTCCGGCTTTCGAGGATGGCCTCGCGGTTCACCAGGTCCACCTCGCGGCCGAGGATCGCGGCGAGCTCCGCCTTCATGTCGAGGTACTCGCGCAAGCTGTTGCCCGCGCCCGTCGCGAAGGTCACCAGCACGTCGATGTCGCTGTCGGGGCGGAAGTCGTCGCGCAGGACGGAACCGAAGAGCGCGAGCTCCACGTCCCCCCACCTCTCACAAGAAGCGCGGATCTGGTCCTCGGGGATGGTGATACTCGAGCGGTCAAGCCCCTTCATAGCGGAACCTCCCGCGCCATCATGCCCCGGACCACGTCCTGGGCATGCGACGGGTCGGTGATCTCGACAGAGCCCCGCAGCGGGTCGAGTCGATGGTGTCGCAGGGCGAAGCACGGAGGCGGACTCGCGATGATGACCAGGGCCATGGGCCAACCCTCACGCTCTGATCGTGCGTCGCCGCGCGGGACCTCTCGCAGGGCAGTGTATTCGCGTCGAGCTACCCCGCGGCGGGCGTCCTCACGGCCGCGGCCGCCCCGTCGCCGCCGGCTGGCGGCTGCGCCAGCGCCTCGAGCTTCTCCAGCCGCTGGCGCAGGTCGGCGTTCTCCTTCTGCAGGCGCTCGACGTCGTCGCGCAGCCGCTGCACGTCCTCGCCGCGGCGCTTGCCCTCCTGGATCTGGGCGATCGCCTCGCGCGCGCGGCGAATGACGCGGCCGTCGAGGTCACGCGCGGCGAGACGGCGCAGCGCGGGCACGGCGGCCGCGTCGTTGCAGGCCGCCAGGGAGACAGTCGCCGCCTGGCGCACACGGAGGTCCGGGTCGTCGAGCAGCGTCGCCAGGTACTCGACGACGTGCTTCTTGTCTTCGCCGAGGCGGCCCAGCAGGCCGATGGCCGCCACGCGCGCCTGCCAGGACTTACCAGGCGCGGACCACTCCTTCGCCAGCGGCACGGCGCGCTCGTCCAGCAGCGCGCCCAGCCCCTCGAAGGCGAGCTGGCGGACGACATCCTGCCAGCTCTCGCGCGTGCGGATGACCTCCGCCAGCGCCTCGAAGGCGCCCGGCTGGCGGGTGCGGCCCAGCGACCGCGCAGCCTCGGCCTCGACGAAGTAGGACGGGTCGCCGTGGCGCAGCAGCTCGGTGAGCGCCTCCGCGGCGCGCGGTCGCAGGAACTGGCCGAGCGCCGACACGACTCCGCGCCGGCCCTTCGGGTGCGGGACGTCGAGCAGCGCGGTCAGCCGGTCGAGCGCCTCTGCCGTGCGCACATCGCCGAGGGCGCGCGCGGCTTCGGCTTGCACGGCCCAGTGGGTGTCCTGGCGCACGGCCCGCGCCAACGCCTCGACCGCCTGGTGCGAGCCGAGCTTGCCCAGATCCTGAGCGGCGCGCACGCGGCCGATGACGTCGGGGTCCGACCGCAGTTGCTCGACCAGCTCCTCCGGTCCCTTCTTGAACTCGACGGTTTTCAGGAGGTGGTTTCCCGGGTCGAAGCGCACCAGGGTCGGTCGCTTGGGCAGCTTGACGTAGAGCGATTCCTCGGCCCGGCGGATGTGCACCACCGCCTGCTGCGAGCCGCCGTCCCAGCGGAAGTCCACCGGCACGTCGGCGCGGAAGACCGCCACCGTCCCGTCGGACGTGTCCTGAGCCTGGCGAGCGGTCAGGCGCGCGCTGGACGTTGTGTCGTCCCACGACCATTCGACCTTGAAGTCGGGGTGACCGGCTTTGTAGACCCACTGGTCGAAGAACCAGTCCAGGGTGCGGCCGGTGGCCTCCTCGATCGCGCGCTGGAGGTCCGGGGTGGTGACCACGCCCTCGCGGTGGCGCGACACGTAGTGCCGCACGCTGCGCCAGAACAGCCGGTCGCCCAGCTCGCGCCGGAGCATGTGCAGCACCAGCGCGCCCTTCTCGTACAGGTGCCGGTCGAAGATGTCGATCGGCTCGTTGTAGACGTTGCTGACGATCGGGCGGCCGTATCGTCCCGTCTCGGAGAAATAGACCTGGGCGTCCTCCCAGCGCTTCATGGCCGCCTCGTCCGCGCCCTGGTACGCTTCGCGCCACACGATCTCCATGAACGAGGCGAAGCCCTCGTTGAGCCAGGCGTGCGCCCACTCGCGGCAGGTAAGCAGGTCACCGAACCACTGGTGCGCCAGCTCGTGTGAGACCAGGTCGTCCGCGTCGCGATCGATCGCGGCCCGTTCGTCGAGCAGCACCGTGTCGGTGAGCGTGGTGGCGCCGATGTTCTCCATGCCCCCGAAGATGAACTCCGCGACGAAGGTCTGCAGGTACTGCGGATAGGGGTACTTCACGCCGATCAGCCGCTCGAACTCGCGGATCATGCGCGGCGTGCGCTCGAGCGTTCGCTGGGCCTCGGGCTCGCGGGCGCGCTGGACGTAGTAGCGCACGGGAAGGTCAGGCAGGTCGGCCTGAAGCTCGGAGAAGTCGCCGGCTGCCACGCTCAGCAGATAGGTGACGTGCGGCACGTCCATCTGCCAGTGGTAGGTGGCGGTCCCCGCGGCCCGGTCCTCGCTGCGCTCCACCAGGCGGCCGTTGCCGACGGCCGTCCAGCCCGCGGGGACGGTGACGATCAGCTCGCTGGTCGCTTTCTCATTGGGGAAGTCGTGGCAAGGGAACCAGTGGCGCGAGTCCTCGTCCTGCCCCTGGCTCCAGAGCTGGCGCGGGCGGTCGGGGTAGAGCTCGTCGGGTGCGATGAAGTAGAGGCCGCGGCGCGGGTGCGCGCCATACGCGACGGTGACGGTGTGACGCCTGCCCGCGGCCAGGCGTCGGGGGAAGCGGACCGTCAGCCGAGCCCCGTCGTAGTCGTACTGCAGGGCGCGTCCGCGTTCGTCCACGACCGAGTCGATGCGCATCTCGACGGCGTCGAGTCCCAGGTGCTGGATCCCCTCACCCAGCGGGCTGAACTCGAGCGTGCAGCGGCCGTTGATGCTGCGCTGCTCGACGTCCACCGCCAGGTCGAGGCGGTAGTGACGGATGTCCGCGACGCGGTCGGGCGCGTAGTGCGGCGTGTCGCCGGGGAGGGGGAACGGGCGCAGCGGCCCTGCGGCCACGGCACAGCGGGCCTGCGCGGAACGCTCTGGCATTCTCTGGGCTCCAGTCTCTCGAAGATGGTCCGTTTGGGCGCACTGCGCCGATTATATCGACCGCGCCGGGAGTCTACTCGGGTGGCGCTGGCGCGGCGGTGAAGAGTTGGAAGAGCACGCCGCCGCTGTCTTTCGGGTGGATGAAGGTCTGCCGCCAGCCGTCGTAATGCACGTTGGGGAAGGGCTCAATCCCGTTCGTGCGCAGCGCATCGGCGGCGCGCTCGATGTCTTCCACCTCGATCGTGACGTGGTGGATCCCCGGTCCGCGTTCGCGCAGGAACTTAGCCACGAAGGAGTCCTCGCTGGTCGGCTCGATCAGCTCGAACTGGAGCGTGCTGTTGGGGATCGCGAAGGTCTCCCAGCGGTATTCCTGCGCTTCGCTGACGCCGCCGCTGAGTCGCTTCACCCCGAAGACGCGCTCGAGGAATGCGGCCTGCTGGTCGATGGACCAGACCGCCATCGACACGTGGTCGACCCGCTTTACGCCGATGTCGCTCATGGCCGTCCCTGCCCCAGGTATGCCGCGCGGCGGGCGCCGCTCGCGCGCACGCTACAATGATGCCCACCGTGGACGTCTTGACGGAAGGCAGAGCGGCCAGCGCGAGGCGCACGCTGCGCGCTACGTTCGTGGTGAACCCGAACGCGCGTGGCGTGCCCTCGCCCGAGCGCCTGATGCTGGCTCCCGCCTGGCTGCGGGTCGCCGGCTGGCAGACGGCCGTCGAATACACGCGCGGGCCGGGCCACGCCACGGAGCTTGCGCGGGCGGCCGCCGCCGCTGGCGTGGGCGTGGTGGTGGCGGTCGGCGGCGACGGCACGGTGAACGAGGTGGTCAACGGGCTGGTCGGGACGGACACCGCGCTGGCCGTGCTGCCCTGCGGCACCGCCAACGTGTGGGCGCGCGAGATCGGCATGCCGCATGCGCCCGACCGTGCGGCGGCGGCCATCCACCGCGGCTGGCTGCGACGCGTCGACACCGGACGCGTCGGATCGCGGCACTTCCTGCTGATGGCCTCACTCGGGCTCGACAGCCAGGTCGCGGCGCTGGTCGAGCCGCTGCGTAAGCGACGCTGGGGCGCGCTGGCATACGCCGGCCGCGGGCTCCGGGAGGCGATCGCGTACACCTCGCACCGGGCGATGGTCTGGCTCGACGGCCAGCGGCTCGACTGCAACCTCATGGTGATGGTGGTCGGCAACACGCGCAGCTACGGCGGCGTGCTGCAGGTCACGAACGAGGCGCGGGTCGACGATGGGCTGCTGGACGTGGTGGTCTACAACGGCAGCGGGGTGAACCGCTTGCTGCGCCATCTGGCGCGTACGCTGCTCGGCCGGCACGCCAACACCGGGGAATCCGTCTACACGCAGGCGCGCGAGATCCGCGTGGAGCTGCCGCGGCCGCTGCCGGTGCAGGCGGACGGCGACGTGGTCGGCAGCACGCCGGTGGAGATCATCTGCGCGCCGGGGTCGCTCTGGGCCGTGGTGCCGCGCACCTATCGCGGGCCGCTCTTCCGCCGGCAGCTCGCGGCCACGCTCGAGCCGGTGGCACGCCGCTAGCTTCCGCCGGGCGCGCCAGCCACCGATCGGGGCTGGGAAACCGCGGCGGCCGGCGCGCACGAGCGCAGCCGTGCGCCGATCGCCCAGATCAGCAGCAGGTTGAGGACGGCGATTGCGCCCAGGCCGATGTTGAGCAGGAGCTCGAGCTGGACGTCGCTCAGTCCATGGGTGGGCGCCAGGACGCGCTGGCCCACCAGCACGCTGGCGCCGTTCCAGGCGCCATGCAACGCCCAAGCCGCCAGGAATAGCGGCGGCAAGCGCCACCAGCGCCCCCGCGACGCCCCGTACCAGCCGAGCGCCACCAACCCGGTCGCCAGGCAGTGCAGCGTGGTCGAGCCCGCGCGCACCAACGCGCCGCTCCACCACTGGTTCGCTCCCCCGTGAACGGCAAGCGCCACGTAGCCCACACCTTCGAACGCCGCGAAGCCCGCGCCGACAAGCACGCCGATGCCGAACGCGTCTCGCGCCGAGGCGCAGGCGCGCACGGCGATCGGGTAGCCGAATCCCTTCGTGAGCTCCTCGACGAACGGCCCGATCAGGGCGTAGATGAGCAGCGTGTTGCCCGTGACCTCGCGCTGGGTCAGGTAGCGATCGATGTGCTCGAAAAGGCCTCGGTATCCGGGCCCGTTCGTCACCAGGGCGAACGCGTGCGTGCGGGAGAGGGCCAGGGCGAAGACGGCGAACTCCGCGGCGATCTCGATCATGGCGGCGGCGAAGGTCGCGCAGACGGCGCCCCAGGCCCAGGCCGTCCACATCTGGCGCCAGGTCAGCGGTCCTCGCTCGCGATGCCAGCGGAGGCCCACGAAAGCCAGGCCGGCGAAGGCGAGGCCCGGCAGCAGACCCGCCGGCACGGTCAGCGCGGCCAGCGCGCCGCCCTGCATGCGGGCGCTCCGCGCAGCGGCCGCTCCAACCGCGACGACGGCCGTGGCCACCAGGACCCACGGCCAGAAGCGCGGCAGGTTGGCGCGGCCGGACAGCGAGCCCGTCACCGCCGACGCGGCGTGATAGAGGAGCGCGCTGCCCGCCATGGCGAGGATCACGGCGGTCCCGACCTGGGCAATCACGGGCGCCGCAACCGGGTAGTGGCGCCGCGTCTCGCGCAGCGCCTGGTACACGACGGCCGGCAGCGAGGCGACGAGGCCGGTCGCGAGCAGCAGGAGCAGCGTGGCGTAGATGGCAGCCCCCACCGCGACGCCCTTGGAAGTGGGTCGGCCGCCGCGACGCAGCAGCGTCAGCGCCAGCCAGGTGAGCAGAGCAAGCGCGACGACGATCGCGGCCGCGCCGCCGATGGCAGCGACGGCCCGCATCCGCGATGGGTCGAGGCCCTGCGGTCGCACCTGGCCCAGCCCCGGGGCGGCGGCCAGGGTGGCGATGCCGACCGGCAGCAGCACGAGCCCGGCGACCGCCCAGCAAGCGCGCGCCAGACCAGGCGCAGCCCAGCCGAGCGCCAGGCCGGCAAACCCCAATACCACCACGCCGACGCCGCCCGGCCAAACCGCCACCGCCGTGCTCCCGGGCGCGCGTGTGGCATCCCACATCAGCTCGCCGACGAGCAGCGCCCAGCCGCCGACGAAGGCGTGCAGCGCAGCCGTCGCGGCCCACGCCCGACCGGCCGTCCACGGGCGCGACGCCGTGATCACGCGCGCTCCAGGGCGAGCGGACGCAGCGTGCCCGCGTGCACGTGCCAGGCGGCGGCCAGCGGCACGCCGGCGAAGTGCGCCGGGTCGGGCGAGGTGAGCAGCGCTTGGCTGACGCCGGCAACGTGCGACAGCGCGGCAAGGCGCCGCTCCGGATCGAACTCGGAGAGAATGTCGTCGAGCAAGAGGACCGGCGGTTCGTCCAAGCGTTCCTCCATCACCGCGGCCTCGGCCAGCCGCAGCGCCAGCGCGCTCGTGCGCTGCTGCGCCCGCGAACCAAAGCTCGCGAGCGGCCGCCCGTTCAGGGCGAAGGATAGATCGTCGCGATGCGGCCCGTGGAGCGTCATGCCGGCGGCCAGCTCGCGACGCCGCTCGTGGCGGAACGCCGCGCGCCACGAGGACGCGTCGGTGGGCGGCGCCACGCCGCTCGGGGCCGCGGGGCGGTAGTCGATCGTCAGCGACTCTCCGGGCGCCAGGGCGGCGTGGGCCGCCGCCGCGTGCAGCGCAAGGGCGGGCGTGACGGCCGCGCGGGCTGTGCTGATCGCGGCCGCGCCGGCGGCGAGCAGATCGTCCCAATAGTCGAGCTGCGCCTCGTCGCCGCCCTGCTCGCGCAGCGTACGCAAGAGCTGATTGCGCTGACGCAGAACGCGGGCGTAGCGGTTGAGCTCGGTCGCGTGCCCGTGGACCGTCTGGGCGAGGAGCAGGTCGAAGAAGCGCCGGCGCGCGGCGGGCGGGCCGGTGACCAGCTCCACGTCCAGCGTCGAGAAGAAGACGGCCGCGAGCAGCCCCACGACTTCCGTCGCCCGCCGCGGCACGCCGTTCACACGGATGCGCCGCGCGGCCTGGCTGCTGACGGCGGGCCAGCCGCGCGGCGCGACGATGACCTCGACGGTGAACGTGTCCCCGTGCCGCACGAAGGTGCATGCCGCCCGGGCGGCCGGTGGTCCCTCCGCTTCGGCGCCTTCGCGGACCAGCTCCAGGTCGGACACGGTGCGCAGGGAGCGTGTGGTGGCGCAGAGGTAGATCGCCTCGAGCAGGTTGGTCTTGCCCTGGGCGTTCGGGCCGGCGAAGAGGACCAGTCCCGGTTGCAGGTCGAGCTCCAACCGACGGATGTTGCGGAAGTCGGTCAGGCTCAGGTGTGTCAGGTACACGGGGGAAGCTCCGCCGTTGGCCGCCCGTCCATGGACTCATTGTGCAGGCGGCGTGCCGTGCGGGCGACGTAGCACGGGGCGCCGACGCACGCACGCGGTAGCATTCAGGAGATGGACGGCGGCGGACGGCGCAGGCGCATACGTTGGATGCAGCGCGAGCGGCGTATTGTCCTGGTGCTGGCGCGGCACGGCCTCGGCTGGGTGGTAGACGTGTTCGGCCTCGGCTGGCTGGTGCCGTTCCACCGCGGCATCCTGGGCCACGCGCGCCGGGAGGCGCCGTATACCGGACCCGAGCACCTGCGAATGGCGCTCGAAGAGCTCGGTCCAACGGCGATCAAGTTCGGGCAGGTGCTGAGCAGCCGTCCCGACATCCTGCCGCCCGCCTACGTCCAGGAGCTGGAGAAGCTTTGGGACCGAGTCCCGCCGGTGCCCGGTTCCGAGGTGCGGGCGCGCATCGAGGCGGAGCTCGGCCGGCCCATCGACGAGCTGTTCGCCCGCTTCGACGACGCGCCGCTGGCCGCGGCCTCCATCGGCCAGGTGCACAGCGCGCTCCTGCCGGATGGCACGGAGGTCGTGGTCAAGGTCCGCAAGACCGGCGTGCTCGACACGGTGGAGGACGACCTGGCGATCCTGCGACGGCTGGCCCGAGCGGCCGAGCGGCGCAGCGCACTGGCGCGGCAGTACGAGGCGGTCGCGGTCGTCGAGGAGTTCGCGTGGACCATCCGCGCCGAGATGGACTACATGCGCGAGGGCCGCAACGCCGAGCGCCTGCGCAGGACCTACCGCCCGATGCCAGCCGTGCGCGTGCCGGTCATCTACTGGAGCCACACGTCACGGGGCGTGCTCACGATGGAACGGCTGTATGGCATCCGCATCAACGAGCTGGCCGAGCTCGACGCGGCGGGGGTGGATCGCCGGCGGGTGGCGAGACTCGGTGCGCGCATGCTGATGCACTCGGTGCTGCGCGAGGGCTTCTTCCACGCCGACCCGCACCCGGGGAACTTCCTCGTGCAGACGGACGGCTCGATTTGCCTGCTCGACTACGGCATGACCGGGAGCGTCGACCCACGGCTGCGCTTCCAGATGGTGCGCGTCGGCAGCGCGTTGGTGCGGCGCGACATCGTCGGCGTGGTGGACGGCATCGCCGACGTGGGCATGATCCGGCAGGAACGGAGCCTGGAGCCGCTGCAGCGCGAGCTGGAGCACTTGCTGGACCGCTACTACGGCATGACGTTGCGCGACGTGGACCCCGCCGTGGTGGTGCACGACATGTTCGGCGTGGTGCGACGGCAGTCGCTGCGGCTGCCGCCCAGCCTGGCGCTGCTGGCCAAGACCCTGGTGATGCAGGAGGGGCTCTGGCGGCAGCTCGATCCGGAGTTCAACGCCGCCGGGGTGATGGAGCCGTACGTGCGGGCGCTGGCGCGGGAGATGCGGTCGCCGGGGCGTTGGGCGCGCGAGGCGGCGCACGCCGCGCAGGAGGCGGCGATCCTGTCGCTGGATCTGCCCACCTGGGCGCGGCGCACGCTGCGGCGGCTGGACCGCGGCGACCTGGAGCTCAGCCTGCGTCACGGCGAGCTGCACGAGGCGCTCGGGCGCCTGGAGCGGATGGTCACCCGCCTGAGCGCGTCGATCGTGTTCGCCGCGCTGCTGGTGGGCGTCGCCCTGCTGCTGGCGGCGATCCGCTTCCCCGGGTGGAACTACCTGGTGGGCGCGATGATCGCGCTGGGCACGCTGGGGATGGCGGCGATGGCGACCTGGTCGGCCTGGCTGCTTCTGCGAACGCCGCCGGAGTGACTGGCTCATCCCGTCGCCCCTGGCGGAACACGGTGGGGATCCACGCGTCGACGGCGCAGGCTCCGCCGGCTACGGTCCGCTGCAGCCCGCTCTCACGGTCAGCGAATGTATGTCGAACGTGAACCGTTGGCTTGCCACAGTGAGGCACGCGATGCCGGCAGCCGTGTCGAACGTGGCGCTGTCCACCGGGCCTCTGGCCACGGGGAGCGGCACGAACGTCCAGTGATCGAGGAACAGGTCCCACGGGGCCAGCAACGCGCCGTTCGAGTTGAGCCAGCCGCAGTGCTCCGCAATAGCTATCCCTTGCGGCTGGGGAGCGCGACAGACCAGCAGCCCCGGCTGTGGGCTCTCACCGACCACATCGGCGCGCGTGCTCCCGTTGACGACCCCGAGGAGCGTGCCGCCGAACAGGCCGCAGAACGCCGCCGAGCCATGCTGCGCGAACAGGGGCGTGAGGGTGGAGTTCCCCAGATCCAGGAAGGCGTCACACGGGCGCTGCTCTATGGCGCTTGGTAACCAACCACCCAGGCGCCTGCTTATCAACGCGCCCGGTGGCACGGTGCAGCCCGGTGTGTACGCCCCCGTGTCGAGGTGGAACGTCCAGAGTTGGCTCGCGTTGCCGACGCAGCGGTACGCTTGCGGCCACACGATGTAGCCGATGGGGTGAGCGTCTGCCGCCGGGAAGGAGTAGAAGTGCCAGTTCGCTAGCAGGCGGCTCACCTCGCTGACGGCGCTCAGCAGGCCGCAGTACGGCCCCTGGTAGTTGGGCGGCCGCTCGCAGTGGAGAAAGCCGGCCCTGGGGTCGCCGCCTGCCACGCCGGGCACGGCACCCCAGATGACCATGCGGAGCTGCGACAGCCGGGGGCCGTTGGGACAGCCGTTCGGCTGCCCGTTCAGCCCCTGCACAGGAAGGCACTCGAGCTCACTCGCCGTGTAGAACAGGTTGAGGCACTCGCTTGGCTGACCATGACGACGCAGCAACGCCTTGGCGACCGGCCCAATTCCGGGTGAGTAGAGGTCCCGACAGGAACCGATGGGAGGACCGTACTTGGCTGGCGGACCGTAACGGGGTGTACCCGACGCGGTTGCGGCCGGTCGGGTCGCTGTCTGCGCAGCGGTACGGTCGACCTTCGACGAATCCGAGCAAGCCGCCGCGAAGCCGGCCACGGCGAACACGCTGACGAGCACGAACGCTGCGCGAGGGATCCGGGAGCGCCTTCTGTCTAACGTATCGGTGAGATTCCTTGGCAACACTGGTCTCCTCCTGCCCAGGAGCCGCTCGCTCAGCACGAATATGAGAGGGCCGGCTGGTTGAAGTCGTAGTCGTAGCCGGGGGGCGACCTCGTATAGCTGGTCCAGTCATCGATCGCCGCGCAGACGGTCGTGTAGTAGCCTGATCCTCCATTGGCGTCGGTGGTGATCCCGTAGTACCCCGTGCTGATGGATGTGGGCCAGTTGTCTTGCGCGTTGCGGGGCGCGAAGATCAGTGGGTTGGCGGACCCGTCGCCGTCGGTTGCGAGCTGCTGCTCCTGGCTCGCGGTGATGGGCGCCGACCCGGCCGGTCCAATGATGCGCACAACTCCTCCGTCGCCGTAGTAGTCGCTGAAGAATGCGTCGGTGTTGGGGAATTGTGATGGCGAGTTCCAACCCTGTGGGCACACGCTCCCGTTGGGCCAGTAGTCCTCCGCGTCCATGATGGGGAAGGTGGTTACATTCCCTGGACCGTTCACGTTGGGGTAGTTGACCGTCCCATTGAGGACCGAGGCCGCGGTGGCGACGCTCTGCCCGTTGTAGCCGGCCATGCAGTCGGTCGGACTGACGTAGAGCGTGTAGGTCTGGTAGGGGTTGGTGGCGTGCAGGTTGTCAGCGAGCGTCACGAGGTCGCTGGCAAGGGTGCAGTTGTTGATCTGGCCGCCGTCGTTGGCGCAAGACGCCCACTGGCAGTAGCCACCGCCACCGACATAGTGCATGCCGAGGAACTCGAGCCGATAGGTCTGGTAGGCGTAAGAGGAGAAGGTGCCATCCCAGTTGCCGGGGATGTACTCCACGTAGCCGCCCGGGACGACGATAGCCGCACGGGCATCCGGGACGCGGCTCCACATCGGGACGATCGCCGGCCCCACGAGGAGCGCGACCACGAACACCCGCCGTGCGCGCATCATCCCGCCTGCCGCAGCTTCCACGGACTGGAGGTTCCGTCATCGTCCTAGCACCGATCGCGGGGAGGGGCAAGGCCGATCGCGTCAGGGGAGCGTCAAGACAGAACGGACGCGGTGGTCAAGAAAGAGTCAACCTGGCCCGATGGCCGCACCCTCTGGGCGCTGCACCAGGCGCGAGCCGCGCGTGGTCGCTCGAATCGCCACCCCGACCTCGCTCGCGTCTTCTGGCCGGCCCAGGTCGCTGCGGGAGCCGCCGCAGAGGCGTGGCAGGCCGATGCTTGCGCGTCGTGCGCGGACCGTCGCAGCGGAGGGCGGCGGCTAGGGGGAATCCTCCAGGAGCGGGCCGCCGCGGTCGAGCACGACGCCGCTCGCGCCGATGACGGCCGGCCGCTCCTCGCAGTAGCCGCCGAACTCGCACTTGTCGAAGAAGAACGCGTCGCGCGTGCGATCGAAGCCGATCGTCCAGGTGCCGAGGATCACGTTCTCCGGTCCCGCGGCGATCTGGGCTTGCAGCACGCGGATGAGCGCCTCGATCTGCTCCCTGCCCATGTCACACCCCCCGCTCGGTCACCTCTGAACATAGCGTGGATGGCCCAGGCGGACACCCAGTGCCCGCTGCTGGACGTGGCCCGCTCGGGCTTGTCCGCGCCGCGCCGTCCGACTACGTTGCGAGCGCGGCCACCCGCGGCTGGCGAAGGAGGGATCGATGGTGGATGGCTCGGCGGTGCTGTACGAGACGGTGGGCGCGGTGGCGCGGCTGACGCTCAACCGGCCGGAGCGGTTGAACGCGATCAGCGGCGCGTTGCTGGCCGGCGTGGAGCAGGCGGTCGAGCGCGCGAACGCCGACGACGCGGTGCGGGTGATGGTGCTGCGTGGCGCGGGGCGGGCCTTTTGCGCGGGCTACGACCTGAGCACGGCGCCTCAGCAGGAGACGGATACGCAGGCCCGCAGCGGCGGCGTATGGGACCCGGTCGCCGACTACCGCTTCATGGGCCGCAACGTGCGCACGTTCATGATGCTGTGGGAGAGCCCGAAGCCGGTCATCGCCCAGGTGCACGGCTGGTGCGTGGGTGGCGGCACGGACCTGGCGCTGTGCAGCGACCTGATCTTCATGGCCGAGGACGCGCGGATCGGCTACCCGCCGGCGCGCGTGTGGGGGGTGCCGACCACGGCGATGTGGGTCTACCGGCTCGGGCTCGAGCACGCGAAGCGGGTGATGCTGACCGGCCAGCCGCTCGACGGGCGTGAGGCGGAGCGGCTCGGCTTGGTATCGCGCGCCCTGCCGGCGGCTAAGCTGGAAGCGGCAGTGATGGACTTCGCCCGCCGGCTGGCGACGACGCCGGCGAATCAGCTCACACTGCACAAGCTGCTGGTCAACCAGGCCTACGAGAACATGGGCCTGCGCACGACCCAGATGTTCGGGACGTTGTTCGACGGCGTCGCGCGCCACACGCCCGAGGGGCTTGCCTGGCGTGACCTGGCGATGCGTGAGGGGTACAAGGAGGCGGTCCGGCGGCGCGACGCCCCCTGGGGCGACTACGCCGCCCGGCCGCGGGACGGGGAGGGATGATGGCGCGCGCAGGGCGTGAGGCCGACGCGGAAGACGACGCGGCGGCGGACGACGGACCCGACGAGGGCGACTCGGAGGGCCACCTGCTCGAGGTGACGCTGCGTGGCGCCGACGTGGTCGACGTGGTGCTGGACGGCGAGCGTCTGTGGCCGATCTGGTTCAAGCTCGAGTTCAAGGAGACGGGCCAGGTCAGCGCCAAGGTCGCCGGGGTACGTCTGTCGACGCGGCTGGGGGACCGTGTGGTCATCCACCATCTCCCCGAGGGCTGACGCGGGGGGTGATCAGAACGCCCACGCGGCGCGGCGGAAGAGGCGGTTGTGGAACGTCTCGTACACGTCGTACGGGACACGGCTGCCGACGCGCGCCAGCAGCACGTTGGTCTCGGAGCCCATGATCTCCGGGTCGTCCGTCGGCTGGACGTCGAAGCCGTACTTGGCGAAGAGGCGGGAGAGCATGGTCCGATACTGGAAGGCGTTGAGCCCGCTGCCATCCAGGTCCCAGTGCCAGGTGTAGCCCAGCGCGACGAGGATGTAGTCTTCCACGTAATCGGCCGACGTGACGAATCGCAGCAGGTGCGAGGCCAGGTGCGTCCGGCGCCAGCCGGCGGCGATCTCGATCGCCACCTCGTACAGGCGCGGCACCGGGGCCCAGCGGCCCTCGGCCTCGGTCATGCTCACGTGGCCGACGATCACGCCCTCCGGCGTGTGGGCGATGGTCAGGTTGGTGTCCGGCAGGCCGGCGATGTTGATCAGCAGCTTGTGCTCGCGATCGGGGCGGCGCATGAAGGCGCGCATGCCCGGGTCGATGTCGAGGCGCGCGACGAGCGAGGGTGGGGCGAGGTCGCGCAGGAAGGCTGGGCCCTTGGCCGTGTCAACGCGCTCGGTTCGTGACTGGGCCGCCGGTCGCTGCTCGGGCCAGCGCGGCCGATCCTGACCGGGCCAGGGGAAGGCGGTGCGAAGGAGGCCGGGGAAGGCGAACTCGCGCACCATCGCCACCTTGCCGCGGTTCTCGTCGACGATCTCGGGGTCGCGGGGGATCGGCGGTACGACCTCGGCGGGGTCGTCGAGGAAACGCGCGGGCAGGGGGTCGGTCGCGAAGACCTGCCAGCGGTCGCGCCATGGCTCGGGGACCGTCTCCGGCCGGGGCTGGTGCGCGACCTCGGCCCAGACGAGGGTCCAGGCGCGTGGCACCACGCCCAGCACGTCGTAACCGCCACCGCCGAGCGCCAGCCAGCGGCCGTCGCAGTAGTCGTGCGCCAGCTCGTGCACGAGCTGCGCCGCGCGGGCGAAGGCGCTGGTGGTGAGGCGCAGGTGGCTGAGCGGGTCCCAGGCGTGACCGTCGCAACCGTGCTGACTCACGATGATGTCTGGCTGAAAGCGGGCTGCCAGGCCGGGCAGGATCGCCTCCACCGCCTCGACCCAGGAGTCGTCGGTGGTGAAGGCCGAGACGGGCATGTTGACGGCGTAGCCGAGGCCGGCGCCCACGCCCATCTCACGCAGGAAGCCAGTCCCCGGGAAGAGGTGCCGTCCGGTCTCGTGGATTGAGAAGGTCAGCACGCGTGGGTCGTCGTAGAAGGCCGCCTGGACGCCGTCGCCGTGGTGCGCGTCGAAGTCGACGTACAGCACCTTCCACTCGCGACGATGAACGAGGTCGGCGATGGCGACGGCGATGTCGTTGTAGATGCAGAAGCCGGATGCCCGTTCGGGTAGCGCGTGGTGCAGACCGCCGCCGGGACTGAACGCGTGGCCGCAGGCGCCCTCGGCGACCGCTCTCGCCGCGGCGAGCGAGGCGCCGACGATCGCCGCGGCGGCCTGGTGCATCCCCTCGAAGGCGGGGTTGTCGTCGCTGCCGAAGCCGTAGAGCTCGGCGAGCGCCTCGTCGTACGGTGGGCCCTCGCTCAGCTTCTGGACCGCGTCCACGTAGGCGGGGCGATGGACGAGCTCGAGCTCGTCGCGTGTCGCCAAGGTGGTCGTGAGGCGGCGTGGGTCGTCCGGGGCGAGCAGGCCGGCGTCCTCGAGCAGGTCCAGGAAGGCGCGCAGCCGCATCGGGTCGAGTGGGTGCTGCGCCCCGAAGTTGTAGTCGAGGATGGCCGGATTCCAGGCGAAGCAGGCGCCGTCGGCGGTCATGCGGCCGGAAGCGGTTCGACGACCTCGACGCCGGGGACCTGCCGGAGCGCGGCGATGAGCGGCGCGGGGTGGATCGTCCCGACGCGGAGGAGGATGCGCCGCGGCTCGGTCGGCCGAGCCGGGCCGACAAGGAAGCTGTGCAGGGGCGCGCGGGAGGTGCAGAGCACGTCGACCACGCGGGGCAGCACGTCCGTCAGCCGGCCGACGCGGAGCTCGAGGCGGGTGCCCGGCTCCGTCAGCCCCATCAGCCACACGAGGACGTGGAAGAGGTCACTCTCGGTCACGATCCCGGCGAGCTTGCCGTCCTCGATCACCGGCAGGCAGCCGATGTCGCGTTCCTCCATGATGCGGGCCGCGTCCTCGATCGGGTCGAAGACGGTGACCGTCACCACCGGGCCGCTCATCGCCTCGCGGACCGGGCGGCGTGGTTCTCCGGCGGCGCCGTCAACGGCGTCGCCGAGGACGCGGGCGATGTCCCGGTCGGTGAGGACCGCGACCACCCGCTCGGCCTCGAGCACGGGCAGGTGGCGGAAGCGGCCGCGGCGCATCAGCCGCCGGGCCTCTTCGAGCTGTGTGTCGGGCGTCACGGTGACGACCTTACGTGTCATGATGTCGCGCACCAGCATCTCGGCGCTCCCGCGGCCGCGGTTCGTGCGGCCTCTACCACGATTCTAGGTCCCTCAGGTTAACGCGTTCGATCGTCTACCCATCACGGGCACGAGTGGCGCTCACGTCGCCCCGACCCCGGCGCGGGACGGCAGGGCCGGGGGCGGGGTTCAGACGGGGCGCACCGGCGGAGGAATCCGGCTGCCCGCGCGCCCGCGTATCAGGGGAGAGGGGGTGTCGCGGACGACGCCTCACGCTGCCAAGGAGGTTCTCTGTGCACCGATTCTTCCGCACGTTCGGTTTGCCCGTGGCGGTACTCGCGGCGGTAGCGGCCGCGCTCGGCGGAGGCATGACCCGCCCCGGCGGGGCGCCCACGGCGCGTGCCGCGACGGCGGCCGTGACCATCTCCGACTTCCAGTTCACGCCCGCGACGGTCACCGTCAACCAGGGTGACACGGTCACCTGGACGAACAACGGCCCGTCCATTCACACTGCCACCTCGGACACGGGAGTCTGGGATTCGGGCGTCCTCAACGTGGGGGCGAGCTACTCCTACACCTTCAGCACGCCCGGCACCTACGCCTATCACTGCTCCATCCATCCGTCCATGCTCGGCACGGTGATCGTGACGGCGGCGACCACCAGCACACCCACCGCCAGCCCCGCGGCATCGGCGACCCCCTCGCCCACCCCGTCGCCGACCGCTTCACCCACGGCGTCGCCCACGCAGCCGCCGGCTCAGGCTCCTGACTTCGCGCAGTTCGGATTCCCGACGGTCGGCGGGTCCGTCCAGCTCGCGGCCGGGCAGGGTGGCACGGTGGCAGTGGGCGACCAGTCGGTCACCATCGACCCAGGCACGTTTGCTGTGCCGGTCACCTTCGAGCTGCTGGTCGGCAGCCCGTCGTCTTTCGCCTCGCTGGTTGAGCCGGACGACCAGGTGATCGCGACCTTCGCATTCCGGGTGACCGGGCCGAACGGCCGCATCGGCTTGTTCAGCAAGCCCGTGCACTACACGCTGACCGGCAGCGCGGTCTCGCCGCAGAGCGAGGTCTACAACACGACGGCCACCAGCCCGATCACGGCGGTGAAGAATCCGGTGGCGGCCGTGGTCCAGGGCGACGCGCTGACGCACAACTTCATCGGCGCGGGCGTCGGCTGGTTCGTGACGACGCCGAAGCTTGCGGGCACGGTGACGGCGCCGAACACCGGCCATGGCCCGTCCTCGGCAGGCGCCGAGTGGTGGTGGCTGGCGATCGCCGGCGCCGCCATCGTGGTGGGCGGCACGGGGACGTTGGTGCTCGCGCGGCGCCGCGCGCGCTAGGCATCGCGGCTCCGGCCGAGGCGGGCGGGGCGGCTGGCCGGCCGCCTCCCGCCCGCGTCCACGAGGGCCGTGGTCGGGTTGGTGTGCGTTCGGCGCGCGGGCAGCGTGACGTGGACGGTCATTGTGCGTCCCGGGGCGGCTCGCTGGCCGGGACGAACGCGACCTCCACGCGGCGGACGCGGGGGCCGAACAGCTCGACGAAGAACAGCCGCTGCCAGGTGCCGAGCCGGAGCTGCCCGGCGGACACCGGCGCCCAGGTGCTGCTGCCGAGCAGCAACGCGGCCAGATGGGCGCGGGCGTTCTCCGGCCCCTCCTCCAGGTGGCGGTAGCGACGACTCAGCGGCAGCAGGTCCTGAATGAAGGTGGTGGCATCCTCGAGCAGCGCCGGGTCGGGCTCGGTGCATGCGACGGCGGCGGTGGTGTGTGGGCAGCGGACGAGCGCGAAGCCGTCGCCGGCCCCGGCACGGCGGACGGTTGCGCCCACCTGGTCGGTGATGTCGATGAACTGGATTCGCGCCGAGCTGCGGACGGTGAAGCTGGCGAGCGCCGCGCCGACGGGCGGGATCTCGCGGGTCATCGCTTGGCCTACTCGGCGGCCAGCGAGCCGTTGGACCGGTCGGCCAGCCGGTCGAGGATGTAGTTGACGACGCGGCCGGTCCGGTCGTAGCCCGCGCTGCAGTGGACGAGCACCGGCTTGGGCAGGTCGAGGTACGCCCGCCAGGCGGCGTCGAGCTGCTCGGACGTGAAGGGGTGCAGCTTGCCGTCGGGCGTCGGGACGTGGGCAACGACGAGCCCGGCCTGCTTGTAGTGCGCGATCAGGCCGTCCGGCAGCGACGCCTCGTAGAGCGGGAGCTGGTCGCGGTCGAGCAGCACGATAATGGAGCGAATGCCCAGGTCGCGTGCCTGGCCGATCCAACGGTCGACCGCTTGCCGCTCGACGGCATGCTCCCAGCCGGGCGCGTAGCCGGGGCGCGGGCTGCGCGCCAGGTCCCCGGGGCGCACCCAGCGGATGTGCGCGTTCACGAAGCAAGTGTAGCGGCTCGGCGCTCTCCGTCGAGCCGCCGCGCACGCCGCCGGGTCTATGCGGTGATGCCGTGCAGCCGCTTCGCCTCCTGCTTCAGCTCGCCGCGGAAGTCGGGGTGCGCGACGCTGATCAGCTCACCGATGCGCTCGCGGACCGATTTGCCGCGTAACCGGGCGATCCCCTGCTCGGTGACCACGTAGTCGACGTACGCGCGGTGCACCGTGGCGGTCGAGCCGGGCTCGAGGACCGGCAGAATGCGCGAGACGCGCGTGCCGTTCACGAGCTGGGACGAGGGCAGCACGATCACGGAGCCGCCGCTGGTGGTCGAGGCGGCGGTGGCGAAGACGTACTGCCCGCCCGGCCCGCTGAAGACGCTGTGGCCCATGCTCTCCGAGCAGACGTTGCCGGTGATGTCCGCGCTGAGGGCGTTGTTCACCGCGACGAAGTTCTCGATCTTGAGCAGGTTGCGCAGGTCGTCCGTGTATGTGAAGTCGTAGAGCTCGAACGCCGGGTGGCCGTCGATGTAGTCGATTTCCTCCTGGGGCATCTGCACCAGGCAGCTACCGGTGATCTTGCCGGGGTGGAAGGTCTTGTACTTCCCGGTGACCACGCCCTCGCGCACCAGCTCGGCCACACCACCGGGGATGATCTCGGTGTGGATGCCCAGGTTGTGCTTCCCGTGGAGGTAGACGGCGAGCGCCGCGGAGACATCGCCCACCCCCATCTGCAAGGTGCAGCCGTCCTTGACGATCTCGGAGGCGATCAACGTGCAGATGACCTCGGCGGCGTAGATCGTCGCCTCGCTGCGCGGCGGGATCGGTGGCGGCAGCGGAGGGTCCGCCTCGGCTAGCCGCGCGAAACGAGAGACGTGGATGAAGTTCTCGCCGCCGGTGCGGATGAAGTTGGGGTGGACCTCGCCGACCAGCAGCTTGGCGCGCTTCGAGACCGAGGGGCCGAACCACAACGCCGGGCCGAAGCTGCAGTACCCGTGCCGGTCGGGGGGTGAGATCGGCATCATCGCTACGTCGTAGTCCCAGTCGAACCCCGGTGGCATGGCGTGGGTGTACCACTGGGCGAGGGGGATGAGGTCGAAGCGCCCCTCGCGGATCGCCTTGCGGTCGAACGGGCTGGCGTAGCCGATGTGGAGATTGAAGGCGCGCTCGACGTCCGGAACATCCCAATTGAAGGGAGACAGGAACGTGTAGATGTGGACATCGCTCAGCTCATCCTTGCGGCCCAGCAGCGCCTTGCAAAGCGTGGTCGGCACCGAGTTCCAACCTCCGAGCCAGAGTCGGTTCCCCGGCTGTACGATTCCCGCTGCCTCAGACGGGCTCACGAGCTTGTCGGCGACGGACCTGCGCCAGTCGAACGTCTCGGACATCTCCTGCGCTCCCTCCGGTCCAAGATGGGGCCGTGGCGTCTACCCGACCGGCCTCATCATGCCGCAACGCGCGCGGAAACGCAGTAGGACGCAGGATCGAGTCCCGAGTTGCGAGAAATCATGCCCGAGTGCGTGGTCGAGTGGCGGGGGGTGATGCGGAGGCGCGGGCCCAGGCCGACCCCCGTGGCTCTCGCGCATGGGCGGGAGTGATGACGGGGCTGCCCCTGCCCGCCGCCACTTGCGCGAGCACCAGCGCGCCCAGCGTCGCCGCCATCGAGAGCGCGAACAGATCCACATGCAGGTGCTGGTTGGGATAGAGGGCCAGCCGCAGCACGGTCCAGGCGAACAGGAGGGAGACGCCCGCGGCGAGACGCTGGCGCCCCCGCATGACGGCGGTCACCGCCGCCGCGGCCGGCACCAGCAGCACCGTATCTTGCAGGTAGAGATGCGGGTCCGCCAGCACGGTTGCCAGCGTGAGCGCCAGCCACTGGACCGGGAACCGCCGAGTCCCCGGCCGCAGCTCACCCCGCCAGAGCAGCGCGGCCGCCGCGAGCGTGCCCAGAGGCAGCACGGCGGCAGCGAGCACGCGGTGGTGCAAGGAGTCGCCGCCGGACGCGGCGAGGATGCCCATCCAATTGAACATCAGGTTTGACGCCACGCCGCCGTTGTTCCAGGTCGTGGAGTCCATGAGGTAGCCCGGGTAGGCGAGCGCCGCCGGGATGCCGACGATCGCGATCGAGATGCCCGCGGTAGCCAGCGCGAGCGGCACGAGCGTCGAGAAGACGCGGAAGCGCCGCTTCCACGCGAGGAAGACGGCCACCGGCAAGAGCAGCTCCGGCTTGATCAGCAGCGGCGCGAGCGCGAAGCCGGCGAGCCGTTCGCGGCCCTGTCGCAGGAGCAGGTAGCCGGCGCCCCAGGCGGCTTGCAGGATCAGCGAGAACTGGCCAAGGCGCAGGCCGAAGGTGACCGGGTAGAGCGTCAGGTAGCCCACGAGCAATGCCGTCCGCCAGGGGCGGGGCAGCGGTGCGGCGATCCGCCACAGCAGCCAGCCATTGAGCGCGAGCAGCCCGAGGCTCAGGATTGTCCAGACCTGGTACGCCTGTTCCAACGAGAGCACGGTCAGCGGCGCGAAGGCCAGCGCGAAGAACGGTGGGTTGAAGTACGCCAGCACGCCGGTGCCACCGACCTGGTGGCCCGCCGCCGCGCGCTCGGCCGCGGCGATGGCGCTGATGTCGAAAATGCGGTGGCCAGAGCCTGAGATTATCAGCTTGGCGGCCGCGTAGAAGGCCGTGAAATCCTCGGCTATCCAGAAGGGCGTTCGCCGCCCGAGAAACGCCGCCGCCACCTCGATCCACGGGCCCGCGCCTGCCGCCACGAGCGCGAGGCACACGGCACCCGCTCGCCACGGGACGGGCACACGACTCCACAGTCCCCCTGCGCTGCGCAGCCATCCTGCTGGGGAGCGAGTCACCTGCCGGGGCGCTGTCGGGACGCGTTCAGATGGGCGCGGGTCCACCGTGGGGCGGTAGTTCCACAGCATCAGTCCTCCTGCAGCATCGCGGTGGCCCGTGAGCTCGGGGTCGGCTGGATGGCGAGCGCCCTCGCTCGCCCACGGGGGTGGACTGCCGTCCCTGAGCTCCGCCGGGTATCCGCATGCACCCTCGGCCCGGCCGCACGGCCGGCGAGGTCGTAGTTGCCATGCCCGCCCGTCTGTTACAACGCTCAAGTCTGGCACGGGCCGGGCGGGACAGTGTTAGGAGAATGCAAAGCCGGCGTTGTCGCATCGCCAAGGATCACTCAGGATCCGCGTCGCACCGGGCGGCGAGGAAGCTGGACCTCCGTCCGCCGGGGATCGCCCGGATGTGGCGAGGTGGGGACCACGGGAAACGCGGAGGGCGCGGAGACGGCAGAGAACGCGGAGGGGGATGGGACGGGGAACGAGGGCGGACGAACCGCGGAGGACGCGGAGGACGCGGAGGGGAAGCGGGCGGGAGATGGCCGGTCGTCGCGAGCCGCCGCCGGCGCTGCCGGCGGCCCGGCATCGCGATGTGCGGGCGCCCGGGCCGTGTCAACGTTCGCCGGCGGCCTCAGGGCGGCGCGCCCTTGCTGCCTCGACGTGGATCGTGGGCAGCCAGCGCAGCCAGCGCGGCAGGAACCAGTTCACGTTTCCCAGTAGCGTCATGCTTGCCGGCACCAGCACCGTGCGGACGATCGTCGCGTCGAGGAAGACCGCGACGGCGAGCCCGAAGCCCAGTTGCTGAAAGATCACCAGGTGTCCGGCGGCGAAACCGCTGAAGACGGCGACCATGATCGTGGCCGCGCCGGTGATGATGCCAGCCGTCGAACGGATGCCGAACGCCACCGAGCGGCGGTTGTCGCGCGTCTCGTCGAAGTGCTCGCGGATGCGGGCCAGCAGGAAGACGTGGTAGTCCATCGAGAGCCCGAAGAGCACGGCGAAGAGGAAGAGTGGCACCCAGGCCTCGATGCGGTCCACCTGCTCGAAGCCGAACAGGCGATGCCCGACGCCGTGCTGGAAGACGAGCACCAGCAGCCCGTAGGCCGCAGCGACCGATAGCAGGTTCATCAGGATCGCCTTCAGCGGCACCACGATCGATCGGAAGACGACCAGCAAGATGAGGAAGGTGGCGCCCAGGACGAAGGCGAAGACGATCGGCGTGTTGGTGTGGATCACGCCGACGAAGTCGACCACGCCGGCGGTGGCGCCGGTGACCAACGCCCGAGCGCCCGAGCCGTGGAACGCCGCCGGAATGTAGATGTCGCGCAGCCGCGTGAGGGCGGCGGTGGCGAGCCCTCCGGCCGCGTCGCCGGCGAGCGGCACGGAGATGAGCGCCAGCGTGCCAGAGGAGTTGGTGACGGTGGTCGCCGGGCCGAAGGCCGGATCCTGGCGGAGGGAGCTGACCAGTTTCCCGATCGCCTCCTGGACGGGGGGCGCATCGACGTTGGGCGCGTCGACGACGATCTGCGCCGGCGTCATCATCCCGGGGGTGAACTGGCGCTCGAGGATGTCGAACGCGCGGCGCGGATCACTTTGGCGGGGGAGGGTGCCGGCACCGGCACTGCCCAGGCGGATGGTGAAGTAGGGCGCCGCGGCGCCGAGCAGGATGACCAGGGAGATGATGACGCTCACCGCGGGGCGGCGCATCACCGCGCCCGTGACGGCGTTCCAGAACCTGCTCGCGCGCGGTCCGCGCTGCTCACGGTGGAGCAGTGGCACGCGCAGCGCGTTGATCCGGTCGCCGAGAAGGTGCAACGTGGCCGGCAGCAGCGTGAGCGCCGTCATGACCGCCGCGACCACGGCGACGATCGCGCCCACGGCCATGCTGCGGAAGATCATGTCCGGTACGAAGAGCAGACCGGCCAGCGCGACGATGACGGTCAGCCCGGAGAAGAGCACCGCGCGGCTGGCCGTGGCACCGGCGCGGGCGATCGCCTCGTCACGCCCGGCGCCGCCACGACGCTCTTCGCGGAAGCGCTCGACGATCAGCAGCGTGTAGTCGATCCCGACTGCCAGGCCCATCATCAGGATCATCTGCGTGACGAAGATCGACAGCCCAAGCACGCGGCCGATCACGGCCGTGGCGCCGATCGACACGGCGATGCTCAGCAGCGAGACCACGATCGGCACCCCCGCCGCCACCGCCGCGCCGAAGACGACGAGCAGGACGACGAGCGCGACCGGGATGTCGATCAGCTCAACGCGCTTCAGGTCGTGCTCCGACACCTGGCGGAAGGACTGGGCCACGCTCGCGTCGCCGCCGGTGACCACGGTGTAGCTGTCGCGGCCATCCACGGAGTGGAGCAGGTTGAGCAGCGGACCGATCGCTTGGCTTCCGTCACCCGCAAGCGAAATGGCGACGATGGTCGTGTGCCGGTCGCCGGAGACCAGCAAGGGCTCTTGCGCCTGATACCAGGTAACTACCGACTGCACCCCTTGCAGTGCGCGGATGCGGCCGCCCAGATTCGAGACGAAGTCGCGGAATGCCGGGTCGCCGACCGTAAGCGAGTGCGAGCGCACGACCACCAACTCCTGGGCGCCGCTCTCGTTGTGCAGGCGCTCGCGCAGTAGCTGGTCGGCCTGGCGGGACTCGGAGCTGGTGGTGAGGCCGGAGTCGGTGGTGAGGACAGCGCCGATGCCCGATCCCAGGAAGAGCCCCGCGCCGAGGAGGACGATCCAGAACGCGACCACAAGCCACGGGCGCCCGGCGCTGAACCGCGCCAGTCCTTCGGTGGAGAGTGCGGCGCGCATCAGTAGCTCGCCACTGCGGCGGCCGCAGCGGCGCACGCCTCCGGGTGCTCCGGGGCTGGTTGCGTCATTCGCTTCCTTCCGGGGGCGCGACTCGGCCGGGCGGGGGCGTCGCGGCGTGCTGGCATGCGGCGCGGCCCATCGTGAACGCCCCGCCTGCTCTACCGAGGAACGCCTCGGGGAAGGTGACGGGGTGGCGTTAGGCCGCGCGGGTTCGGCGGCTCATCGGCACAACACCGCCGGCGCGCCGCGCGGTATCGCGTACGCGCCAGCGATGGGTGAAACGCCTCGTCTAGCGGGCTGAGGCGGTCGGCAGGCCGCTACCAGCGCCCGCCGCGGCTCGAAGAACGCTGTCCGAAGTCGCGCCCGCCGGGTCGCTGGGTGCCCTGGGTCTTGCGGAAGCAGTCCGAGCAGTAGACCGGGCGGTCGCCGCGGGGCTGGAAGGGGACGCGCGCTTCCTTGCCGCACGAGGAGCAGGTGGCAGTGTACATCTCACGCTCGCCATAGCCCGCGCCCGCGCCGCCGTCGCGCTGGCCGCGGCGCTGCGAGCGGCAGGTCGGGCAACGCTTCGGGTCGTTGGTGTAGCCCTTCTCGGCGTGGTAGGTCTGGTCCTCGGCGGTGAAGACGAAGCTGGCGCCGCAGTCGACGCAGGTGAGTGTTCGATCGGTGAACGACATCGATGACCTCCGTAGGTGTGGGCAACGTCAGTCATCGAGCGCGGCTGCGGGCGGGTGGCCCGGCACCAGGTTCTCTGAGGACGTGGCTCCTGTCAGCAGTGTAGCACGGCCGGGGTAGCCCTGCTCGCCAAGGGGGTACGCGGTAAGAGAATACAATCGACCTGGCCACCCGTGCGGTGGCGGAGGTTGCGGTGCCGCGTGTGCTCCTGCTGATCCCCAGCGCCAGCTATCGAGCGGCTGACTTCCTCGACGCGGCGGCGCGCATCGGCGTCGAGGTCGTCGTCGGGTCGGACGGCCAGCAGGCGCTCGAGGCGCTCCATCCGGGTTGCGCGCTGCGCGTGGACCTGGCGCACCCCGAGCGCGGGACCGAGCAGGTGGTGCGCTTCGCCGGGTCGAACCCGCTGGCGGCGATCGTCGCGGTCGATGACGGTGGGGCGGTGGTCGCGGCGCTGGCGAGCCGGCAGCTCGGGTTGCCGCACCATCCGGTGCACGCCGTCCGTGCTACCCGGAATAAGTACCTGATGCGCGAGCGGATGGTGGAGTCGGACGTGCCCTCTCCCCACTTCCACCTGCTGCGGCTCGACGGCGACGCGCGACGCGCGGCCAGCGAGGTGCGCCTGCCCGCCGTGCTCAAGCCGCTCTCGCTCTCCGGTAGTCGCGGCGTTATCCGGGCCGACGACCCCGAGGGTTTCGCGGCGGCCTTCGAGCGCGTCCGACGGCTGCTCCGGGATCCGTCCGTCGCGGGAGAGTGCGGCGAGCCCCCGCGGGAGCTGCTGGTCGAGGACTACATTCCCGGGGACGAGGTGTCGCTGGAGGGGCTGCTGCTGGCCGGGCGGCTGACGACTCTGGCGCTGTTCGACAAGCCGGACCCGCTCGTCGGGCCGTTCTTCGAAGAAACCATCTACGTGACGCCCTCACGCTTGCCGCCCGCTCAGCAAGCGCTGGTCATCGACACGGCGGAGCGGGCCGCACGGGCGCTCGGCCTGCGCGATGGCCCGGTCCACGCCGAGCTGCGCGTCAACGAGCGTGGCGCCTGGCCGGTGGACATCGCGGCGCGCTCGATCGGAGGGCTCTGCTCGCGGACGCTGAGCTTCGGCACGGGCCTGTCGCTCGAGGAGATCATCCTGCGCCACGCGGTCGGCGCGCCGATCACGTCGTTGAAGCGCGAATCGGCCGCGGCGGGCGTGATGATGATCCCGATTCCCGCTGCCGGGGTGCTGCGCGAGGTACGCGGTGTGGCAGAGGCGGAGGCCGTCCCGAGCGTGGTCGGCGTCACGATCTCGATCCGGCGCGGGCAGCCGGTGGTGCCGCTGCCGGAGGGCAGCGAGTATCTGGGCTTCATCCTCGCGCGCGGCACGACGCCCGCGGCCGTCGAGGCGGCGCTGCGGGCGGCTCACGCCCGCCTGCGGTTCGAGATCGAGGCGCCGCGTGAGGGAGCGCCGCTGGCGTTCATGCCTGGACGCCCCCGCTCGGACTGACCGGCCGAAATCCGCGGACGGCGCGGCCCTACACCGCCAGGGCCTTGTCGAGGGGAGCTAACTGCTCCCCGCTGGGCTCCGCTCAGCAGAACCAGGGCTCGCTGAGCCCCGGCGCCACCTCCCGCGGCTGAGGAAGAACCGCCATCAGCCCGTCGCCCGCTCCGAGGGCGCGCAGCGCCGCGCGCTTCACCTCGGCGAACGTCCGCGCCGGGTCGGGCATGGTGCCGTCCTCGCGGCGCCGTGCGCCCGCCTCGACGATGGCGGTGACCTCGGCTCGCAAGGGCCGGGTGCGCGGGTCGAGGTCGGGCCAGGTCCAGGTGAGGCCGGCGGGGTCAAAGGGGCCGAGGCGTCCCTCGGCCCGAAGCAGCGCGGCCAGCGGGGACCCGGGAGGCACGAGCAGCCGCAGCGCGTACTGCACCGGCTGCACGTTGCGGACGAGCCCGTGCTGCTCGACAAACCGCAGAAGCTCGGCGAAGTCCTCCGCCGCGCTCCACGGCGTGAACGGCACCCAGGTCGGACGCAGGGCCAACCCGGCTTGTCGCACGAGCACGACGGCCCGCTCCAGGTCGGCCCTCGTGTGTCCCTTGTCCAGCCGCTCGAGCACCGCGTCGTTGCACGACTCAAAGGCCGACGTGACGAACAGGCAACCGAGCTCGCGCAGGCGCGGCAGGGCGGCCGCGTGCTCGATCAGGTGCTCGACTTTGACCGTGACGTCGAACGTCACGCCTGGATGGTGAGCGTGGGCCGCTTCCAGGACGGCCAGCGAGTGCGGCACGGCGTTGAAGAAGTCGGCGTCGCCGAAGGTGATGTGGCGCGCGCCCATGCGCACGAGCTGGGCGATGTCGGCGAGCACGGTCTCCCGCTCCACCAGCCGCAGGCGGCCGCCGTAGACGGGCGTGAGGGGGCAGTGGCGGCAGCGGTGCGCGCAGCCCCGCGGGTCGCCTCGACGTACCCGGCCGGGACGGGCTCACCGCCGGATAGGAGGTGGGCGTAGCGCTGCAGCGGCGGGAGTCCCGCGCGGTCCGGCACCGGGTAACGCCGCCGGTCGAAGCGGGGCGTGGCGCCGACTCCCGCGGGCGGGCACGCCGGGTCGAACCGGTCGGCGGCGAGCGCGTCGGCCAGGGCGACCAACCCCGCTTCGTACTCGCCGCCGACGATCGAGTCGGCCACGCCGTCGCCAACGAGCAGATCGTGCAGCGGCGCCGCGTAGAGGCCGTAGAAGCAGATGTGTGCGCGCGGCGCCAGCCTCCGGGCGCGGCGCGCCAGCTCGATGCCGAGCCGGGCGGCCGTGTGCATCGGGACCGAGACGCCGAGCAGGTCCGCCTTGCCGAAGATTCCCGCGTCCAGCGGCTCGACGGAGAGGTCGAAGCAGCGCACCTCGTGCCCGGCGGCACGGAGCGCCGCGGCGGGCGCGGCCAGCCCCAGCGGCTGGTGCCCGAGCTCGTACGTGGAGACCAGCAGGACACGCATGCACAGCCTCGCGCCGCTGGAGCCGCGCGGACGTCTCGGCCGCGCGGCCGCCGCGGCTACTTCTTCGACGGCTTGTAGTACGGGTTGCTCCCGGAGGCGTGGTCGGTAGTGTCGACTACCTCCGCGATCTCAGGCACCGCCTCTTTGACTGCGACCTCAATTCCCTGCTTGAGCGTCACCGAGGCCATGCCGCAGCCCTGGCAGCCGCCGCCCAGCTCGACGTAGGCGACCGTTCCCTTCACTTCCAGCAGGTTCACGTATCCGCCGTGGGCGGCGATGCTCGGGTTGATGGAGCGGTCGAACAGCTCCTGGACCCGCAGCGCCAACGGGTCACGCCAGAGCGGGTTTGGGTTCTCGAACTCGAGACCACTGATCTGCGGCCCCTTGTACTGGTAATGGATCCGCACTCCGTCCATGTACGACGCGTCGCGGGTGTCCACGAAGACCACGAGGCCGTCCGCCTCGACGCGGACGTGGTCCGCGGGCGGTCGGCCGTCCTCGACCAGGGTCAGCCCGTGGTCGAACCCCTCCGGCCCGCGAGCGGCGATCCACAGCCGCAGTCCGGCCACCGGCCGTGGGTTGCTCGCCACTACCTCGCGCAGCTTCGCGACCGCTGCCTCAGTGAAACGGAGGCGCGGGACGCCGTTGCCAGCAACGTCCTCTGCCATGGAGATCTCCTTCCCGGGCGGGCGGCCGCCGCGGGGAGCGGTCGACCGGGCGCCGCACCCAGGGTAGCCGATTCTGCAAGGGTGCGCTGTTTCAATCTCTCGGGGCAGCGGCGGCGCCTGCCTGCAGCAGGCAGGAGTCAGCGGAACGGCGCCGTGGCCCAGCGCCCGATCGATTCCATGGCCTCGAAGGCGGTGAACGCGTCCAGCCAGCGGCCCCAGTGAAGCACGTACTCCTGGAACTCCTTTACGGCGACCAGCATGGCGCCCCAGCCCAGGACCTGCCGGCGCGCGTAGGCGAAGTCCGGCCGCCAGTGGTTCAGGGCGGCGACGAACAGAAACCAGAACTCGAACAGATTGGGGAAGAACAGGAGCAGCCCGCGCGCGCCGGTGATCTCGAAGGCCACGAACCCGACCATGCGATAGGCGAAGAGCCACACGGAAACGCGCCGGGGTGTGCCCTGCCAGCGGTACGCGACCGCCAGAAAGGTCGCCATGTACACCTGGTCGACGTACTTGTCGAAGCGCTGGTAGTTGGGCACGCCTCCCAGCCAGCTCATGAGGAACAGGTCGCTGAAGTCGGCCACCAGGGCGATCAGGCCGCCGGCGAACGGCCAGCGCAGCACGGGCAGCGACCCCAGGATGCGCACCGCGGCGATGACGCCCATCTGCCAGGTCATGTGGGCACTTCCCCAGCCTCACGGTACGTCGCCGCGACGGCTGCCGCGCTCCTCACCGTCGCCCGCCGGCGTTAGGCGTCGGCGTAGACGCGGAAGCCGTAGTCGTTGTAGCGGAAGGTCGGGTCGAGGCTGGACCGCGCCGAGACGCGCGTGAACTTGACGACGTGGCGCCAGGCGCCGCCGCGGCTGGCCCGGCGCGTGCCCCGGTGCGGCCCAGCGGGCGCACCGGCCGGCGAGACCGGGTAGTAGTCAGGCGCGTACCAGTCGCCGCACCACTCGTGCACGTTCTCGGCCATGCAGCGGAGACCGTACGCGTTGGCGTGCTCGGGCGGGGGCGCGTGCGGCCGGTCGAGCGTGGCGACGGCGGCCATCTCCGGACGTTCAGCAGGCGGGCTTGCGCCCCACGGCCAGTCGGCGCCCTCGATGCCGCCGCGGGCGGCGTGCTCGCGCTCTGCCTCGGTCGGGAGCCGGAAGGGGATGCCGCGCTCGCGCGCTAGCCACTCGCAGTAGGCGACGGCGTCGAACCAGCTTACTCCGACCACCGGCTGCTCCGGCGCGTTGAAGCGCTCGTCGTCGATGAACCGCGGCGGCCGGGCACTGGCCGCCGCGGCGAACCACCGATACTCGGCGTTCGTTACCGGCGAGACGGCGGCGCGGAAGGCGGCGAGCCGCACACGGTGGGCGGGCCGCTCATCGGCGCGGCCGGCATCGTTGCCCATGATGAGCGCGCCGGCCGGGATGAGCGCGAGCTCGGGCGCCGGCGGTGGCGTGGCGCGTCCGCCGCGGGCGGCTGGCCACGACGTCATCTTCGAGCTCTCGCCGGGTCTATCATGCCGGCGACCATTCTAGCGGAGCGCGCGCGGCCACGGACGGGCGCGGCGCCGGTCGGCTATGCTGGATACAGCATTCGTCGCCCGCATCGCCGCCCACCGCTCCCGTGCGGCCACAGCGGCGCCCCCAGCTCACGCTGCGTCGGAAGATGGCGGCCCCGCGGCCGTTGTCGGGCACGCACGCGAGCCACGGTATGGCGGGTGTACCCAGGCAAGGAGCGCCATGAACCCGACCACCACCCCGGCGCAGCCCGCGGCCGGCGCCGCCATTCGCGAGGAGCTGCGCAACATCGCCATCATCGCCCACGTCGACCACGGCAAGACCACGCTGGTCGATGCCATGCTCTGGCAGGCGGGCGTCTTTCGCGAGAACCAGGAGGTGATGGAGCGGGTGCTCGACTCCAACGACCTGGAGCGCGAGAAGGGCATCACCATCCTCGCCAAGAACACCGCCATCCGCTACGGCCAGCACACGATCAACATCGTGGATACGCCGGGTCACGCCGACTTCGGCGGTGAGGTCGAGCGCACGCTGCGCATGGTGGATGGCGTGCTGCTGCTGGTGGACGCCAGCGAGGGTCCGCTGCCGCAGACGCGGTTCGTCCTCAAGAAGGCGCTCGAGCTGGCGCTGCCGCCGATCGTGGTCATCAACAAGATCGACCGCAAGGACGCCCGGCCGCGCGAGGTGCTGAACGAGATCTACGACCTGTTCATCGACCTGGACGCCGAAGAAGAGCAGCTCGACTTTCCAGTGCTGTACACGGCGGCGCGCGCCGGCCTTTGCCGGCTGACGCCCGACGGGGAGGACCATCGGCTCGGGCCGCTGTTCGACGAGATCATTCGCACCATCCCCGCGCCCCGGTACGACGCATCGATGCCGCTGCAGCTCCACGTCCTGAACCTGGATTATTCGGACTTCCTCGGCCGGCTGGCAGTGGGGCGGATCTTCAACGGCCGGCTGCGCACGCGCCTGGACGTGGCGCTGGCGCGGCAGGACGGCTCGCTGGCCCGCGCGCGGGTGAGCGGCCTGTACGTGTTCGACGGGCTCGAGCGGGTCGAGGTGCAGGAGGCCGGCCCGGGCGACATCGTGGTGCTTGCCGGCTTCGACGACGTGCACATCGGCGACACGGTGACCGCCCCGGAAGACCCCCGGCCGCTGCCGCGCGTCAGCGTGGACGAGCCGACGGTGAGCATGTTCTTCTCGGTGAACGACTCGCCTTTCGCCGGGCAGGACGGGCAGTACGTCACCTCGCGCAACCTGCGCGATCGGCTGCAGCGCGAGCTACTGGGCAACGTGGCGCTACGCGTCGACGACGGCGACACGCCCGACACGTTCAAGGTCTCGGGTCGCGGCGAGCTGCAGATGGCGATCCTCATCGAGACGATGCGGCGTGAGGGATACGAGCTCACCGCCAGCAAGCCCGAGGTGATCACGCGGACGATCGATGGGGTGCGCTGCGAGCCGATGGAGCGCCTGGTCGTCGACTGCCCGGAGGAGTACGTCGGCGTCGTCATGCAGAAGGTGGCGGCGCGCAAGGGGCGGTTGCAGGACATGGTGAACCACGGCAGCGGTCGCGCGCGGCTCGAGTTCCGCATCCCGTCGCGGGGCCTGATCGGCTTCCGCGGCGAGTTCCTTACGGACACCCGCGGCACGGGGCTGCTCAATCATCTCTTCGACGGCTACGAGCCGTGGCAGGGCGAGATCCCCTACCGGCCCACGGGCGCGTTGGTGGCCGACCGTGCCGGCCGCGTCACCGCCTACGCCATCGAGCACCTCCAGGACCGTGGCGACCTCTTCATCGAGCCGGGCGAGCGCGTCTACGAGGGGATGATCGTGGGTGAGAACTCGCGTGAGCAGGACGTGGACGTGAACATCAGCAAGGAGCGCAAGCTGACCAACATGCGCTCGTCGACCGCCGAAGAGCTCGTGCGGCTGGTGCCGGTGCGGCGGCTCTCACTGGAGCAGGCGCTGGAGTGGATGCGCGAGGATGAGGCGCTCGAGGCCACGCCGAAGGCTCTGCGACTGCGTAAGCGCGTGCTGGCGGCGGGCCAGCGGCCGCGCTTCTGGCAGCGGCGCGACTGAGCGAGGGCGGGGAGCGCGCCGGGCCCGCGTACCGTGCGACCAAGCGCGAGCCGCTGGCGTGACCACCGGCCAGGAGCACTGGTCATACCAGAGCACGCCGCCGGCGCAGCGCGACGTGCGACCGGCGGGCCAACGCACCACGGTGACGTCCGCGAGCGTTCGAGCCGTAGAACACCCACCGCCCGCGCGTCGGCGACCGGCGCGCCATCTTCCGCCCCGACCGCCCGAACCGCGTCCGGATGGTGAGCACCGTACGGCGCCGCGCCGCGACCCGCGGGAGCTGAAGACCGCGACAGCCACGCGCGGCGCGTCTCACTTGAACATGCCGCGGGACTGATTCGGGGTGCCGGGCTGCGAGCGCGGGTCCGAGCAGGTTCGGACCCGGAGCGGCGACGCCTGGCGAGCGGTGTCACGTCCCCGGTCGGGCCACCGGCGAGTTCGACGTCCAGGGCCTGGCGGGTGAGGGCTCCGGTTCTGGACCTGTTCGCGTTGTCTCCTGACACAATGCATCCGCTGAGTACCTTACGTAAGGACAGTTAATGACTTATATACACTTGGCAGACTACGACAAGTGGCACAAACTGAAGCGGACCGTCGCGGGAGGTGCCCTATGGCGCTCACATTCGACGTCGTCGTTGTCGGGGGTGGCCTGTCCGGAGGACTGCCCGCTGCAGCCTACCTCCAGAAGGCGGGCCTCAAGGTGGCGATAGTGGAGAGGCATCACGAGCTCGCCACATTCGCCCCGACGACCGAGCCCTGGCCGAACACGATCATGAGCCCCCATGCCTCGATCAACTGGGCCGGAGCGTCGCCGGTCATCGAGGACCTGGAGCTGGAGAAGTTCGGCTACACCATGGCGTTCGGGCCCACGGCCTATGGGACCACCCACAAGGACGGGACGAACCTCCTCGTGTACCACGACCCCGCTCAGACGGCGAAGGCGGTGGCCCGCTTCTCCGCGAAGGACGCGGAGGTTGTGGAGCGACTCCACCGGGGCCTACTGGATAACGCCATCGAGATAGCGGAGACGCTCTTCTACAGTGCGCCCGAGACGCATCCTTCCGAGGTGATGGAGTACGCGATGGGCCTGGGCCGCCTCGTGGGCGTTGGCCCGGACGACCTCAGCAAGATGACCGCGGTCGCTGGGATGACCTGCGCGAGGAGCTCATGGAGAAGCGCAACGAGGTGATGGACGCCCTGGCGCGAGGGTTCAAGGACCAGATCCTGCAGCCCCTCTTCTACACGCCCCTGGACCTGTGGCGGCACAACCCCACCGCCGTCGGCGGGAATGTCCTCGGCGGCGATTTCTCCGAGGACCAGTGGATCCTGGACAGGATGCCATACCGGATGCCGATCAAGAGGTTGTACATGTGTGTCGGGAACTGGCCGCTGTCACTGTCGTTGATGGCCGCGGGACACAACCATAGGGACGGCAAGGCGCTGGTGTTCCACACGGACCCCGAGCGCTCGGCGGCGTCGGTGCGGCGGCTCAACAGCGAAGACGGGGACGCCTTCCTGAGGATGTACTCGGAGTTCAGGGAGATGTGCGACGAGGCGCTCATCCCGGCCACGTACGTGCCTCCCCTGCCCGTCGTGGAGCAGGCGGAGCTGCTCGATCGGACGCCGCTGGGCAAGCGGATCGCCGAGATCTCCGAGTGGACGCCCAGGGAGATCGTCGATTCCTACGGCTTTCGTGACCGTCGTGTGCAGGGAGCCCTCCTCCACCTGGCGACGATGTGGGGGATCCACCCCGACGTCGGTGGGGTGGGCTTCATGGTTCCCCTCTACGTCTACAGAATGATGAATGCCGCTCTCGTGCGGGGGGCGGCACGCACGGCCTGGCGTCCGCCCTCTACGCCAGCGTGCGGACCGCGGGCGCCGACATCCTGGAGTGGGCGGAGGTCGACCGGATCATCACGGACGAAGGCGTCGCCGTGGGCGTGGGCCTCGGTGATGGGCGCGAGTTTCGGGCACGGGCGGTCGTCAGCACCCTCAACCCTCAGCAGACGTTCCTCAAGCTCATCGGGCGTGTGCGGTTGCCGGCGGGGCTCGCGGCGACGCTGGAGGGCTGGGAATGGGAGGAGTGGAGCCTGTTCACCTCGCACCTGGGCATCAGGGGGGAGGCTCCGCGGTACACCGCGGCCGAGTTCGACCCGGACGTGAACACCACGCTCACCAACTTCATGGGCATCGAGTCTCCCGACGACGTCACCAGCCAGATGAGCGATATCGAGGCCGGACGGTTGCCGGAGCCGGCGGGGGGCGCAATGTGCGTGAGCCTCCATGATCCGCTGCAGGCCAGCACTGGTCCTTACGGCCCGCTGCACACGCTCCGCTGGGAGAGCCACGCTCCGTACGCGCTGGCCGACCAGCAATGGGATGGCGTCAAGCAGGTTTACGCCGAGCGATGCTTCGAGAGGTGGAAGGAGTACGCCCCGAACCTGCGGAAGGCGAAGGTCCTCTTCAACTTCGTGTATAGCCCGCTGGACATCGAGCGAAGGCTCGCCACCATGCAGCAGGGCTCCATCAAGCATGGCGCCTACACGTCCACGCAGATGGGCTACCTTCGCCCGACTGAGGACTGCTCCAGGTACCGAACGCCGATCAAAGGGCTGTATGTGGCCGGGGCGTCAACGCATCCCGGCGGGATGGTGATCCTCGGCCCAGGGTATAACGCCGCGCGGGTGGTCACCGAGGACCTGGGGGGCAAGCTGTGGTGGGCCCCACCGGACTACGTCGTCCGAGCTCGCGAGCGAGGGTACCTCGCGACCGATCAGGGCAACCCTGCGCCTTCGTGAGGGTCGTCTTGCCCGCCGAATAGCCCTGCTGGGCGCGGGCGATGCTGACGCGCCGCTGAGCACGGCCGGCGCTTGCGTCTCCCCGGGGGTGAGGGGGCCTCGAACGCATGTGGCTCTGGTCCAAGGGACT